>VSPV01000120.1 GCA_009775605.1 Paramuribaculum sp.
GTCATTTTTGTTTCCCAAAGTGAGATGGATTTGAGATTTATTTTGTAACTTTGCCGTACTGACAAACACCGTGTTAAGAATAGGAAAACATCGGAAACGTGTCACGAATTTATATTGAATTTTTCTAATACACAAACCTCTCTCCAATATGGGAAGAAACAGGAAACAAATAGCCGGGAATGTGCCGATTAACCTGCGGTTCCAGAAACGGGCCGGAGACCGCAAGGCTATCCTTATCGACCATTTTTATGACGGGAAGCATCACTATGAGAACACGGGGCTGTTCCTCATAGCCGAGACAAACGAGAAAGCCCGAAGGGAGAACGCCCGCACCATGCGCAAGGCGAATGACCTCTTGCATCAGCGAATCGATGAATACTTTTCATCGAAATCCGCTCCTGTTGTAGAAGAACCTCCAGTCACGATGTCGGAATGGTTCAATACTTTTGTAGCCGAGAAGAAACGGCAAGGCATCAGGACTGCCGACCGTCTTGTTAATTATACCCGTATCCTTACTGAATTTGACAGCACGACCATACTCAAGGATGTTGACAAGGCTTTCTGCCTACGGCTCATAACCTATCTGCGTGATAAATACCGTACAAGAGCCGGGAAGAAACTCAGTCCTAAATCCATTTTCAATATAACCGGATATTTTCTAACCTCACTCAACATGGCGGTTCAGACAGGGAAAATTGCCTCAAATCCGTGGTACAGGCTATCCCGGAATGACAAACCCAAGACCCCAAAGACCAAACGCGAGTATCTGACGATTGACGAGGTAAAGGCTCTTATAGGCACCCCGTGCGATAACGAGACCGTCAAACGAGCCTACCTGTTTTCATGTTTTTGCGGTCTTCGGTTGGGCGATGTCATCAGTCTCAAATGGGAAAACATCACCAATGACGGCGAGCGGTGGAAAATCGGAATCGTGGCAAGCAAGAACCAGCGTGTCCTCCACATACCGTTGAGCGCACAGGCGATGAAATGGATGCCGGACAGGACAGGTGAATTTGTTTTCCCTACCCTTACACGCCAAGCTATTTTACGATATCTGAAGAACTGGGCGAAAGCCGCAGGGATAACCAAAGCCGTCACTTTCCACACCTCCCGTCATACCTTCGCAACGATGTTGCTTACGTTAGGAACAGACATTTATACGGTGTCGAAGATGCTCGGACATTCAAGCGTGAAACCGACACAGATTTACGCCAGGATTATCGACAAGGCAAAGGACAACGCCGTATGTCTCGCGGACGGCATCGAATGGTAGCTGACGCAATGAATTTTTCAATCAGTCCGATAAAACGCCCATACAATTATTCAATTTTTACCTTTTATAAACAACTCTCCAATGGCAAGACCAAGAACTACTAAATTAAAAGAGCCGGTAAGGATGCGATTCAAGAAGCTCGCAAACGGCTCAAAGTCGATATACCTTGACATCTACGTTGACGGCAAACGCAGTTACGAATACCTGAAACTCTACATCCTTCCTGAACTGAACGCCAATATCAAGGAGCAGAACCGCACCACAATGGCGGCAGCCGAGAAGATAAAGTCACAGCGTATAATCCAGCTTACCGAAGACAGGGCTTCGTTGCGCCACGTTTCCAAACGTGCCGGCATCCTCGTTTCCGACTGGCTCGACACCTATAAGGAAGACAGAGAGAAGAACGGCGCACGGGGCATGAAGATTGTCAGGAAGCTCAAACGAATACTTGAAATGTATCGCAAAGGAGCGAGGATGAAGGATGTGAACAAGGAGTTTCTTCTTGGCTTCATTAATTATTTACGCAATGATTACCGCTCACCTCAAAGGAAGGCGATAGCCGCTTATACCCAGCGAGGATATTTTGGCATCTTCAATTCCGCACTCAACGCCGCTGTGCAGGCTGATGTGATTCCCGACAATCCGGTGAATCGTCTTACTCCGCAGGAACGTATCAAAGCACCCGAAAGCAAGAGGGAATACTTGTCAATCGACGAAATCAGGACTCTTATAGCCAC
Source organism: Paramuribaculum sp. (assembly GCA_009775605.1). Lineage (GTDB taxonomy): Bacteria > Bacteroidota > Bacteroidia > Bacteroidales > Muribaculaceae > Paramuribaculum. Next base: position 2,011 of record VSPV01000120.1, read on the forward strand.
TGAGTGCTCGCATGAGATTGTCAAGCGCGCCTTCATGTTCTCATGCTACTGCGGTCTGCGCTTGAGCGATGTTTATGCGCTCAAATGGAAAGACCTTGTGCGCGACGGTGACATCTGGCGAGTCGGAATCGTCATGAAGAAGACCGCGACACCGAACTATCTCCCACTTTCAAAACAGGCGACGGCATGGATGCCGGAGCGTGGCGATGCCGCCGACAGCGACAATGTTTTTGCACGGCTGCCGAAAGGACAGTATCTGAACGACCTTATAAAAGCATGGGCGAAGGAAGCCGGACTGTCAAAGCATGTCACGTTCCATACATCAAGGCATACCTTCGCCACCATGCTGCTGACACTCGGCGCAGACCTTTATACAGTATCGAAGCTGCTTGGTCACGCCAATGTGAAGACGACTCAGATCTACGGAAAAATTGTTGACCAGAAGAAAGATGATGCCGTGAGCCGGATTGACAAGGCTTTTGAATAGCACCACCTATCTCCTTTTATAAAGTTCCGTTCCCTGTTTGCGGAAATGCCGACATAAATTAAATTTTTTCCCTGTGCCTTGTCCGGCATGGGGATTTTTCTTGCCCTGCTATTCACAATTTAAACTGCTGTAACGGTGTGAACGAGTGCCGAAAATCGGTGCCGATTTTGCGATTTTCATAGATAAGCTTAAAAGGCAGTCGCTTATACAGCCATCTTCGTTTGATTTCCATTCCTGTATTATAGCTTTGCAGTCCGAACAAGAAAACTAATTGAAAATAATAACATAACCAACAGCAATTTCAATGGCAAAACCAAGTATGTTGACGCCGACCGAGGCGGCTGAATATCTCGGAATCAAGCTCAGCTATCTCTACAAGCTGATGATGCGCCGTGTCATCCCGTACTACAAGCCGGGAGGCAAGCTCTGTTACTTCGACCCCGAAGACCTCGACAAGTGGCAGCGCAGTGTCCGCGTCGCAACGGACGGGGAAATCGAAAGTCAGGCACAGGCCTACATCCTTAAAAACAGTATCAGACCATAACCAAATTTCTTATAAATCATGACAGAAACAACCAAACCTACTATTCAGAATGTGGAACAGACCATCGAAGCGATGGATGCTCCGGCACTTCACCGTAAGGAGAGAAAGAGCAAAACGATTGAAGAATCGCAGATAATTCAGATAGAACGCAAATTGTTATCCTCGCTGGGCATACATGAAGCGGACGCGCTTGCGGCTTGTATCGCCATCGGCGCGGGCAATCAGGAAGCGTCGGCGGTGAAGAGTTCCGACCGTCACCGTCTCAATCTCTATCTCAACGCCGGAACGAACAGGAAGGAGATGTCCGTGCAGGAACTTTCGGAACACCGTCAGGCGCGAGCCCATCAGCTTGTCAAATCTGCTATCCGCTATCTCGACAAGGAGGAGATGACGGCGGCAATGTTCACCGTCAGTGAAATCGCACGATGCAGGACCGACATTGACGAGGGCGTGAGGATGATACAGTTCTACAACTCATCAATGTCAGGGAAGTAACAGTTTGAACCGTGAACCGGAGTGTTGCGCGGATGGCGAAAACATACAAGGAATAATTTCAGATTAATTTCATCTGGTATATCATCTTCTATCCGCCAACATTCTGGTCGCACTTACGATGCAAACAAGGACACATGAACGAACAATCCAAGGAAACATACAAATTTCAAATACCGTCGCGCTTTGAAATCATTACTCTCAGAATGACTGTCGAGGCGATGAATCTGCTTAGCGGCACCACCGAGAACAAACGCGGCGACAAGGTAAGCAACACAGTCCTCTTTTATGACCTGCTGTCAAGAATGGCTGTAAATGCGAAAGTGTCAAACGACTTCCGCCGCCCTCTAGCATTGCGACCTGGACAGGCGCAGTATTCGGAGCTTCGCCTCGCGGAGCAATGGCAGATGAACCGGACCCGATTGCGCAATCTCCTTGACAGGATGGAACAGGCCGGGCTTATCTACACGAACCGTTCACTTGTAGGGTCGGTGATGACATTCCCCTCCGTACTGGGCTGGAGCCGCCCTGACAAGCCTTATATCCGCAACCCCGCCTTTTTCAATGCGGACTGAGCTTCCGGCAGCCGATACGGTGAATCTTCCGGGTTGCGGGTTGCCCCATAGTTAACCCACGGTTAGCCGTATGTCTTAAGCCGCAGGAAAGCAGGAAACAGGGATTTCGTTGCAAGATATGCCGCTGTATTACATTCCCTGTCGGTCTTTCCACACACGGCTTTTTGCGTTGCCACTTCTGGCAACGGGACGCCGCTCGCAGGCTCGCACCGGTTTCATTTATAACAATTTAAACTTTTACACACATTCATGAGCAATAATAACGAGAATCATAGAGAAAGACGCACTTCATCCCTTTCTTTCCGCGTCAGCAAGTCGCAGAGGGAAAAGATAGAGAAACTTGCCGGACAGTGCGGTATGAACCGGAGCGAGTACCTGCTTTCACGGGCGTGCGGATATGAGCCGAAATCACGCCTGACACCGGCACAGACGGCTGTCCGTGACGAGCTTATAATCGCCCGAAGCGACTATGCCAAATATACCTCGATGCTGTACGCCATGCCGCAGGACGAGCGCATGGCGATGTTCCGTAACCAGCCGTGGATGACCGAGGCGTTGGTACGCCTCCGCAGGACTGCGGAACTCATCACCGATATAATCAACAGATATTTCTCCCCGAACCGCATACCGGGAACATCATCTGAAACAGACAAGGAACAGGAACGGTCATGATAGGAAAAGCGGCATCAATAAGTCACGGCATCAATGACATCAGGTATATTACCGGCGAGTCGAGGCACAAGGAACACCCTGAACTTATATATCATGTCAAGGATTATCTGCTCCCTTTTGACCTTGATGCACAGGGCATCTGGGATCTGATGAAAGCCGGTGCACCGATGAAGAAGAATGTTATCCGTATGGAAATCAGTCCGGCAAGGGAACATACAGAAAACTTCACAATGCAGGACTGGCAGAAACTGTGGGATGACTTCGTAAGGGAGTTCGACAGGATAGAATTGACGGATGAAAACGGCAAGATTTATTCGCATAAAACCAACATTGCGAACAGCATCTGCACTGTCTGGCTTCATTATGAGTCCGACAGCGGCATACCGCATCTTCACGCCGCCGTGTGCCGGAAAGACCGCTACGGCATGACCAACAACGACCACAACATACACATCCGCGCTCAAGAAGCGGCTCAGAACGTGGCGATTCAGCGAGGATGGATAACAGCCGCCGAAATCCACAGGATGAACGCCGATAAGGTTGCCGACGACCTTATGGATATTCTGCGTGCGATGCCGTTATGGTCATGGGAAGATTATGCCGCACGGATCCGGGCAAAGGGTTACTCCATTATGATACGCCCCGGCAAGAAAGGCCCTTACGGTTATTCTATCGGAATGGGTAAAGCCAGATTCAAGGCATCCGAACTTGGCACAGGCCGCAAGCTGACAGCATCGAGGATAGAAGACACATGGAAAAGACTTCACAGTCAGTCCGAAGAAAAGGTGAATCAGCCCGTCAAGAAAGTCGGAACAAAGCCGGTTGCGCCTGTTATATCAAAGCCTGTTGTATCAAAGCCTGTTGTATCTCCTAACAAACAAGTCCCGGATTATACCTCTTTGCAAGAAGGGACATCGAGATACGAGCTTACACATGGAGGCAAAACTTCTCAATTCTACATTCCCAACGATGTCATGCAGGTCTTCGACGATGAGTTTGACTACCGTGAGATTGTAAACTGGCAGGAGCTTACCGACATGGCAGTTGCCCTGTTTGTTGGTCTCACAGCCCTCGACACCGTTTCAACCGGTAGCGGCGGAGGCGGTTCGTCCAACGATGACAACTGGCGTGACCGCAAGGACGAGGAAGAAATTGAACGTGCCCGCAGATGCGCCCGCGCAGCCGCCGCCCGTCTCGGCAAAACTCCGAAATCAGGCCGCAGAAGATAAAAAATCAGCCCTAATTTTAACTCCTCAAAATGGAAGAAGAGGGAAGCTCAACGATATATGACCTTCCCTCTTATAATACTATATGGAGTATAATTATTAACCTTTGAACAAGGAATCAGGATATTCACCATTTTTGTGGAGTTCGGCGAATTTAGCCACGACCCCCGGACGGTCTTCCGCATAAGTTACACCGAACCAGTGTGAATCAGTATCCAGAACTTTTATTGTTGCCTCATGAGACTTGATCAGAGCATCAGCCACATCGGGTATAACCTGTTCCGCTTTCGGGGTCGTCAAATCTTTGTCAAGGAATTTGGCAAACTCTCTTTCAGCATAGTCGAAGTAGTCGGGTGTGAAACCCCACATATTCATGGAAACAGGCACATTGACATCAAGTTTGTGTTCTTTGCCATCGGAATCTTTGTAGGATATCTCGTGAGCATCGTTATACTTAATTTCTTTACATTCCTCAACTGATGACAGCAGACCGTCATTAGTCTGACAGACACCACGGTTCACGCCACCATTCTCAGTAACAGTGTTACCGAGGCGAAAACCTACCATGCAGTAGTCTCCTTTGCAATCACGGGAACGCATCAATTCTTTGGCAAGCACCTCATATGAATTGCGTCCATAGAAATCATCGGAATTTATAACCGCAAAAGGTTCCTTTATGACCCCTTTAGCCATCAGGACCGCGTGAGCAGGACCCCACGGTTTTGTACGGTCGGCAGGGCAGACAAATCCAGCGGGAAGTTTGTCCACTGCCTGAAAAACTATCTCTACGGGAATATGTCCTTCATACTTTGATAGAATCTTGTCTCGAAAATCCTGTTCGAAATCCTTTCGGATAACAAACACGACCTTTCCGAAACCAGCCTGAATAGCATCGTAGATTGAATAATCCATGATCGTTTCACCATTCGGGCCAAGAGTATCGAGTTGTTTCAACCCTCCATACCTGCTGCCCATTCCGGCAGCAAGAACGAATAATGTAGGTTTCATAATATGAGTTATTTTAATCGGTCACTTTGCGGGCACCGTCGCTGATGATGACGGGATAAACCTTAGGCTCGTGGCCGTATTTTTCATTGAACTTTGTTTTTGCGGTCTCGATAAACTTATCCCGAAGGTCTTTCTTTACGAGATTGATGGTACAGCCTCCGAATCCACCTCCCATGATACGCGAGCCGGTAACTCCACACTCGCGTGCGATATCGTTGAGGAAATCGAGTTCTTCACAGCTTACCTCATAGTCATCAGATAATCCTTGATGTGTTTCGTACATCTTTTTACCGACTGTCTCATAATCGCCCGAGATCAGTGCCTCACAAACCGCAAGCACACGGTCTTTCTCCTCAATTACGAATTTGGCTCTGAAATAATCTTCGGCTGATATGTCGGTACGGATAGATTTCAGCATGGGGATGGTGGCCTCACGGAGAGTCTCCAGTCCCAGCCGCTTTGCTACACGTTCACAAGATGCCCTGCGTTTATTATATGGCGAGTCAGCAAGTTCGTGTTTTACTCTCGAATCTATCAGGATGAGTTCGTAGTCTTTCGGCGCGAAGGGGAAATATTCGAATTCCATTGAACGACAGTCAAGACGCATGAGTTTACCAGCCTGTCCCATTACTGAAGCGAACTGGTCCATGATACCACAGTTTACACCACAGTAATTGTGTTCCGTTGACTGCCCGATTTTCGCAAGCTCGAACTTGTCAATATCGTTGTCGTTGAAAAGGTCGTTGAGCGCAAAAGCGAAACAGCTTTCGAGAGCGGCAGAAGAACTGAGACCAGCCCCAAGAGGCACGTTGCCAGCGAAAACAGCGTCAAAACCCTTGACTGTACCGCCACGTTTGAGTATCTCCCGACAGACTCCGAAGATATATCTTGCCCATGATTGTTCCGGGACATCTTCCTCATT
>VSPV01000121.1 GCA_009775605.1 Paramuribaculum sp.
ATACCTCAATTAATTGTCTTATTTGATAAGGCTTAAGTTCGCCAGATGGGTGTGGCTTATGTAGTAATATAGTAGCCTTGTCCCTTGTAACTTCGACTCTTGATCCCGATGTCTTCCCCTTGCTTCTTTCCTCAAAACCGAGGGCACAGAGGAGAGTCCTGGCTTCGTCATATGTAAAGTCTTTAGGACGGCATAAAAGTCGTGCTATTAGTTTTTCTTTTTTACTCATCTGGCAGCCTTTTATGCAAAAATACTAAATTTAGTATCAAAAACAAAATATTGGAGATAAAAGTTCATATTCTATTTTATTCAGTCAGAACACGAAGGTGTATTTGAGGGAGGGGAGGGCGGAGAGGGTTTCTTTGAAATGGCAGAGGCCGGGCTGGGGGTGACCGCAAAGGCTGGCGGTGCCGAGGTCGAGGGTTTTCAGGCCTTCGGCGCGGTAGTGGCAGGCTATGCCGTGGGCGAGAAAGTTCATTGGGCGCAGGGAGCGGTAGGCGGGGATGTCGCCCCATACGGCGTTGTGGGCTATACCCTTGCATGAGCGGTAAAATATTGCCGCTGCCACATCTTTGCCATCGGGGCCCGTGACAGTAAACAAATCGCCATGAAGCGCCATACATGTCCGCACGGTGTCCGTCTCCGAAACGTTCATAGGGTGGCCCATCGCCTCGTGATTGGTCTTGATAATGGTGTAGGCGCGCTTTATGGCTTCCGGCGTGGCTTCCAGGTGGTGGAAACTCAGATTGGAGCTGAAACCCCGGCGCAGATTACGACGGGCAGCGGGGGCCATACGGCTATCGTAGGCCGCGGTTCCGTCAAGAGGGATGTGATAGTTGATGTCGGTGGTAATTTTTATTCCTTCACGAAGCCCGAGAACGTAGGCCCATGCCGAGATTTCAGCCGGAGCTATGTGCACGGGCGGCAAGGTTATGCGGATGCCGAGACCAAGCTCACGGGCGTAGCCGGTGAGGGCGTCAGTCAGTTCGGTAATAAGAGCTATGGCCGGGGCTCCCAGAAGTGTAAAACCTCCGTAAGGGGCCGAGAAGGGTGATTGCAGCATACCGCCGGTTTCTCCGGCGATGATTCCGGCCACAACCCTGTTGCGGCGACGGAATGCCAGATAGTGTATGCCGGGGCATTTGTGGGTGTACAGCTGGGTGAACGCGGGAGAGTTGAACACTGTATGCAAGCCCGGCGCGCGGTCTGAAAACAGAGCGGCATATGCATCGGGTGTCACCCGCTCCACCGCAATCATAGGCAGAGGCGGTAAATCTCTTCGGTCTGCGGGGCTCTCAGACGGTAGTAACCGCCTATTTCCTCACCTTTGTTGCGGTGCAGGGCCTCTACCATTGCGGGAATGTCAGGGTTCGCAATTCCGAGCTCGGCGAATGTAAGCGGCAATCCCAGCGATTTGAGGAATGCACGCAGCCGTGCGATGCCTTCAAGTGCCACGGCGGTATCGTCGCCGGCAATGTCCACGCCGAACACCCGGCGAGCCATCTGCGCGCCTTTGGCAGGGGCGTGATGAGCCATGAACGTCATCCATGCGGGCATCACCACGGCCAGACCGGCGCCGTGGGCCACTCCGTAGAGGGCGCTCACCTCATGTTCCATGGCATGGGAGGTCCAGTCCTCGGCGCGGCCGCATCCGCACACTCCGTTGTGGGCCAGCGTACCTGCCCACATTATGTTGGCGCGTGCCTGATAATCGGTGGGGTCGGCCATCACTTTCGGGCCTTCTTCCACTATGGCGCGGAGAACGCCTTCGGCCACGCGGTCGGTCACCTCCACCTGGGTGGTGGGGGAGAAATAGCGCTCGTAGATATGCGCCATCATGTCGGCGATGCCGCAGGCGGTCTGGAACGGGGGGAGAGAGAATGTCAGTTCGGGGTCGAGGAGCGCGAATTTCGGTCGCAGCCAGAAGTCGGTGCGCAGGCTTATCTTGGCGTTTGTGGCGGTGTTGGTAATCACGGAGTTGCCCGAGCCTTCGGACCCGGCTGCAGGAATGGTGAGCACCACGCCTACGGGGAGCGCGGCGTTTATTACGGCTTTTCCGGCCCAGAAGTCCCAGAAATCGCCCTGATATGGCACACCTGCGGCTATAGCCTTAGCTGTGTCAATAACCGAGCCGCCGCCCACGGCAAGCAGACCGTCTATGCCTTCGCGGCGGCAGATTTCAATGCCTTCGCGCACGGGGCCGTCCGTAGGGTTGGGGTCAATCCCTTTAAGTATATGCCACTGGATGGAGGCTGCCTTGAGCGATGCCTCCACGCGGTCTATCAGGCCGCTGCGTTCGGCCGACGAATGGCCGTAGACAAGAAGCACTTTTTTGCAGCCGAGGGCGCTGAGTTCGTCGCCTGCATGGTTTTCGGCTCCGTGGCCGAAGCGGTAGCGCGTGGGCGCGCAGTATGTGAAGTCTATCATGGCTTGTGGTTATTGACTGTTGTGTTGTTATTGGTTCTTGTGCCCGAAGCTCAGGGGCAGGCCGCGCACGTCGGAGAACCCGACGCCGAAGCGGTAGGCCAGGCGGCCGTTGACCCATGTCATGTCAACCTTGTTGCTTACCGTCAGGCCGTCGAGCGGAGTCCAGCCGCAGCGGCTCAGCACCCACTGGTCGGTGATGGTGTAGGGCTCGCAGTCGTTGTTCACCAGCGTGAGGTCTGCGTAATAGCCGGGACGTATGAATCCGCGGCGGTCTATTCCATAGATTATGGCGGGGTTGTGGGCCATCTTCTCCACCAGCAGAGGCACTGTGAAGAAGCCTTCCTCGGCCATCTGTAGCATCAGCGTGAGCGAAAACTGTATCAGTGGCATGCCGGATGCGGCGGTGAGTGCGGTGCCCGATTTCTCTTCGGGCAGGTGGGGCGCATGGTCGGTGGCTATGGTGTCGATGAGCCCGGTGTTCACGGCGTCACGGAGGGCGTCGCGGTCAGCCGGACGCTTAATGGCCGGATTGCATTTTATGCGCGTGCCCAGCATGGCATACTGCTCGTCGGAGAACGCCAGATACTGCGGACAGGTCTCCGCCGTCACCAGTTTATCCTCTGGAGTACCGGGATGGAGGAGTGAAAGCTCGTCGGCGGTGGACACGTGGAGCAGATGCAGGCGGTGGTTGTGGCGGCGCGCAAGGTCCACCACACGTTTCGAGGCCTCGAAGCATGCGCGGTGGTTGCGGATTACGGGGTGGAAATCCATGGTGAGGTTCTCGCCGTAGCGTGCCACGACAGCATCGCGGTTGGCGCGGAGTATCGCTTCATCTTCGGCGTGCACGGCTATCAGCGCGGGCACCGTAGAGAACAGCTTTTCCAGATATTCCTGCTCGGTGAGGAGCATTCCTCCGGTCGACGAGCCCAGGAAGAGCTTCACGCCGGCTATGCGCGAATAGTCGGCCGCGGCCAGAGCGTCGATATTGTCGGCCGTTGCACCTATGAAGAAACCGTAGTTGGCCAGCGACACCTCCGATGCGCGGCGCATCTTTGCCTCGACGGCCTCGGTGCTCACGGTGGCGGGGCGCGTGTTGGGCATGTCGATGAACGAGGTCACGCCTCCGGCCACGGCTGCGAGGCTTTCGGTAGCCATGTCGGCCTTATGTGTTAGGCCCGGGTCGCGGAAGTGCACGTGGGTGTCGATTATACCGGGCAGCAGCAGGCGTCCGGCGGCATCTACCACGCTGTCGGCCCCGGCTATCAGTTCGGCGGGAGCCTCGCCTTCGCCCACGGCGGTTATAAACTCTCCCTCCACCGCTACGTAGCCGGTGAAGGCGCGTCCCTCGTTGACTATCGAGGCGCGGTGTATGACTGTTACGGGCTTACTTTCCATTTCCGGGAATAAGGGGATTGTTTTTACGGTGATATTTCTTGAACCAGCTGTTGACTTTCAGGCTTATCACGCCAAACACGGCTTCGCCGAATATGCCGCTCGACATCTTGCTGGTGCCGAGCACACGGTTCACGAAGATTATGGGGTGTTCCTTGATGCGGAAGCCGTATTTGTAGGTGGTGAACTTCATTTCTATCTGGAACGCGTAGCCTTTGAAGCGTATCTTGTCCAGCGGTATGGTCTCAAGCACCTGGCGGGTGTAGCATGCGAATCCGGCGGTGGTGTCGCGGATAGGCATTCCGGTTATGAATCTCACGTAGGCCGATGCGTAGTATGACATCAGCACGCGTCCCATGGGCCAGTTGACCACGTTGACGCCGGTCACATAGCGTGAGCCCACGGCCATGTCGGCCTCGCCCGACGAGCAGATGGCATACAGTCCCATCAGGTCGGCGGGATTGTGGGAGAAGTCGGCGTCCATCTCGAATATGTAGAGATAGTGCGGACGCTCCAGCGCCCATTTGAATCCGGCTATGTAGGCAGTGCCGAGTCCCTGTTTTCCGGCGCGCTCCACCAGATGTATGCGCCCGGGACGTTCCTTCATTTTCTCTCTCACGATATCGGCGGTGCCGTCGGGAGAGCCGTCGTCGATCACGAGCACATCAAATGCGTGAGGCAGATTCATCACCGCGTCGATTATGGCGGAGATGTTCTCTTTCTCATTGTAGGTGGGGATAATTACCACGCTGTCGCTCTGACTGGCGGCTTGCGCTGGAGAGGGATTTGAATCCATGGGGTCGGGGAAATGGGGAATCAGAAGTTATAGTTGGCTCCCACGAGGCCGTGGATGCCCTGCGCGGGCATCATGCCTATGAGGGCATATTTGCGGTTGAGGAGGTTCGAGGCCGAGCCAAACGCGCTCCAGCGGGAGTTGAAGCGGTAGGCGACGTCGAGATGGAGGTCGGAGATGTTTCCGAGCGGGAGCAGCGCGCTGTGGAAGTCGGGGCTTTCAAAGTCGCCTGTGGCCCAGATTTCGGCCTGGCTGCGCTTTCCGCGGTAAGTCCAGCCCACGGTTAAGTCCAGCGGCTTGATGGGCGTTACGGTAAGGGCGGCGTCGAGCACATAGCGTGCGCGGTCGCGCCACAGATAATAGCCCTTGTCGTATTTCTGGGGAGCCATTTCGGCGCGGAGCGTCAGGGCCAGAAGGGAGCGGTAGGTATAGCCTGCGTTTACGGCGAGTTTGTAGCCCTTCATGTCCACGGGATGGAACGAGGTGGATAGGTCGGAATAGCTGTTTGCCACGGGCATGAGCCAGTCGTTGGCGCGGGCCATGGTGGCCGAGACGCCTACGTAGGCTCCGCGCCAGGGGCCGATGGTGAATCCGGCCTCGGCTGTGATGGGCACGTGGGAGTTGGCGTAGGTGAGCAGCGAGGTGGTATAGGGGGTTACGTCGTAAAGCGATGCAAGGGTGTTCTGCACCTCGCCTCCTCCGGCTTTCACATAGAAATTGAAGCTTGACGAGGGATGCCACGTGGCAGATGCGTCGGGAGCTATGTGGAAAGCCTTGCCGGAGTTGATGGTGAGCTGCACGCGGGCGCCCAGACGGAGGTCGAGCTGGTCGGAAGCCAGACGGTAATAGGGCAGGAAGGTGGCGAGGCCGTGGGTCCATGAATCGCGTCCGCCGTCAATACACTGAACCAAAGCGTTGTTGGAAAGAGATGTATATGCCCAGTCCAGCGACGATGATTCGGAGTTGGCTACCATGCTCAGGTCAAGGTCGATTCCCAGATGAGAGTTCTCCGAGGTGTATGCGCCCAGTGATGCCATTATGCGACCTACGTTTTCGGATGCCTTATGGGGATCTGTCGATGCCGCTCTTGAAAGATTGCTTCCTATTATGGCTCCTATCTCCGGAATCTCGTTGGCGAATGCGAAGCGGGAGTAGGCAGCGCCCACGCCGCAGAAGAATTCAGAGCGGCTCAGACTCCATAGAGCCGAGGCGTTGAGGCGGTGAACGGTCTGGTAGGGGTATTTGGTCACATAGTCGTCGAACGGCGGAGTGTTGTAGCGCGCGAAGGTATAGTCGAGCGAGGCATCGATGAACGATTCGCGGCCCACGGCACGGCGCAGGCTCAGGCCGGCTGTGGCGGTGTGGCGGCGCACATATCCGTGGCTCCTATCGTCGTGGCGATAGGTCGTGGCGTTGTATTGCAGCCAGGCGTTCAGAAGGGTGCGGTCGCTGTCAAGCAGCTTGTATCCGGCCGAGAGGTCGAGGTTGAACGGCGTCATGAATCCGAGCGAGGCGTATCCCCTGAAGGGTGAATAGGGGAGAGTGTCGCCGTAGGATGCCGGAGCGAGGGTGGTGAGCGCCTGCGGCACGTCTATGCGTATGTCGCGTGAGCTGTAGCGGAGATTGCTTGCGGCCGACTTTGGAAGGGTCACAAGCGGGTTGAGCGGGAGGCGCCGCGAGTCGATGCGCTCGGGAGCGCTTTCGTGGCGCACGTTGATTTCCTTTTGCAGCGACTGCGCCGATGCGTGGAGGGCGGCCGCGGCCGCGCAGAGGAGGGTTATACGGGCTATGGTAGTTTTCATTTCTTCAGGCGTGCTTCAATCATTTGGAAAATATCGGCTTCATCGCCGGGATAATTGCTCTTGAGGCTCTTGAGGTACTCGTCAGCCTCGAATGTCTCGCCTTGGGCGCGCAGGGCGTCGCTCAGGGCTATGAAACCTCTCGCAAGCCAGTACTGGTGGGAGGGATTGGCGTTAATGAGGGCATCGGCCACTTTCTGGGCCTTGGCGGCGTCGCCCTGGCGGAGGAGAGCTTCGGCCAGGAGCACCGACGAGCGCACTCCGGCTTCGTCGGAGGGATCGGCTGAAAGCTCCGTCCAGAGTTCCATGGCGCCGGAGGTGTCGCCGGTGTGGTTCAGGGCCACGGCGCGGGCATATTTCACCTGGCGGAGTTCGGCGCCGGATGTGGTGGATGTGGCGAGAAGCTTCCGGGTCTCGCTTACCACCCGCGGATAGTCTTCGGTGATGAGCGCTGTCTCCATTACCCCGAAGCGTGCCTTGGTGAGGTTGGCGGGGGTTGAAGCCATGGACTCGAGCATGGTGTATGACTCGAGGGCCTCGGCTGTACGGCCGGCCTCGGCTTCGTTGCGTGCGCGGAGCAGGAGGGCGTCCTCGGCCACTTCGGCGTGGGGATGGTCGGCGATTATCCGCGAGGCATGGGCTATGGCCTCGTCGCGGCGTCCGGCGGCATCGGCGCTTTCGGCCAGATAATAGAGGGCCTGGGGCGCGAACTGGCCCGAGGGATAGTAGCGCAGATATGCTTCGAGGCGTGCTGTGGAGCCTGCGCCGGAGTCATAGAGATCTTCGGCCGAGCGGAATGCGGCGGCATCAAGCTCGGAGGGGTCGATGCGCGGTGCGCCGCCCACGGAGTTTACAAACGAGGCGAGCTCAGGCAGGCGTCCCTGTGCTGCATAGATGCGCTTGAGGTCGTCGACGGCCACTGAGGCCTCCTCGCTCGACGGGTAGGTCTGGATCACGTGTTTGTAGGCGTCGACGGCGCTCTCCGTGCGTCCGCCGTTGAGATATGTGATGGCCAGCTGCAGATAGCCCTGGCGGGCGTAGGAAGTGGAGGGATATTCGTCGACGAGGCGGCGGTAGGTGGCTATGGCGTCGTTCTGACGGTTCTGCGCGGCGTAGGTCTCGGCTTTTTCAAGCAGTGCCGAGGGCACGAGAGCCGAGGAGGGGAACCGGGCTATCATCTCGTCGAGACCGGCGGTCTTTCCGGCGTAGTCGCGCTCCATGCCTTTCATCATGGCAATGCGGTAGAGGGCATAATCGCCGGCGCCGGGATTGAGCGAGTAGGCCTTGCGGTAGCGTTCGGCAGCCTCGTTGTAGCGTTCGGCGTAATACAGGCAGTCGCCGGTGCGGTTGTAGACGTCGGCGCGCATGGCGGGGGACACGTCGGGGGCGTCGGTAAGCCGGTTGAATCCTGTGAGGGCCTCGTCGTAGCGTTCCTGCTCCAGGCGGGTATATGCCAGGTTGTAGCGCGCGAGGGTGAGGTTGGGGTCGGAAGCCGGAGCCATGCGCATGAACTTCTGGTA
>VSPV01000122.1 GCA_009775605.1 Paramuribaculum sp.
ATTACATACTTGCTAAACTTAAATAAATATATATTTGAAGACCTGGGCTTTCAGTCTTACTGGAGTGGTGGAAAAAATCATGTAGACGCTGTCTATTCATCTAATATTTTTAATCTTTGGAGAATCATTGACTCGGAAAAAGATATGTATGCTAAGAATGTTGAAACATATCTTAGATCAACATACTTGAATCACAAAGACCTTAGTTCCGTCAATGTCTGCTTGGTTGAAGCCTTTTATAATGTTTTTGACCATGCGCAAGCAAACGGGATTGCCTTTTCGCTATTAAGCTACGATGAAAAGTTAGGGGAATTGCGAGGCGCTATCTGTGACTTTGGAAGAGGTATAACACATACGATCAAAAAGAGATACCTCAACGTAAAAACTGATGTTGATGCTATTGAGCTATCTATTAAAACCGGTGTTACCGCGCAATCCACTGATAGAAATAAGGGCTTTGGGATGGGTAACATCGTTGAAAATGTTGATACTGTCAGAATCATGAGTGGTAATGGAATAATACTCAAGAAAGATCAGGCTATTAAAAAATACGAAACAACATTTTCTTTCCCAGGAACGTTAATTTATTTTGATATAAACCTCTCTCAATTGGATGATGAAGTTGTTATAGACTCGTTCAATTGGTAACATAAAACAACCAGCCATGTGTAGAATCATACTTAACCAAATAATATCAACCTCAAAAGGGGCGACCGATGCTGGCGCCTGTTTGTATGCCGGTCTAAAATCACAGGTACGAGATAGTGGTAAAGCTGTTATTGACATGACCGGGGTAACATCATTATCATCGGTATTCTTAAATGTTTCCATAGGCAGAATTATTGATGAATACGGTATGGAGGCAATAAAAAATACCATCTCATTTATAAATATAACCCAACAACAGGCAAAAAGGCTAAAAGAGTATCTTGAAAGATACTCTTCTGCCAAAGGATAGATTTAATTAGCACTAATACAAATAATCGTTTGCTTACCAGTCTGTAAGCAAACGATTATTTTTTACTCCAATTTAGGCAAGTTGGTCAGGTTGGACACTGATTCAACGAATAGATTCACGTATAGCGGAACTTACTGCCGAATATGGCGGCCTCACAGCCGGCAGGGGAGCGAAAACTGCGGCCCGCAAGATTGCACAGCTCGGGCAGGAGCGCGCGAGCCTGAGAGCTGAAGAAAGGCATTTTCTCGAGACATTGTTACCCATGAACCCTGATGAGAGCTTCCTTTTGCACTTAACTGCGCTTGCGCGTATCAATAATGAAGCTTTGTAACACCCTGTAATTCAGAGGTGCTGACTGAAAGTCAAGGCCATAAGCAAAAGTAACTACAAAAAAAAATTGATTGTCTCACGACAACCAATCTTAGTTAACCTTAAATCTAATACCATGAAAAACACATTGCAAAGGTAGGGAGGGTTTGTAAATCCGCAAAATGTTTTGGGGAAAAAATGTTCGTGATTAACATTATTTTAACAATGTTACGACATTAAAGCTTGATTTCGGTGGCAAATTTCCACGATTCCCGGAAATTTCAAGCAAAATGACATAAATATGTTATAAAACATGTTTTTGCTCGGGGAAATAAAAAGCACTGCGGGGAATCAGATTCTCAGTCATGACTCCCCGCAGTGTAAAATACAGTATATCAATTGCGGAACGTTGCTCGCTATTTATTTCGTGTAGTTGAAGTTCCCGAGGGGTGCCGAGACTGGACCTCAGAACGGGACAAAACTGTAGCTCATCCCTGCCGAAGTAGGCATTTCCATGATATCACCGTTCAATTCCAACGATTCGCCCGATTCTGATGTCGCGAGCACGCGACGGTCGCCCCATGGATTACGGAGACGCAGGAGTCTGCCCCTCTCGCTTTTGATTTTAAGTTGCCCTACCTCACCGTCCGACATTGTTGCCGACACGAGAAAGGCACCCTCGACCCTGATGTTGCTAAACGAGGCATCAAGCTGCTTTGGCCAGCAAGGAAACAGACGCACTACTGACTGATGCCCGGAACAGAGCATCTCGTTTATAGTATTGGGCACTGTGCTCAGATTCTCTATGCCGTGGGGATTTCCGCGCTGGAAACCGTTGGGATATGTATGGAGACAGTAATCATGAAGATGCGTCAGGATGGTGTCGGGAGAAATGCCTACACGCACTGCGGCCGGGAAGAAACTGTTCGTGCCATTTGCATCCTGCCACCGGTTCATGACCTCTACAGTATTGCGGGCTACGGTCAGAAGATGAGGGTCGCTTGCGTGTCCTATCTGGCCTGCAGGATATATGTGCTGGATGCCTAATGTATTGTCGCCCCACCATTCGGTGCCTTTCTCAGAGTAGCGGAACACTTTCCGGCCGTTGCGTATCTGCGTGGGGTACTCGGCGAGTGTGTTTACAATCTTCTTCCAATTGAAGCGACTGTCGGCGTCGATGCCGAGTGCGGCGCTCATGTCACAGGCAGTCTGCAAAACCGTGCGTACCAAACCGAGCGACAATATGGGATTGAAGTCCCCGATAGTGCCTTCATGGACTGCATCGTTGCAAATTACATAGCGGTTGCCGTCCCATGACAAGTAATTTTCCCAGAATCGGGCTGTCATCTTTACGAATGGATACACTCTGGCGGCAAAGGCCGTGTCAAGCGTCAGGTAATACAGCATGGATATAGGCACCACGGCATAAGCCGCATTGCTACGCTGCCCCCAGAACATCCCTTCATCCTCTATATTGCCATTGTCTATCCAGCCGTGATAATATTTGTCCATGAATGGCGAGCGGCGCGTTGTCTCGATACCTTTAGGTCCTATTCCTACCGGCAGGAGTATGCCTCCGTCGATTCCCGTAACGGCTGACGAGTAGTATTTCCCGCGGTCGATGAAATCAAGCAGAGGCGCATAATACGGATCAGCCTGCTCGATGCGGTTGGAGGAATACAGGCCATAGTAAGGAGCCATGTGATTATAATTGAGATGGTAGTCGCCGTTCCAGAAAGGGCGCTCCTTAGTGATCCAGCTGCCGAATATTGATGGAGGGAAATCCTTGTCGCGGCTGCATGATCCCATACCGTAAAGCGATTTGTAATATTGGTTCTCTATGACGCTGTCAGGGAGAGATACGTATGACCGGGCCCAGTAATCATGCCACCAACGCAGATGTGCTCTGTCTATCTCTTCCAATTTGTGTGACGAGTTTTTTGCAACCGATATGGCGGTTGCTTTGGGGTCGTCGGCTTTGAAATTGCTGGAAAAGGCACACACCGCCGTCATTTCCTCGCCCGGAGTCAGTGAGAACGATCCGCCGGGGCCTAACGGAGCTGCCAGTGCCGCTGCCGCCATGGTCGGTATATCCACAGAATCCACAAATTCCCTTACGATAAACTGTATGTTGTCACCAACAGAACCGCTGTTGCGCCTGTCGGCAAAACTTCTCTCATAGGGGAGCTGCACGAAAGAATCTTCAGCCAGAGGAAGTTTCAGCTCCAGAGTGCCGCTTATTTCACGGCGTCCTGTCGATTTCAGTTTTATCACCAGAACGTCCTCGCTATCGGCCGCAACATAGGTCTGATACTCCAGAGCTACACTGTCGGTGCGGAAACAGCCTCGCGTCACTCCGTCATACATATTCTGGTCTATGCTGTAAGTGGCGTCTGCCAAATCGGGCACCGTAAGCTGTATGCGGCCAAGTACGGCCGGGAACGACTCGTCAAGAGCCGACCGCAACCGCCAGAAGTCGTTGCGGGCAAGATGGAATGTCTGTTTGTCTGGAGTGCCCGAAAGAGACACTGCAGTGTAGCCGTTGCCCATAAGCGGAGCATCCACCGAGAAGCGCGACGGTATGCACTTAGGCGGCTCATCGAAATGGATAGAGTGTTTTCCAACAATGGCCGCAGCCGGAGCGATACCTTGGGCATCGTTTATGGCGCCGACGGGGTGTGTGGCCGACAATACGGCCAGCAATATACCTCCTTTAATGAATCTGTTCAGCATATTGGTGATAAATCAGGTATTCTCTTACAAAGATATTGCAAAAAGCTCTGAACGCTATGTAACTTTGTAGCTAATCAATTGGACTATCTTATGGTGAACTAAAATAAAGAAGGTCTTTGAGTGCCGACTGAATAAATAAGGCGGCGAGACAGGTAGTCAATCTGTCTCGCCGCTTTGTAAAATACAGTATGTCAGGTTGAGAATGCGGTGCTATGTTTATTTACCGCCTGTCTGGGGAACAAGAACCCTGAATGCAGCTGCGGTAAGGCCGTTGTCTCCCGTGGCGTTTTCGCTGACTTCGAGTTTGACGAAGCGTGCCTTTACGGGCGAACCGAGATATACACGCTGGGGAATGGGGTTGTTGACGATGTTGGAGAACTCACCCGGAGTCTTGGCCTCAGTCCAGTTTTTTCCGTCCATAGAGGTAAAGAATTTGTAATGGAAGGCCATGCTCTCTTTCTTGCCGTCCTGGCGGGGGATGTAGACGAAACCGCTCACATCTTCGGTCTTGCCGAGATCGAGGGTGATTTCACGGCTGCCGGCTGGTGCGGTCCACATTGTGGCGTCGTCCTTGTCGGTGAGTGCGCTGATGTCAGACCCGTCGGTGGCTTTCCATGAATCGACCGGAGCGCTTACGTAACCGGTGATGGACTGCCCGGAGGCCTGAGGCATCTCGACCATATAGGCCTGTGGAGCGAAAATCTCAGCTTTCCCTCTGGTTGAGTTTATGACAATGCGGATTTCCGAGGCCTTTACGGCAGGGAACATCAGGATGCGTTTCTTGCCAATGGTGGTACCTTCGGTCACTTTGGTCCATGTGCCGCCTATATTGGCCTCGATATCGAATTTCTCCACGCGCTGGCCCTTGGCTATGTCCTCGGCCAGAACCACGGTGTTGAATTCGCTGTCGGGTTTGATTTTCCATGTGAGATCACCGGCGGGGCCTTCAACAAGATTGTCGGAGAAGCTGCGGTCAATCCATTGTTTGAGTTCGATAAGACGTGCGCTGTCGGCAGGCTCTATGCGTCCCTGCCGGTTCGGCGGAATGTTGAGGAGAAGCACGGCGTTGCGACCCACGGAGCGCATGTAGATTTCGGCAAGCTCGCGGAGCGATTTGGGCTGCTCCGTGTCATGGAAGAACCATCCCGGACGAATGCTCACGTCCACTTCGGCCGGCCACCAGTAGAGACGGTCGGCTTTGGCGATAAGCTCGCGGCTGCCGAGATCGGTGCTCATGCCATTGATGTCGAGAGCGGAGTTGATGCTGTCGGAGTGCGCGATGGTATGAGGGGTGAGGGGCGTGACGCTCCACTCGGTCTCGCGTCCCTGTCCGGCTTCGTTGCCAACCCAGCGCACATCTTCGCCAGAGATGGCTACAACGGCATCGGGCTGGAGCCGGTGAATCACATCGTGGAAGCGCACGAAGTCATATTCCTGTTTCTTTCCGTTGGGCCCTTCGCCGCAAGCGCCGTCGAACCACACTTCGTCAATCTTGCCGTAGTTGGTGAGAAGCTCGGTGAGCTGGGCCACGAACAAGTCGTTATAGGCCGGGGAGTCGCCATAGGAGGGTGCATTGCGGTCCCAGGGGGAGAGGTAGAGGCCGAGTTTCATTCCGTATTTGTCGCATGATTCGCGGAGCGATTTCACCACGTCGCCCTGGCCGTTCATCCATGCCGATGATTTCACACTGTGGTCGGTGGTGGCGGTGGGCCACAGGCAGAATCCGTCGTGGTGTTTGGCAGTGAGCATCACCAGCTTGAATCCGGCGTCTTTCAAGGTCTTGACCCATTGGTCGGTGTCGAGACCAACGGGGTTGAACACATTGGGGTCTTCGGTGCCTTCGCCCCATTCACGGTCGGTGAAGGTGTTGACACCGAAATGAAGGAATGCCGTCATTTCCAGATCCTGCCAGGCAAGCTGCTTGGGTTCGGGAACAAGATTTGACGCCATCTCCACCTTCTGTTCCATGGTCGCGTCGGCCGGGAAAGTGACCTGCTTCACATGTTTCTTTTCCTGACTGTCGCAGGAGGTGGCAAGGATAGCCGCCACGGCTGACACCGCGGCAAGGTTGCGGAATGATAATTTCATTTCTTGGTATTTGTAGGTTGATTATTATCTATGAGATATTTGAAACGGATGGGGTCGTCATATTCTTCCTGGAGGCGTTTGAGCTCCTGCATCATTTCAGCGGTGATTTCCTCTGTGCCGGGCTGCCCGTAGATGTCGTGCATTTCCATGGGGTCAGCCTGCAGGTCGTAGAGCTCCCAACGGTCGATGTCGTTGTAGAAATGTATGAGTTTATAGCGGTCGTTGCGCACGCCGTAGTGACGTTTCACGGCATGTTCGGCCGGATATTCATAGAAATGGTAATAGATGGATTTGCGCCAGTCGGCCGGATGTTCGCCCTTGAGCAGCGGCAACAGCGAGACGCCCTGCATGTCGGCCGGTTTTTCAATTCCGGCGAGGTCGAGGAAGGTAGGGGCATAGTCTATGTTCTGCACCATTTCGCTGATTTCTCCGCGGGCCTTGTAGCCTTCCGGAAGCATCATTACCAACGGGGTATTGAGCGATTCCTCATACATGAAGCGTTTGTCGAACCATCCGTGTTCGCCCATATAGAATCCCTGGTCGGATGTGTAGACCACAAGGGTATTCTTCAGCATGTCATGGTCTTCGAGATATTTCAGCACGCGGCCAACGTTGTCGTCAAGGCTTTTCACTACCTTGGCGTAGTCGCGCATGTAGCGCTGGTATTTCCAGCGGGTGAGGGTGTCTCCCTGAAGATTCTGCGCGTAGAAGTCCTCGATAATCGGGCCGTAGAAGGCATCGAATCTGGCGCGCTGAGCCGAGTCCATTCGGTCGATGTAGCTGTGGTAGCGGTCCTTCAGACGACTGTTTTTGTCCGGGCGATCCATTTTCAGGTCGTAAATCAGATCCATGTCGCGGCCTATGCGCATCTCTGCGGCTTCGGCTGCGGGACGTCCTTTGTAATCGTCGTTGAAGTTGGCCGGATATTCAAACGTGCGGTCCTCGTAAAGCTCGAGATCGCAGGTATCAGGAAGCCAGTCGCGGTGTATTGCCTTGTGGTGAATCATGAGGCAGAACGGTTTTTCGGGGTCTCGTTCGTTCTCAAGCCAGTCAAGGCTCCGGTCGGTGATTATGTTGGTGAGGTAACCGTGATGCTGCACGGTGTCGCCGTTCATTTCTATGAAATCAGGGTTCCAGTAGTCGCCCTGTCCGGGAAGCACCGACCATTTGTCGAAGCCCTGCGGCAGACTCTCAAGATGCCATTTACCGAAGATGGCGGTCTGGTAGCCCTGTTTCTGAAGATATTTCGGGAAAGTGGGCTGGTCGCCGTTGAACACGCTGTTTTCGTTGTCGGTGAAGCCGTTTTTGTGGCTGTGCTTTCCGGTGAGCATACATGCGCGGCTCGGGCCCGAAATGGAGTTTGCCACATAGCTGCGGGTGAATTTCACGCCGTCGTTGGCTATACGGTCAAGGTTGGGAGTAGAGATGTGGCGGGTGTCATACGCGCTCATCATCTGTGCCGTATGGTCGTCGGTCATTATGAACACGATGTTGGGCTTTTCGGGCGTTTTGGCCTCTTTTGCTTTGGCTTTGCCACACCCCGTTGCCATTGGCATCATAGCCAATGCTGAGACTGAGGGGAGGATCAGTGAGAGATTATTGGTAATTTTCATGGCTGATAATGTATCAGGTGATTATAGGTTAATTTCTGTTATTCAGATATCGTATGCACAGTTATTAAAGATAAGTGACACCGGTGGGGGCGGCGCGCTTTTATTTAGTACTGCTACGGGTGGGGG
>VSPV01000123.1 GCA_009775605.1 Paramuribaculum sp.
TTTCTGCCAATTAGGCAAGAAACCATGTCGTTTTTTTATGCCCGTATCTCTGAAATTACATACTTGCTAAACTTAAATTAAATAATAATTATCCATCCACGATAACCGGCGCATTACTTGCCGGAACCGGACATTTCACCTATATTTGTATCCGGAAAGAAAGCGCTGGGCGCAACCCTCCTTATACCATTATCTATCATTTATTCCAACTTAATACCCTACTGCCTATAGATTCTACGTCTACTCCAACTTTAATTCAAGAGGAATAGAAATGCAGAAACTCAACAAGCTCACCGACGACATGCTGGTGGCTGCCTATGCCGAAGGCGACAACAAAGCTTTCGACGCCCTGCTCATGCGCCATCAGTCGCGTGTGTTCTCCTACATTTGCACGATTGTAAAAAACCGCGACATAGCCGACGATATCTTCCAGGAGACCTTCATAAAGGCCATCACCACCATCAGGCAGGGCCGTTATTCCGAAACGGGCAAATTCACCTCGTGGATAACCCGCATAGCCCATAATCTCATCATCGACTTCTACCGTCAGGACAAATCGGACACCACCGTTTCGTCTGACGACGAGACCGTGGATATTCTCAACAGCAAAGACCTCACCGAAGGGAACATAGAGGACTTCCTTGTTGACTCGCAGATAAACAAGGACATCCACCGTATAATCGGCGCGCTCCCCGAGAGCCAACGCGAGGTGCTGGACATGCGCTTTTTCCGCGACATGTCGTTCAAGGAAATAGCCGAGGCAACCGGAGTGAGCATCAACACCGCCCTGGGCCGCATGCGCTACGCCCTGATCAACATGCGCCGCATCGCCGCCGAAAACAATATAGCCCTCACCCGCTGAATATTTGCACATAACGTAAAAAATGACTAACTTTGCGGCGCCAAAGGTAAAAACCTCGGCAACAAAGTAACAATCAACATATTAAAACATTTCATCAAAACATGAAGTACGAAACCGTTTTCATTTTAACTCCCGTTTTGTCTGACGCCCAGATGAAGGAAGCGGTAGAAAAGTTCACAACGGTGCTCACCGAGAATGGCGCCACCATCGTGAACGAAGAAATGTGGGGCCTTCGCAAGCTCGCCTATCCTATCCAGAAGAAGTCGACCGGCTTCTACAACCTGGTGGAATTCGACGGCGAACCCACTCTGGTAAAGAAACTTGGAACAGCATTCCGCCGCGACGAGCGCGTGCTCCGTTTCCTCGTGTTCCGTCTTGACAAATACGCTGCCGAATACGCCGAAAAGCGCCGCAGCATCAAGGCAGGCAAGACAGTGACCGCTAAAGAAGAAGTTGAATCTGAAGTAAAGGAGGGCTAAACCATGGCACAGACACAATCTGAAATCCGCTATCTTACTCCGATGTCAGTTGACGTCAAGAAGAAAAAATACTGCCGCTTCAAACGCAGCGGAATCAAATACATCGACTACAAGGATCCTGAATTCCTCAAGAAGTTCCTCAACGAGCAGGGCAAGATTCTCCCCCGCCGCATCACCGGCACCTCGCTGAAATTCCAGCGTCGCGTGGCTCAGGCCGTAAAGCGTGCCCGCCATCTCGCGCTCCTGCCCTATGTAACTGACCTGATGAAATAAAAACCACTTTTAACGCTAACGATTTATGAAAATCATTCTTAAGGAAGACATCAACAACCTCGGTTACAAAGACGACGTGGTTGAAGTTAAGTCGGGCTACGGCCGCAACTACCTTATTCCCTTCGGAAAGGCCGTAATAGCCACTGAATCGGCGCTGAAAGTGCTTGCTGAGAACCAGCGCCAGCGTGCCCACAAGCTCGCACAGCTCAAGGCCGATGCCGAAGCTACCGCCAAATCGCTCGAAGGCGTAAGCCTCACCATCGGAGCCAAGACAAGCTCCACCGGCACTATCTTCGGTTCTGTAAACGCAATCCAGATCGCCGAGGCTCTCGAGAAGCTCGGTTTCAACATCGACCGCAAGCTCATCGTGCTCAAAGAGCCCGTGAAGGAAGTTGGCAAATACAACGCCATCATCAAACTTCACAAAGAGGTTACCGCCGAGGTTCCCTTTGAAGTAGTTTCAGAGTAATTTCCTCAAGCGGCGTCCATCCCTGCGATTGCCGCCACGAGATTAAACCATACGCATCCGCGCGCTGTCCGTTTTCCGGCATCGCGCGGATGCTTTTTTTGCATACACTGCTGATTTATGTGCAATAAGCGCTATCCACTTACGGCGGTTTTGTAATTTCGGGAATAAAAAACAGGATGTCGCCCTCAGTAATCATAGCCCTTGCATCTCCGCTCAACTGGATTTACTGGGCTCTGGCGGCCATATATGCCGCCACGGTTCTGGCCATAGTGGGAGTAGTGCTTTCGGAAAACCGCAATCCGGTAAAATCGCTTGCCTGGATTACGGTGCTCCTGACCATACCGGGCATAGGAATACTGCTGTATATATTTTTCGGGCGAAACATCAAAAACACGCGCATGATATCGCGCCGCAACAAACGGCGACTGCGCAGAAACGATTCGGAAACGGCCAAAAGCTCCGACACCTCCTTCCTCTCGCCCACAGAACGCCAGCAGGTGGAAATGGGGCGCGCGCTCACCGGCGCACAGCTTCATAGCGGCAACGACGTGACGGTGTTCAACGACGGCACCGCAAAGTTCAACGCGCTCCTTGCCGACATAGAAAGCGCCCGGGAATACATCCATGTGCAATACTACATACTCTCCGACGACGAGACCGGACGCCGCCTTGCCGAGGCACTCCTCCGCAAAGCCGCCGAAGGAGTAAGGGTAAGGGTGATTTATGACCATATAGGCTCATTCGGCACATCCAACGCCTTTTTCCGCCGGCTCCGCGAAGGTGGAGTGGAGATACACCCGTTTTTCAGAGTGGCGTTTCCGCTGCTCGCAACGCGCATAAACTGGCGCAACCATCGTAAAATCTGTGTGATTGACGGCAAGACAGGCTACATAGGAGGCATGAATATCGCCGACCGCTACATGCATGGCGGCAAATTCGGCAAATGGCGCGACACCCACCTGCGAATCACAGGCCCGGCAGTCGGAGCGCTGGAATATTCATTCGCGGTAGACTGGTCGTTCATGGGAAACCCGCTCGTGACCGAAAAAGTAGACACCACCCCATGCGGGGAAAGCGCCATGCAGATGCTCCGCAGCGGCCCCACAAGCGAATGGAGCAACGTGGAATTCATGATGATCAAGGCCATAGGCAACGCACGCAAGCGCGTCTATATCCAGACGCCGTATTTCCTGCCCACTGAAGGCATACTGCGCGCGCTCCAGACCGCGGCACTGGCGCGCGTGGACGTAAGGGTGATGATTCCGGCCCACAGCGATTCGCGCGTGCTTACGTATGCCTCGCGAAGCTACGTGATGGAATGCCTGCGTGCCGGCATAAAGATATATTTCTATGAAGCGGGGATGCTCCACAGCAAAACCATGATGATCGATGACAGTTTCAGCGCCGTAGGCTCGGCAAACATAGATTTCCGCAGCTTCGAACACAATTTCGAGGCCACTATGTTTATCTACTCGCCTGAAATCAACTCCAGGCTTTGCCGCCAGTTCATAGCCGACCAGCACGAATGCACACGCGTATTCCAGCCTGAATGGCGCGTGCGGCCACTCAGACACAAGATACTGGAATCGCTTACAAGGCTGTTAAGCCCCATCCTTTGAACCGGAGAGCCATGCGTCCATTCCGGCAGCCGCGCGGCGTCCGTCGCCCATGGCAAGTATAACCGTGGCTCCGCCGCGCACTATGTCGCCCCCGGCAAACAGCGTGGGAACGGCCGACTGCATGGTATCGGGATTCACCTCTATGGTACCGCGACGGCTCACGCCTATACCCTTCACATGATTCGGGATAAGCGGATTGGGCGAAACGCCAACGGATACTATCACCAGATCCACGGGCATTTCCACTATATCGCCCTCTATTGGCTCAGGGCGGCGACGGCCGGAAGCATCGGGCTCGCCGAGCTTCATGCGCTGCAGGCGCATGGCTCTGACGCGGCCAAGCTCGTCGGGCAGATACTCCACCGGATTATGGAGCGTGAGGAATTCCACGCCCTCCTGGCGCGCGTGCTCCACCTCTTCCTTGCGGGCCGGCATCTCCTCCTCGCCGCGACGGTAGACCACAAGCGCTCTTTCGGCGCCCATGCGCCGGGCCGTGCGGACGGAGTCCATGGCGGTATTTCCGCCGCCAATCACGGCCACCGTGTGACCGCGAAGCACCGGAGTGTCAAAGCCATGGCGCCCGGCGCCCATGAGATTTATGCGTGTGAGATATTCGTTGCACGACATCACGCCTATAAGGTTTTCGCCGGGAATATTCATGAAGCCGGGCAGACCGGCTCCGGAGCCTACAAAGAGGCCCTTGAAGCCCATTTCCTCGAGGCGTTCCATGGAAAGGGTCTTTCCTATCACCACATCAGTCACGAATTTCACCCCCATACGCCGCAAGGCCTCAATCTCAACGTCGACCACGCGGTTGGGCAGACGGAATTCGGGTATGCCGTATTTCAGCACGCCGCCTATCTCGTGGAGAGCCTCGAACACCGTCACGTCGTAGCCGCGCGAAGCCATGTCGCCGGCAAACGAAAGCCCGGCCGGCCCGCTTCCGGCCACAGCAATCTTGCATTTGAAGTCTTTCGGGCCCGGAACGGGAGCATCGGCTACGTTCTCAGACTGCGAGTCGGCAGCGAAGCGCTCGAGATAGCCTATCGCAACCGGAGGTTTCTTCATGCGGTTGTAGATGCACTTGCTCTCGCACTGCTTCTCCTGCGGACAAACGCGGCCACACACGGCAGGAAGAGCCGAAGTAAGCCGGAGCACATGCGCGGCCTCGGGGAGGTCGCCGCGCTGTATATTCTTTATAAATCCGGGAATATCTATCGCTACCGGACAACCGGTGACGCACTGGGGGTCGGGACAGTCGAGACAGCGGGTGGATTCCGTAAGTGCCTGCTCGGGGGTCAGGCCACGGTTTACCTCCTCGAAATTCGTCACCCTCACTTCCGGGGAAAGTTCGGGCATTTTCACGCGCGGAATAGCCGTGCGCTCTTTTGCGGGCATCGCGTCGCGCAGAGCCACGCGCCAGGCGGCATCGCGTCCGTCCGCAGCCGGATTATTGCTTTTCATGATCGTCGTCCTCCATTATTGATTTATCGTATGAGCGCAAGCGCATGAGCATCTCGTCGAAATCCACCTTGTGGGCATCGAACTCGGGGCCGTCGATGCACACGAAACGGGTGCGGCCGTCGACCGTCACGCGGCATGCGCCGCACATACCCGTGCCGTCGACCATTATGGTGTTGAGCGAGCACATGGTGGGAATACCGTAACCGGCGGTAAGCTTCGACACGAACTTCATCATCACGGCGGGGCCGATGGTAACCACCAGATCGACTTTCTCGCGGTTGATGACCTCTTCCACCCCGGCGGTTACCAGACCTTTGCGGCCGTAGCTGCCGTCGTCGGTCATTATGATTACCTCGTCGCTCCAGGGAGCCACTTGCTCTTCGAGTATTATCAGCTCACGGGTACGGGCCGCGAGCACCGTGACAACGCGGTTTCCGGCCTGCTTCATGGCCTTGACTATGGGCAGAAGCGGAGCCACGCCAACGCCACCGCCACAGCACACAACAGTGCCTACCTTCTCTATATGCGTGGCCTGACCGAGGGGCCCTACTACGTCTATCAATGAATCACCGGGCTCGAGAGCGCAGATCTTGGCCGTGGAGACACCCACTTCCTGAATAACAAGGGTGATAGTGCCGCGCTCCACGTCGGCATCGGCTATGGTAAGAGGAATGCGCTCCCCCCCCTCGCATGCCCGGACTATCACAAAATGACCCGGACGCCGCGAAAAGGCTATCATCGGAGCCTCGACCACGAATTTCACCACGTGTTCCGAGAACCTCTCTTTCTCTAATATCTTAAACATGTTTTCTATGGTTTTCGGTAAGAGCAAATGCTTGCATCCACAAATTTACAAAAAAACGCTTCCATTGCATATTTATTTGGTCAATTCAAATAAAAATTTTGTAACTTTGATAAAATTTTATTCATAGTACTCCGTTTCGAATTACCAATCATATTATTACATAAAAGAAAATGAAAAAACTAATCTGCATTGCCTTCGCCCTCGCTGTGGGCGCGACTCTTTCGGCCGCACCCAAAAAGAAAGCGCCCAAGGACTCCGTAGGCTTCACGTTTACGGATGTCAACTTAGTGAAAACCACTCCGGTCAAGGACCAGAACAAGTCGGGAACATGCTGGTGCTTCTCGTCCAACTCCTTCTACGAGGATGAAATCCTGCGCAAGACCGGCAAGGTTATCGACCTTTCAGAAATGTTCCCCGTGCGTCTTTGCTACGATGAGAAAGCCGACCGCTTCGTGCGCCGCTACGGCGTGGCTCAGTTCAGCCAGGGCGGCTCGGGTCTCGACGTTCCCTATATCTGGGCCAAATACGGAGCAATGCCCGAAGAGGCATACAAAGGCCTTAACTACGGCGAAGACAAGCACGTGCACGGCGAAGTGGAAAGCCTTCTGTCGGGCTATGTGAAAACCATAGTGCGCAAGCCCAACCGCCGCGTATCCACCGCATGGCGCAAAGGCTTCAACGGCATTCTCGACGCTTATTTCGGCGAAATCCCCGATTCTTTCGTGTATGAAGGCAAGACCTATACTCCCAAGACATTCGCCGCTTCACTCCCCATCAACGTGAACGACTACATTGCCCTCACCTCATTCACACACCATCCTTTCTACCAGCCCTTTGAGCTTGAGGTTTCCGACAACTGGCTCAACGGCCAGTTCTACAACCTCCCCCTCGAGGAGCTCAAGGCCGTGGTTGACAACGCTCTTGAAAACGGATACTCCGTAGACTGGGCTGCCGACGTGAGCGAAGGCGGCTTCAAGTGGAACAAAGGCGTGGCCCTGATGCCCAAAGGCAAGAGCGAATCGGACATGAACGACACCGAGCTCTCGCGCTGGGTGAAACTTTCCGACAGCGAACGCAACAACTCCAAGTACAACTTCGAAGGCCCGGTTGAAGAAATCAACGTTACCCAGGAGATGCGTCAGGAGATGTTTGACCGTCAGGAAACCACCGACGACCACGGCATGGTTATCGTAGGCAAAGCCGTTGACCAGAAAGGCAACCGCTACTACAAGGTGAAGAACTCCTGGGATACCAACAATATCTACGACGGATTCTTCTACGTTTCAGAGCCCTTCTTCCTTGCCAAGACCATCGATATCTACCTGAACAAGGAAGCAGTGCCCCAGGCCATCCTCAACAAGCTCAACGTTAAGAAATAACGGACGCAACAGCGCCAACTAAAAAAGGTGCAGGCAACGGTCGCCGAACAAATTTTTGACCGTTTGCTTGCACCTTTCAAATAAAACCCCTACATTTGTACCCGCAATCAGGCAAGCCCTGCCATGGAGAGGTGGGTGAGTGGCTGAAACCACCGGTTTGCTAAACCGACGTAGGGAGCAATCTCTACCACGAGTTCGAATCTCGTCCTCTCCGC
>VSPV01000124.1:0-7160 GCA_009775605.1 Paramuribaculum sp.
CAGTCTATCGGAGCAGACTAAGCGCGGCATTTCCCACAGGCGACCCCTCAGAGCCGAAAAAGCTGCCGTAAGTCTCCCTGATTTCGATATCGGGTTTGATTCCGATGCCTACAAACTCGGTGCCGTCGGGAGCCACGTCGTGCTTCGAACAGATATTGGCGTAGGCCACCCCGGGGATGAGGACGATGCGTACTCCGTTGCCCGTAGAGCCGGCAGTGGGCGTCCCTACAATCTTGCCTCGGCCCATGCCGCGGAATGCGGCCGTGAAATCTTCGGCGGCGGAAAAGGTGCCACCGTCGACAAGGAGCACTGCGGGGCGGTCATAGACCGGACGGTCGGTAACCGGCGCCAAGGTGTTACCCGCTCCATGATGCACGGGCTGCTCCATGCTCCACGAGGCAAAGGCCGGAATATATGCAGGCGAGGTCCACGCCCCGGTCTTTATGGTGTCGGAGGATAGATGGCGCAGGATATGGTCGCCGTTGCCCGAATTGCCGCCCTCGTTTCCCCGAAGGTCGATTATAAGGGCGCGTGTCTTGAGTATAGCGGGATAGATATTGTCAAACTGTTCGCGGAAATCTGCATCCATGAAGTTGTTGATGCGCAGAAGCCCTACATGGTTCTTCAGCATGGAGAATTCGATGGCGCGCGGTGAGTTCGGTCGGAAGTTCCCGTCGGGGGTGTACTCCGCCTCAAGACATTTCTTGCCGTTGCGGAACGTCATGCGCATGGTTTCCCCTTTCTTCGCGGCAAGAAGGTTATAGCCATTGAAGGTGGCGTGTTCGCTCCACTGAGGGGTAGAGGAGGATATGTAGGGCATGACGCGCCTCTGCCCGTATTCCACCACGGGGATACCGTTGACGCTGACAAGCTCCATACCGCGCCTTATTCCTTGCTCTTCAAGCACCGGGGACAGAACCTTGTCGACGTAAACGCGCCCGTCGAGAATCACGGTCGACAACGGGGTATGGCATTTGCGACGGTCGTAGCCGTAGACGTATGTGTGGCCGTCGACGAGCTTGGCGGCCATGAGCTGCAGGAGCTCGCCCGTGCGTTCGTCGTCTCCGTTGTCGGCAGCCTGGGCCACCGGCGCCATGTTGGCAACATAGAGGCTGTCCCAGTCCACTTTCACGCGCTCCATGAATGCGAAATTTCGTTTCACACCTGCCCAGAGCCTTGAAAGCCCGAGGAGTGCCAGCTCGCGTCGGGAGGCGAAGGCGAGCGGGTCGTGCAGTGTGGCATCGAGCGAATCGACCCGGGGCCATACTTTCGGCACACATATTTCACCGGTGGTGGAGGCTTTCAGGAAACTCAGACATGAGTCGGCGCTGTCGTAGTCATAGATATATATTGTGTTCAGCGGCTCGACGAGAGTGGCCGAACAGTGGTCATTGTAACGTATCACGAAGTTATCCCGGCCTATTTCCCGGAAGAAAGTGTCAAATTCGGCCGCCCTGGACGGAGACACACCGGGGAGGGAGATGCGCAGCCCTTGCGTCCAGCCTTTGCCAAGACCGCGCTGCCATCTGAATCCTCCGGGGGCTTTGCTGCCGTCGGAGCCGGTAAATTTTACATTGCAGACCCTGGCACCCGGAGCATTGAGCACTGCATTGTAAAGCGAGTCAAGACGGACGGTGACGGCATTGATGTCGGCCTCCCGGGCGGAGATTGCCAGTGGAAACAGGGCGCCTAAAATGGCGGTGATTAATTTTTTCATTGTGAAATGGTTTTTTATGATTGAATTCCGGCATATTAGAGATGCATAAATTATGCCATTTGTCATATTTTCTGGGTGTCAGGGCTTTGTGTCGGTAGATGAGTGTCCGAAAACGGGCATTATGTACGCAGGCGTACATCCGTTTCGGTGCTTGCACCAGCGGGAATATTCCCCTGAACCGGAAATTTTTTTAACGGAATGAAATTTTTTTTGGATTTTGGTAAACAAAATAATCTTTACCGGTGTTAATAAAGCAATAGCCGTTGTTGCCTCCGGGCGTGAACGGTGCTCTGACATAAACTAAAACCTCATAATCAATGGAAAAGACTTAAGTAACTTCTGCGTGTGAATCTGGCATGATACATTTTGCTATGCTATGATGGAAGGCCGTGCAAACCGCCATGAAAATCTCCGAACGGCCCGGAAAAAACGAAAATACTTACAATTATTACATAATACCTAATCTAACCACAACTCACAAATTATGAAGGCAAGACTGACAAGTTTGTTTTTACTGCTTTTGCTCTTCCCGATGGTATGCGCCCTCGCGGCTCCGATTACTGTCAAGGGCACAGTGACAGATGCTACGGGAGAACCTCTTCTGGGCGTGTCTGTAATCGTGAAGGGTACCACCCAGGGTACCACCACAAATCTTGACGGCGAATTCACCATCAAGGCCGAGGAGGGCCAGGTGATACGCTTTACTTATATCGGCTATGCCCCGGTCGAGGAGACCGTGACCGGTTCCGCCATGGCTGTGACAATGCATGAAGAAGCCAACGCTCTCGACGAGGTCGTTGTGACCGCTCTCGGTATCAAGCGCGAGCAGAAGGCTCTTTCCTACAATGTGCAGACCGTGTCCGGCGAGGCATTCACCGCCAATAAGGACGCCAACTTCATCAATTCGCTCGCAGGCAAGGTGGCCGGCGTGAACATCAGCTCCGGTTCGGCCGGCGCCGGCTCGGCAGCCCGTGTGATCATGCGCGGTACCAAGTCAATCTCGGGCAACGACAATGCTCTCTACGTTATCGACGGTATTCCGATGTTTGACGTGAACACCGGTTCCGAGTCGGGCGGCACGATGGCCAAACAGCCGGGTTCGAGCTCCGTGGCCGATATCAACCCTGACGATATCGAGTCGATGTCGGTGCTCTCAGGCCCCTCGGCAGCCGCTCTTTACGGCTCCGACGCCGCCAGCGGTGTGATCCTCATCACCACCAAGAAGGGTGCCGAAGGACGCGCACACCTTACTTACAGCAACTCCACTTCGTTCAGCCGCGCATGGCAGACACCCAAGTTCCAGAACCGTTACGGCAACAAGCCCGGCGAGTTCGCATCGTGGGGCGACAAGGGCACTGCCACCGATTATGATCCCATGGATTTCTTCCGCACCGGTCTGACCGAAATCAACTCTCTCACCTTCAATGTGGGCACGGAAAAGAACCAGACGTTTGCCTCGGCAGCCGTAACCAACGCTCCCGGCATCATGCCCGAAAGCGACTATAACCGCTACAACTTCAGCATCCGCAACACCACGAAGTTCCTCAACGACAAGATGACCCTCGACCTTGGCGCACAGTATATCATCCAGAACAACAAGAATATGGTAGGTTCCGGTGAATACTTCAACCCGATTCCGGCCCTGTGGCTCTTCCCCCGCGGCGAGGATTTCAGCGAAGTGCAGAATTTCGAGCGCTGGGACGATAACCGTCAGCTCCCCGTACAGTACTGGCCTTATCCCACCCACTTCACCATGCAGAACCCCTACTGGACCCAGAAGCGCATGAGCCGCGAAGCCCGCAAGCAGCGCTACATGTTCAACGCATCGCTCAAATACGATATCCTCCCCTGGCTCTATGTGATAGGCCGCGTGCGTGTGGACAACTCCAATATCGTCTATGAGGAGAAATACCACGCAACCACCATCGAGACTCTTGCCGGCAACAACAAGGGTATGTATGGCAAGACCCGCACAATGGACCGCTCGACCTACGCCGACGTCATGGCCTCGATGAACAAGAACTTCCTTGACGGACGCCTCAACGTGAACGCACAGCTCGGTGCCTCGATCAACGACATGCTCGAGGAATCCGACCACTTCGAAGGCTCTCTCTACACCATTCCCAATTTCTTCTCGTTCGGCAACATCAGCCCCGTCAACTATAAGAAGGGCGATGCCGAATGGCACGACCAGGTGCAGTCGCTCTTCGCCAGCGTAGAGCTCGGATGGCGCGGCCAGTACTATCTGACCGTAACCGGCCGTAACGACTGGACCTCCATGCTTTCCTTCACCGACAAGAACAGCTACTTCTATCCTTCGGTAGGCGCATCGTGGCTCATCAGCGAGACTTTCCGCGACCAGCTTCCCCAGTTCTTCAGCTACCTGAAGATTCGCGGTTCGTGGGCCGAAGTGGCATCGTCGCCCTCGCGCTACCTCACCCGCATGCAGTATGTGTACAACGACCAGACCAACCAGTATGAGTGGCCGTCGAAGCACTACAACCCCAACCTCAAGCCCGAGAACACCAAATCGTATGAAATCGGTCTGAGCTCGAAGTTCCTCAACAACACCATCGGTCTTGAGTTCACATACTACAACGCCAACACCTTCCACCAGACATTCGAAATCCCCGCTTCCGGTTCATCCGGCTACAAGACCAACCTCATCCAGACCGGTAACATCCGCAACCGCGGTATCGAGGCCGCCGTCAACTACCAGAACACCTGGGGCGACTGGCGCTTCAACACCGGAATCACCTATTCCTGGAACCAGAACAAGGTTATCGAACTCGCCAACGGCGCCATCGACCCCGAGACCGGCAAGCCTATCGAGATGGAATACTTCGTTGCCACAGGCTGTCTGGGTATGAACGGAGGTCCTGCAGTGCGCCTCTACGAGGGGGGCACCATGGGCGACATCTACTACAACCGCCGGCTCAAAGAAGACGCCAACGGCAATGTGGTTCTCAACGACAAAGGCCAGCTCACACTCGAGACCGTGGATTACTACAAGGTGGGCAGCCTCCTTCCCAAATTCCACATGGGTTGGAACGCATCGCTCGGATGGAAAGACCTCACTCTCTCATGGGCAGTGACCGGACGCTTCGGCGGCAAGGTTGTGGGTCAGACCCAGGCTATCCTCGACCGCTACGGTGTATCGGAAGAATCAGCCAACGCCCGTGATAACGGCGGCGTTGAAATACCCGGCCTCGGAAAGGTCGACGCCCAGAACTACTATGAGACAATATCCAACGCTTCCGGCAAATATTATCTCTACGACGCTACCAACGTGCGTCTGGCCGACCTTACCCTCACCTACAACATTCCTCCCCGCATCTTCAAGGACGTAGCCAAGGTTACCGTAAGCTTCACAGGCAAGAACCTCTGGATGATTCACTGCAAGGCTCCTTACGATCCCGAAAGCACCGCTGCGACCACCAACAACTTCTACCAGGGTGTTGACTACTTCCAGCAGCCCAGCATCCGCAGCTATGGTTTCAATGTAAAAGTTACATTCTAATCCTCCCTAATTATGAAAAAGACAATTTTAGCCAATACACTGCTCCTCGTGGCCGGCGCAAGCCTGATGTTCTCGGCATGTACCGACAAGTTCGAGGATTTCAATACCGACCCGAAGGCTCCTACCCCCGACCAGATGAAGGAGGACTACGCCTCTACAGCGTCGCTGATCAACACCATGATTCCCGTTATGGTACTCGGCCAGGAGAACGACTATCAGATGATAGACCAGATGATAGGTTACGAGTACGGCCGCATGACTTCCGCCAAGAATGCCTGGGGCTCCGCCCAGTACTACGCCACATATAATCCTCCTGTAGGCTGGATGGGCAACTGCTTCGACACCAACATGCCCAAGATGTATACTCCCTTCTTCATGATCCGCAACATCACCGGCAGCGACGGCATCACCTACCACTGGGCCAACCTTGTGCGCATCTTCGGCACTCTCCGCGTGAGCGACTGCTACGGTCCTCTGCCTTTCTCGAAGATTGGAACCGGCTCTGACTTCGCCGTGGCCTACGATGACATGCCCGAGTTATTCGACGCCATGTTCGCCGAACTTGACAATGCTATGGCAGGCCTTAAAGCGGAACTCTCCAAGGAAGGCGCCGCCGCCACTGCCAAGAGCCTCTTCGGCACAGCCGACATCCTCTATCAGGGCGACCTCCAGAAATGGCTCCGCCTCGCCAACACCCTCAAGCTCCGCATGGCCATGCGTCTGGTTAACGTCAATCCCACTCTTGCCAAGCAGAAAGCCGAGGAAGCCGTGGCAAGTCCCGACGGTCTCATTGACAGCGGTAGCAACGCCGCATGGAGCACATTCCTCCCCGGCGGCAACTCCTGGCACAAGACCAATATCCTCTGGGATGAAAGCCGCGTGAGCGCCGACATCACCTCCTATATGAACGGTTATGCCGACCCGCGTCTCGACAAGTATGCCAAACCTATCGCCGACGGCTCTTACAACGGACTCCGCAGCGGTATCTTCAATTCCAGCAATACCTTGGTGACCACGTCTCTCTACTCCGCGCCGGTTGTTACCCAGACATCGCCTCTTCTCTGCATCTCCGGCAGCGAATCGTGGTTCAGCCGTGCAGAGGGCGCCCTCCGCGGATGGAACATGGGCGGAACAGCCAAGGAACTCTACGAGCAGGGTGTGAAGGTGTCTATGGAAGAGCGTAGCGCCACAATCGGCAGCTATCTTGATTGCACCGACGGCCCCGCAGACTATGTTGACTCCGACCCCTCACATCCCGAGCGCAATATCGCCGCTCCCTCCACGATCGCTCCCAAATATGACGAAGGCGCGTCGTTCGACGAGAACCTTGAGCGCATCATCGTCCAGAAGTGGCTCGGCAACTATCCCAACGGCTGGGAGACATGGGCTGACTTCCGCCGCACAGGCTATCCCAAGTTCTTCCCGGTTGTCGACAACCGTAGCACCGACGGTGTGACCGACGCACGCGGCGTTCGCCGTCTGCCTTTCCCGCAGTCGGAATTCAACACCAACGAGGCCAACGTGAAAGCCGCACAGGGCTATCTCGGCGGTCCGGACAACACCGCAACAGACCTCTGGTGGGCTCTTAAGAACTAACCCTCCTCCCTATCAGTAATAATTGGCCGGAAGGCTGCGCCGAAACTCAGTGAGGTGCAGCCTTCCGTGTGTTTTAAAGACGCTACGG
The DNA here is from genome assembly GCA_009775605.1 of Paramuribaculum sp. Classification (GTDB taxonomy): domain Bacteria; phylum Bacteroidota; class Bacteroidia; order Bacteroidales; family Muribaculaceae; genus Paramuribaculum. The sequence goes on from VSPV01000124.1 coordinate 6,922, forward strand.
AGGCTACCGACTTTACGGACCCTTCGGACCTTACGGACTTTACTGACTTTGGCGATGCGTCAGTAGGGTCGGAAGGGTCCGTAAGGTCTGTTTTGCCCGTAAGGTCGGTGTTGTCTGGGGCCGGTTGCATTTTTATACCGTTTTCATCGTCATATTATGCGGTTTTTTAGAGGAATTTGGAATTAACCTTGTCGTTTAACAATATTTAACGGGGGGGGGTGAGTTTTAGGTTCAGTAAC
>VSPV01000124.1:7170-7529 GCA_009775605.1 Paramuribaculum sp.
TACTCCCCACTCCACCCCACCGCCCCCCCCCCGCCACGCGCCCCCACCCCCCTCCCCACCCACCCCCTCCCCCGCGCGCCGCGATTTTTAGGTTCAGTAACCTTAAATTTGCAGGTGCAGAACATAGAATTGGCCATATTCTATTTAAAGGCGTCAGCGATATCGAAAAAAAATTCCGTCAGCCACCACTGTAATATGGCCTGACGGATTGCCTTGAATAATACCGATTCTTTCGACTACCTATGATTATGCTAACTGAAAACATCACATATCAATCATAATGCAATGAAACTACTAAGCAGTCTAATGCTTGCCCTGGCACTGAGTGCGTCCGCCCTGACGGCACGCGCCCAGCAGTT
>VSPV01000125.1 GCA_009775605.1 Paramuribaculum sp.
TCCTGTGCGTCGGTCACGATATTGCACCCCATTCCGCTGAATCGCGAGGAATCGAGGCCGTAGACTTTAGGGGTGGTGTGGAACACGGTTATGGCGTCGGCGTAGGCCTTGCGCAGCGCAGGCAGACGGTTGCTTTCAGAAAGGGCGTCGATGTAATTGCCCATGTCGTAGATTGAGAAATGGGCATTGGCCGAGCGCATGTAGGGCGCCGACTCATAGTAGCGCGAAATGGAAGGGGCGGTGAGCATCACCTCACGTGCGGCTGCTGCGAGAGCGTCCATTTTTGTAAGGTCAATCACGGAGATGTAGCACTCAGAGGGCCCCCATACGGAGTGGCCGTCGGCATAATAGCTGTAGGTGTTCTGCGCGGCAGCCTTAAGATTAGGCTCTTTTTCAAAGAATGCGGGGATATTCAGGTCGTAAGGCATGCCCTCGATAGGAAGTTCGGTGCCGGAGGCTACCATTACCGGGGCTGCCTTGCGGAGCTCATAGGCTACTTCCACCGTGGCCATGTGGCAGCAGTCGAAATAGATGAAACTGAACCGGCTGTCGGCCAGCGCCTCGGCCATGTCGGGGATGCTCATGTTGATTTTAGATGAGCCGTCGGAACCGAACGATCGGGGCTGAACGCTCCCGCGTCCGGTATAGCCGGGCTCTATCCATCCGGAGGCGTGGCTCCAGAACACAATGCCGTAGTCGTCGGCCCGGGCCGCGCTCTTTGTATCGGCTATCACCTTTTTCATGCGCTGTACGGTCAGGGATTCGTTGCCTTCGGGATAGGTGCAGACGGTTTTCCACGTGCCGTCGGCGCTGAGTTCCTTGAGCTCGGGTGCGCTCTGGTTAGAGGCGTGATACACCAGCAGATGGCCGCCGTTGAGTTTGTCGGCCGCAAGAGCCATCTCCTTGAGGTCGCTCACGTCGCAGTTGAGCGAGCCGGCTGCTCCCTGGCCGAGATTGTTGGTGGCCACCATATAGACGAGGACGGTGCGCGACACCTTTTCTTCTTCACCGGGAACGGGCGGTTCCTCGCCTCCGGTGCCGTTGCCGCGGCATGACTGCATGAGTGCAGCTCCCGCCACAAGGCAGGCTGCATAAAAAAGGATTTTGAAGATATATTTCATAGTCTGTTACTTTTTCTGATATTTTTCTGATATATGTATACGGTACAAAGATACGGAAAAATCTTCCGTAATCGGCAACGGTTAACAGACCGTTAACAATTTGGCGGATATGCAACATTTTTGCAATGTTTTCCAAGGTTTTTTGCGTGAATAAAAAAAGAAAGTTTATCTTTGCGGTTAGCGAACTGTGAAACCATGAAAAACGGTTCCGCTCAAAAAACCGATCTAACTCTTAAATTTTAAAACCATAGCCTTATGACAACCACGAAGCCTTACGTAATAGGCATTGACATGGGCGGAACAAACACGGTGTTCGGCGTTGTAGACGCACGCGGCGTGGTTCTGGCCAGCGACTCAATCAAGACCCGCAAACATTCCAACATCGATGACTATATCGACGAACTCTACACCGAGACAATGCGCGTGGTGCGCAGCATCGATGCCGAGGGCAAGATTTACGGTATAGGTGTGGGCGCTCCCAACGCCAACTATTTCACCGGAGTGATTGAGGACGGTGTGAACCTTCCCTGGCCCACTCCCGTTCCCTTTGCTCAGAAAATCACAGATAAGTTCGGAATTCCCTGCGCCATAACCAACGACGCCAATGCCGCTGCTATCGGCGAGATGACCTACGGCGTGGCCCGCGGTCTCAAGGATTTCATAATGATCACACTCGGCACCGGCGTGGGCAGCGGTATCGTCATCAACGGTCAGCTCGTTTACGGTCACGACGGATTTGCCGGAGAGCTCGGTCACGTAATTGTGAAGCGTAACAACGGACGCCTCTGCGGTTGCGGCCGCTCGGGTTGCCTCGAGACATATTGCTCAGCCACCGGCGTTGCTCGCACGGCCCGCGAGTTCCTCGAGCTTTCCGATAAGCCTTCGCTGCTTCGCGAAATCCCCGTTGACGAGATCACATCCAAGGATGTGTATGATGCCGCCACCAAGGGCGACCAGCTCGCGAAGGACATCTTCGAATACACCGGCAATATACTCGGCGAGGCTCTTGCCGATTTCACGGTATTCTCTTCGCCTGAGGCATTCGTGCTTTTCGGCGGTCTGTCAAAGTCAGGCGAAATGCTTCTCCGTCCCGTTCGCGAAGCCATGGAGAAAAACATGCTCGGCTGCTTCAAGAACAAGGTGAAAGTGCTCCTCTCCGAGCTTAAGGAAGCCGATGCCGCCGTTCTCGGCGCCAGCGCCCTCGGCTGGGAAGCCAAGCCTGCCACCGTCACCATGGCCTCCCCCGCCTCCGAATCCCCGGTTCTCTGAAACGCGAGAATTAACTTATAACAAGGTTTGCCATAATGTGCTCAATCGAGCCTTATGGCAAACCTTTTTTTGTGGAAGTCAGCTGAAGGCGGGGAGAGTGTGTGGTAGCCCGTCAGTTTCTCCCAATCTCGCCGCAATCAGAGGCGGTGCCACACTGTTCTGGTAGCTGACGCAGCCAGTTTTACAAAAATCGCGCCGCCGGCGCTCCGTGGACGTTATAATGAGGTGATTTTGTAGGTGTTGATTCGGGAACCCGTAAAGTTCGGCTTGTCATTCAATTTGTAGGGATGTACGCTCGTACATCCGCCGTTACCGCCACTTTAACGGCGGCTGCTCCATGTAGCAGCCCTACATTCAGGGTTTTAGCAAAATGCTCTCGAAGCTTTAAGAACGGCGTGGACCCGGACAGTCAAGAGGCAGAGTAGCGCAGGATGCGCGAATTTTTTACAACCGATGTGCGTAAGCCATCGGAAAAGCATAGAGTCTCCCTTCCTATTGAGGCGAGCCCCGGAGGGTGCGATGCCGCAGAATGCGTGAGCAGGGGCACCAAGAAAATATCCCCCTCCTGTATAAGAATCGTTCTGCGTCTTTTAGAAAGATTGGTTCGGGATAAGGCAAGGGCGTGGGGATGAAAAAGTGGCGGTGTATCGGAATCCGGGGGGATTTGACACACCGCCACAATGTTGTTGCCGGTCATGCCGCGAGGGTCAGGCGGCTATAGGGACGTCGGTACTGATAAAAGATGGTGTTCAGTGCAGGTAGATGGTTGCGGGATCGAGGGAGTTGCCCTGCTCGTCGGTAACTACCAGGCGGAGCTGGCCGCCGTTGTGGTCGAAATACTGTACCTGAAGCGTATGCAGCCCTTTGGCGAGAGCCTTCTGGCCGATGATTTCGCGGGGACTGTGGTGGCCGTCGTTGTCAATCACGGTAGTGCCGTCGATAATCAGAAGGCTGCCGTCGTCGCTGAGAAGCGAGAATGTGTAGATGCCGTCGGCGGGGATGTTGATATAGCCGTTTATCACCAGACCGATATTGCCTTTGCAATCAGCAGGAATAGTAACGTCGGCTATATCATATTTGCCGTTGAGTTTGGCCGAGGTGATTTCGGAGCATTTTTCGCCTCCGTAGTCATACCATTCGGCTACCAGACCGGGAGCCGTGGCACTGGCCTCGCATGCGGGAGCGTAGGATTCCTTGATGAATTTGGTGCGGACCACGTCGCAGCGTTTGCCCGAGGGCCGGAATGTGGCAAGTGTGAAGTCGGTGGTCTCGGTTACGGTGACGGGACCGGTGTAGAGAGTGGACTCGGCGGTGGGTACGGAGCCGTCGGTGGTATAACGGATCTGTGCCGTGGGGTCGAGGCATGTGATGTCGAGGGTGGCGCTGTCAGTGAATACGTTGGTGGCGTTGAAGCCTTCGAGGTCGGGGATACGATAGTTGATATTCAGCACGTTCAGACGCTCGAACTGCTGGGCGAGACGTGCGCGGAATTCCTGAACATCACGTTTGTCGGGTTGTGCCCAACCGAGCTCCGCGATGGCAAGCAGGCGTGGAACAGCCATGTAGTGCATACGTTCGCGCGAGGGAATCCATTCACACCAGATATTGCCCTGGAATCCCATGACGAGGTTCTGTGCGGCGGTGTCGGCTATTGATTTGTTGAGGTCGTAGCCGATTATATTGCCGATGGAGTTCTTGTCCTCCTGATAGTCGAGGTAGAACTGCGAGTTGGGAGTATAGACAATATTGTTGCCCTGGGCTGTGGTGCGTTCCGGTGCGTCCTTTGACCATGTGCGCCACCACATCACTGTGGCGGTGTTTGACAGACCGCCTTCCAGAATCTCGTCCCAGCCTATCATTTTCTTTCCCTTGGAGTTGATGAACGCTTCCATCTGGTGGATGAACCATGACTGAAGTTCCTCCTCATTCTTGAGGTTGTTGGCTGCCATGCGTTTCTGGCAGTCGGGGCATTTCTTCCAGTTGGTCTTCTCAACTTCGTCGCCACCGATGTGGACGTATTCGTAGGGGAAGAGGTCAATCAGCTCGTCGTAGACGTTTTTGCAGAACTCCATTGCCGATTCCTTTCCGGGGCATACGGGCGAGGAGAAAGTGGCGCCCCAGCCGGTCTGGTCGAAGCAGGAAACACCCTTGTAGTTGCTTACGGCGGCAAGCATGTGGCCGGGCATGTCGATTTCGGGAACCACATCGATGCCTAAGTTTCCGGCATAGGCCACGATGTCGCGGATTTCATCCTGGGTGTAATAGCCGCCGTAGATGGTGTCGCCCTGTTCGGTGATGCGGATGCGGTCGGCAGGCAGCTCGAAATCGGGGTCGGAATCCTTTTTCGCACGGCTCAGGCAGCCACGGTCGTGGTTGTTGAATTTACGCCATGCGCCGTTTTCGGTGAGCTTGGGATATTTCTTGATTTCCACGCGCCATCCCTGGTCGTCGGTGAGGTGCCAGTGGAATTTGTTGAGCTTATAAAGGGCCATCAGGTCAAGGAACTCCTTGATTTCGGCCGGAGTATAGAAATGACGGGAAACGTCGAGCATAATGCCGCGCCAGGCAAATGCGGGGGCGTCGGTGATTTCAACTGCGGGAATCTTCCACTGCACGCCTTCTACCGTGGTGGCCGATTCGATTTGTGCGGGGAAGAGCTGGCGCAGGGTCGAGATGCCGGCCACAACTCCGCGGTAGCTTCCGCCTGTAATTTCCACTCCATTGGATGAAGCCTTGAGCGTGTAGCCTTCGGTGGCATCCATCGGAGCAGTGCGGAGGGTGATGTTGCCTTCACCTTCCACCACATCAATCGACAGGCCGGTGGAGGCGTTCAGATGATTGGCCAGATAGTTGGCGATGGGCATGAGCGAATCGCCCTCGGCGCCGATGGTCATGCCGGCTTTCAGCTCGAATTCACCCGATTTTAGGTCGGTCTGTACGGGAACCGGAACCACGCTCACGGCCTGCGAGGCATTCTTGCCGCAAGAGGCAAGGAGTATTCCGGCGGCGAGAGCGGCAGCCGCTAACGAAAAAATGGATTTTTTCATGGAATAAGTTGGGTTTTAATATGATTGGTTATTGCTTTTACAAATATAGCCCTTTTATTTCGGATTTATTGTGAAACAAGCTCTTCAAATCGCTAAATTTGCATCGTATAAAACGAAACGTTGACCAATCTTTTTACGTATTAATGTAATTTGCCATGAAATATCGCTTTACATCCCGATTCGCGGCATTGCTGCTCGGATTCATAGTAACCTTCGGCGCCTCTGCTGAAAAAATAAGAGTGGCCTGTATGGGCAACAGCATCACCTATGGTGCCGGCATAGCCAACCGCGATTGCAACAGTTATCCGGCGCAGCTCGCATGGTTGCTCGGCGAGGGATACGATGTGAAAAATTTCGGACGCAACAGCGCCACATTGCTTTTCAAGGGGAACCTCCCTTATGTGGCGACTGAGGAATTCAACAATGCACTGGCATTCAATCCCGACATCGTTTTTCTGGGGCTTGGCACAAATGACACGAAGCCACAGAACATGCGCCATTTTGCTGATTTCAGCCACGACGCTTCCGTCATTATCGATTCGCTGCGTTCGCTCCCGTCACATCCGCGTGTGATACTTCTGACGCCGATGCGGTGTTTCCTTTCGGCTGACAACGAAATTTCCGACAGTGTGAACCTGCATGTGATAGCTCCCGCCCTGCGCGCTGTGGCAGCCGAAAAGCATGTGGAACTTATAGATCTCTCAGGCTTTCCCGGCCCCTCGCTCGATGAATCGCTGATGCCCGACCGTCTGCATCCGTCGTCAATCGGCGCGGGAATGTTCGCAAGGCGTCTCTACGATTACCTGCGCCCCGAAGGCTACGACCCCAATCCCGCTACACACCCCGTTCCCGGCAATGAATACCGCTCCGGTGCCGGATGGAAACAAGGCGCCGACTGGCATGCGGTAGCCCGGGAGATATCCGACTCTCTCGCCGCCTCGCCGGTGGACCTGCTGTTCATAGGCAATTCCATAACCCAGGGCTTCCAGGGGACAAGGCAGCTCGTCACATGGGGCCCGGGCCGTCAGGCGGTCAATGATATGTTTCCCGGCGTGCGCTGGCAGTCGGCCGGAATATCGGGCGACCGCACTCAGAATGTGCTCTGGCGCATTATCAACGGAGGCTACGGCAAGAGCCGCCCGAAGGTGGTGGTGATAACTATCGGTGTCAACAATGTGATAGCCGGAGACACTCCCGAGCGTATCGCAGCCGGAGAAATAGCCGTGGCCGAAGCCGCTGCAAAAGAATTTCCCGGCGCGTCAATCTTTCTTCTGGGGCCTCTGCCTTGTGGCCATGAGCCGTCGGATCAGCGGCGCCTCGCCACCGACATGATACATTCTCTGATCAGTAAGGTGCAATTGCCGGCGCGAGTGAAGTATATCAATCCCACAGCATGGTTTGTGGATGCCGACAACCGCTTTGTTCCCGGTCTCTACGGAGGCGACGGTATCCATCTCACAGCCGACGGATATAAAGCATGGCTCCGCGGGCTTGCTCCATACATATCACCGGTTCTGAAGTAATCATGACATTACCGCAGAAAACGAACGATGGCGAACCTCCCGGCTCGCCATCGTTCGTTGTGGCTATGTGTGTAACCAATGTTCATTCGTAATTTTTTCTGATGCAAAATTACTAATTATTGCTGTCCGATAAAAACTTTTGAGGCAAGACAAAATTAGGGCTGATTCCATTTGCAGGAGTCAGCCCAATTCA
>VSPV01000126.1 GCA_009775605.1 Paramuribaculum sp.
GGGCTGCCGTTTCATCAGTAATCATTATTACAAAATCACAACCCAAAAGATGATTATAGATCTTAAAGACATCAACAAGACTTATCCCGGAGCCGTTCCGCTCCACGTTCTCAAGGATATAAATCTGTCCATCGACCGTGGCGAACTCGTTTCGATAATGGGTGCTTCCGGCTCCGGAAAGTCGACACTGCTGAATATCATAGGCATTCTCGATACATATGATTCCGGCGAATACTATCTTGACGGGGTAGAGATACGCAACCTCAGCGAGAACCGCGCCGCCGAACTCCGCAACAAACTTATAGGATTCGTATTTCAGTCGTTCAATCTCATCAGCTATAAAGATGCGGTGGAGAATGTGGCCCTGCCGCTGTTCTATCAGGGAGTATCGCGCCGTAAGCGCAACATGCTTGCCATGGAGCAGCTCGAACGTATGGGGCTTGCCGACCGTGCTCACCATCTGCCGGGCGAACTCTCCGGCGGCCAGAAGCAGCGTGTGGCCATAGCCCGCGCGCTCATCACCAAGCCGTCGCTCATCCTTGCCGACGAACCTACCGGCGCCCTCGACTCCAAAACGTCGAAAGAGGTGATGGAGGTGTTCCGCCAGCTCAATGCCGAAGGAATGACGATTGTCATCGTGACTCACGATCCCGGAGTGGGTGAGCAGACCAAACGCATAATCCGTATTTCCGACGGCCGAATAATTTCCTAAGCGATGATTGACCTTTTACTTGAGATAGGGCAGACGCTCAGCCACAATAAGCTTCGCACGGCCCTGACCGGCTTCGCTGTGATGTGGGGTATATTCATGCTCATAATCCTCCTGGGTATGGGACACGGTGTGTTCAACGCCTTCAGCTATGATATGAGCGGCGACCGCACAAAATCCATCAACGTTTGGGGCGGCATGACCACGAAGCCCTACAAGGGGTATCAGGAGAACCGGTACATCCCTCTTGAATATCAGGATATCTCCGCCATTGACCACGATGGCCGCGGTGTGATCCGAAAGGCAGTTGCCATAAAAGACCTTGACAGCGCCCAGGTGTCAACCCAGAAAGACTATATTACCGACCGTGTGTCGGGTGTTTTCCCGTCGGCAGCAAAGCTTGACCGGCTCAATATTACAAAAGGGCGGTTCATCAATGACAACGACCTCCTTCAGAAGCGCAAGGTGATCGTGCTCAACGAGCGCAGCGCGCGGATGCTCTTCGGCGAGGTTGAGGATGCAGTGGGAAAATATGTCAACGCCATGAAGCTCAGCTGGCAGGTGGTGGGCGTCTACAGTCACGACTGGCAGGATAACGCTTATGTGCCTTTCGAGACAGCCATGGCTCTCTCGGGCAGCAACGGCCGCGTCAGCACCATAAATGTACTGGCCCCCGACATGAAGACTCAGGAGGATGCCGATGCCGCGGAGAAGCTGGTAAAGACAACTCTTGCACGCGAGCATGAGTTTGACCCCACCGACAGCGGCGGCGTATATATCTGGAACCGTTTCACAGGCTATCTGCAGGGAATGACGGCAATGACTATTCTTGAGATGGCTATCTGGATTATCGGCATACTGACCATGCTTACGGGCATAGTGGGCGTAAGCAATATAATGTTTGTATCGGTGAAAGAGCGCACGCACGAGATCGGCATACGCCGTGCCATCGGCGCAAAGCCCCGTTCGATACTTATACAGATCATAACCGAGAGTGTGGCGCTTACGGCCCTGTTCGGCTACATAGGGATATTCTTCGGAATGTTGGTGCTCGCCGGCCTTGCCAAGGCATTTACCGGGATGGATTTTATCCGAGATCCCTCGGTTACGCTTTCCATCGCGGTGGAGGTGACGGTGGTGCTGGTAGTTGCCGGCGCGTTTGCCGGGCTGTTCCCCGCTCTTAAGGCTACAAAGGTGAAACCCGTGGAGGCGCTTCGTGATGAATAACCCGTTTGGAAATTAAGAGACGAAAAGAAATGAAACTTCCCATATTCGATTCCGACAACTGGCGCGAGATATTCGCCACACTGTCGCGCAACAAGACCCGCACTTTTCTCACTGCCTTCGGCATATTCTGGGGAACGGCCATGCTCGGCCTCCTCTGGGGTGGCGCCGACGGCCTGCAGGGAATGCTGATGCGTAACTTCAACGGTTTCGCCACCAACATGGGCGCGACATTCGGAGGACGCACCACCAAATCCTACCGCGGATTCAACAAAGGCACCACATGGAATCTCAACAGCACCGACGTGGCTCTTATCCGCCACTATGCCACGGATATAGACCTGTCATCCACAATGCTCCAGCTCAACGGCACGTTCAAATACGGCACCAAATCAAAATCAGGTATGGTACAGGGCGTGGAATCTGATTTCTTCAGCATTCAGGTGCCGTTGCTCGTATCCGGGCGTCTTATCAACGCCTCTGACTGCGACAAGCATCTGAAGGTTGCAGTGATAGGCTCCAATGTGGCCGATGAACTGTTCGGAGGCAAGTCGCCGCTGGGTGAATACATTGAAATCAGCGGAATATATTTCAAGGTGATAGGGGTGGCCAGGCAGAAATCCGACGCAAGCATCGGCGGACGTCTTGACGACGGGGTGATTGTTCCCGGCCCGACCATGCAGACTGCCTATAACATCGGTAATAATATCGGCGTTTTTCTCTATACCGCCCGCGAAGGCAAGACCCCCTCGGACATACAGCCCGTAATTAAGGCTGCCGTAAGAAAAAATCATCCCATCGACCCAACCGACGAAGACGCGTTCTGGTTCATGGATATTTCCGAACAGTTCAAAATGGTTGAGAATCTTTTCCTCGGAGTGAAGATCCTGGCCCTGTTCGTGGGTTTCGGCACCCTATTGGCCGGTGTGATAGGCGTGGGAAACATCATGTGGATTATCGTGAAGGAGCGCACCCAGGAGATAGGCATACGTCGCGCCATCGGCGCCAAGCCTGTCGACATCATCATTCAGATTCTTTCCGAGAGCATGGCGCTTACCTCAATAGCCGGTATCGGCGGAATATGTTTCGCTGCTCTCGTCCTTGCCGCGGTCGACAAGCTGACTTTCGACCCCGTGCTCGGCTCGGCGCATTTCCAGCTCGATTTCTCGAGTGCCGTGATAATTCTTGTGCTCTTCCTTGTGCTCGGCACCGCCGCCGGAATCATTCCGTCAGTGAAAGCAATGCGCATCAAACCTATTGAAGCAATTAACGATAAATAATAACCGACATCATAAACTGAAATGAAAAAGTTTTTTAAGATTCTGATCTGGATTCTGGTAGGAGCGCTGTTCATAGGCACTTTCGTTTACCTCTATTTCAATTCCAAACCCAAGCAGACACAGTATGAACTCGTAACGCCCGACAGCGGCAATATAGAACGCACCACGGTACTCACCGGAAAAATCGAGCCGAGGGACGAGATTGAAATCAAGCCCCAGATTTCGGGTATCATTTCCAAGATTAACGTGGAGCCTGGCGATGTGGTGAAGGAAGGCGATATCATAGCTGAAATCAAGGTGATTCCCGACGCTTCACAGCTATCCTCAGCCGAGGGACGCGTCAGCTCCGCCAAGATCAATCTTGAGGATGCGCGCCTGAAGCATGAGCGCAACGAGGCTCTCTTCTCTCGCAAGGTGATAAGCCGCGAGGAATACGAGAATACCCTTACGGCCTACGAGAACGCCCGCCAGGAGCTTGCTTCGGCTCAGGATGCCGTCAATATCGTGCGTCAGGGAGTGTCGCGCTACAACGCCTCGGCAAGCAACACTCAGGTGCGCGCCACAATCGACGGCCTTGTGCTCGACGTTCCCGTCAAGGTGGGAACATCGGTAATCCAGTCTAACACCTTCAACGACGGAACAACCGTGGCTACCATCGCAGATATGTCCAATCTTATCTTCAAGGGTACTGTGGATGAGACCGAGGTGGGCCAGCTCCGCACCGGCATGCCTGTGGCTATCACCATCGGCGCTCTTCCCGACCTGAAGCCGTCGGCCGAAATAGAGTATATCGCTCCCAAGGGAACGGAGTCGAGCGGCGCGAACACCTTCGAGGTAAAAGCCGCGCTTAAGGTCGACTCAACCGCCACGCTCCGCGCCGGCTACAGCGCCAACGCCACCGTGACGCTGAACCGTTCGGAAGGTGTGATGCGCGTGCCTGAAAGCGTGGTTGAGTTTGCCGGTGACAGCACTTTTGTTTACCTGCTCACCGACACTGTGCCTGAAATGAAGTTCAAACGCACCCCCATCGTGACCGGAGTATCCGACGGTATCAACATAGAGGTGAAGAGCGGCCTTGACAAGAAGAGCCGTCTGCGCGGTGCCGAAAAGACCGAAGCCAACTAAATCAGTAATCAATCACAACAACTGACACAATGATGAAAACAATATATCTGGCGGCCGCGATGGCTTTCGGAACCGTGCTGACAGCCGGAGCTACCGGGGCATGGAGTCTCGACAGCTGTATAAACCACGCTGTGCAGCACAATATCAACGTGCGTTCGCGCATACTCCAGCAGCGTTCCGCCGAGCTTGAGATCACCGAGGCCAAGGATGCCTTCCTGCCGCAGGTGTCGGCGGGAGCGTCGCAGGGCTTCAGTTTCGGCCGAGGACTTACCGCCAACAACACTTACGCCAACCGCAATACGCAGCAGACCGGCTTCTCGGCCGATATGTCGCTGCCCCTTTTCCAGGGCCTTTCAAGAGTGAAACGTCTGGACTATGCCAATGCCAACCTCCGCGCCATGGTGGAAGAGACCGAGTCGGCCAAGGACGATATTACGCTCAACGTGATTTCACAGTATCTCCAGGTGCTGTATTACGGCGAGATTTATGATGTGGCCTGCCATCAGCTCGAGCTGTCGCAGGTGGAGCTTAACCGCCGGGAAGTGCTTCTGGAAAACGGCAAGATACCCGAACTGGACCTTGTGCAGGCCCGCTCGCAGGTGGCCCAGGACGAACTCAGCAAGGTGAATGCCGCCAACAACCGCGTGCTCGCTCTGGTGGACCTCGCGCAGCTTCTTCAGCTTGAGGATGTGGAAGGCTTCGATATCCAGCCTTTGAAAGACACTGATATGCCGCTGCTCTCGGCCGAAACGGTTTATGAGAACGCTCTTGTAAACAACCATTCGATGCGCGCCGCCCGTCTTAGTCTGGAGGCGGCCCGCAAGAATATCTCGGTGGCAAAGACCGGCTATCTGCCTACGCTTTCTTTCGGAGCCGGACTCTCCACCGGTTCCTATCGTCTTGTAGGTGAGGAAAACACTCCGTTCCACCGCCAGATGAGCACCAACTTCACCAAGAGCCTTAGCTTCTCCCTGCGCATTCCTCTGTTTGATGCTTTCAGCACCCGCAATTCCGTAAGGCGCGCGCGAATTCAGGAATTCAACTCAAGGCTGCAGCTCGACGACGCGCGTCAGCGCCTCTACAAGGCCATACAGCAGGCCTATTATCAAGCTACGGCTGCCGACAAGCGCCGCGAGGCCGCGGGTGTGGCACTTGAAGCTACCAAGGAAGCCCTTTCGGCCATGACCGAAAAATATAACTTTGGCCGGGCCAATGCCACAGAATTCGAAGAGGCCAAGACCAACTACATCCGGGCCGCTTCCGAACTCGTGCAGGCCAAATACGAGGCCATGCTGAGAATGCGCATACTCGAATTCTACAACAAAAATTAAAGTCTCTAAATATTGGCCGGTGTGTTCTTTGCCCGTAGTGAAGAACACACCGGTTACATTATGGAGCGATAGCCACAGAATGCGTATGATGAATAAAAGAATTTCAACAGGCTTGTACTCGCTGATAGTATGTATGATGCTCTTTTCCGCAGATTGCTTTTCGGCGGGAGCGGTCAATATTGTGACTTATTCTGTATCCGATAGCGCGTTTACTTCCTCAAAGGAGCTTGAAATGCAGTATAAAAGCATATCGAATGAAGAAAACAGAGTCAGAATTACATTTGAATTTAAAAGTGGCGGCATACCTTTTACAATCTATGGGGCCGAATGGATAAATGGAGACAGCGTATATGCTCCTCTGGAGCCTTTTTCGCTTATTGCCCGGCCAAAAGAGGTCAGCGGTAAAAATGCAAAATGGGTAATCTCCCTTGACTTTCCTTTTTCTGATTCATTTGATGAGAGGGATGCCCTGGTTCTTAGTACTGACAAAGGGGTAGTACGATGTCCTACATCCTCGGAAGGGGAACTTATAGAGACCATAGACCTTCTTCGCAGTGACTATGAGAAACAGGTTTCAGTATCAAAAAAGAGTTCCCGAAGGGCATGGTTTATATTGTCGCTCACTCTTATCGGTGTGGCCGTAATAGGCTGCCTGTCGTTTGTGGCAATCCGGCGCAGATTTATCCGGAAGCGCAGGGAGATTGAAGAACTGTCCATGCTTATATCGGAGAGAACCGACCGTAACCATGAGCTGGAAACGAAAGTGAATGCTCTGTATGGTAGCCGTCTTGACACCCTCAATATGCTTTGCAATGAATATTTTGAAAAGAATGAGTCTGAAAAGATGAAGCTTTCGCTCTATAATGAAGTGGAAAAACATATACTGGCGTTACGGGATTCGAAGAGCATAGCAGAGCTGGAGACCATTGTAAACTCCTATCTTGACAATATCCTTGTCAGGGTCAAAGAGCAGTTACCTCAACTTGGCCGCAGGGATCTGGCGTTCCTCACATATCTTTATGCCGGGTTCTCTCCACGGGCCATATGTATATTCACGGATATAAAAATCAAGAATTTTTATAATCGCCGGAGCCGTCTCAGAGAACGTATCCTTTCTTCCGATGCTCCCGACAAAGATTTTTTCATTTCTAAAATATGACCGTAACAGGCTGATTTACATGGTGAGGAATTAGCGAGGAATCCTCACCTTGATTATCAGATGGTTATGAGCCGGAATGAGGACAAATCCACCGGCTTTTTTCTTGCGGATAGATAATGACGGGGCTAATTTTGCAGCATTGGATATAAAATTTATTACACATGAAAAGATTAATCTACCTGTTGGTTGAATTAAATTAGAGAATATTTTATCCGCCCAATCGGATGATGATTAACGAAATTGACATATTG
>VSPV01000127.1 GCA_009775605.1 Paramuribaculum sp.
GATATAGAGAACGCGGCGCGAGCGGATGGAGAGAATGTTCTGGAGCACGAGGGTGGATTTGCCGATTCCCGGCTCTCCGCCCACAAGCACGAGGGAACCGGGCACGAGACCTCCTCCGAGCACGCGGTTAAGCTCGCGCGACGGGAGAAGAATGCGCTCCTCGCCCACAGAGGAAATCTCCGTGACCTTGCGGGGACGACTTTTTGTGGCACGGGAAAGGGTTGAAGATTTCGACTTTCCGGAGGTGACGCGCTCCTCTACCATCGTGTTCCATGCGCCGCACGCGGGGCATTTTCCTTCCCATTTGGGAGACTCGGCGCCGCACTCGGTGCAGAACCATGCGCTTTTAATCTTAGCCATAACGTTTATTTCAACAGATTTTCACGGAAGCGGGAAACTATCACAGCAGTGGCGACAGCAACGTTGAGAGATTCGGATGTAGCTACGCCCGCAGGATATGACGGAATGGTTATGCGCCGCGTCACGGCCTCGGCAACCGCGGGCGAAATGCCCTGCCCTTCGTTGCCCATCACAATCACGGCCTGAGACGGAAGCGCGGCGGAGTAGATGTTTTCACCGTCCATAAAGGCGCCATAAACGGGAACGCCCGACACGGACGCCAGCTCGGCGGCAAGGTCGCAGTAATGAAGGCGGACGCGGGAAATGGCTCCCATGGTCGACATTACGGCCTTGGGAGAATAAATATCGGCCGTGGAGCGGGAGCAAAGGATGCGGCGGATGCCGAACCAGTCGGCGGTGCGCACTATAGTGCCGAGATTACCGGGGTCCTGGACGGAATCGAGAGCGAGAGTGAGATTGCCTGCAAGCATATCGGGCGAATAATCGTCCTCAGGGATGCGGTAGACAGCGATTACTTTCGGCGGACATGAAAGGGAACTGATGCGCTCCATCTCACGGTTGGGGACCTTGACGATAAGCGAAGAGTCGACATCCGGAGTATTGTCTGCAAGCCACTCATCGGTGGCAAGAAGCATCTTCAGGGAGAAATACGGGAGAGTGTCGCCTACGCATTTCGTGCCTTCGGCCTTGAAAAGGCCCTCGGCGCGGCGAGTCTTTGTCTCGGAAAGCGAGCTTACCAGACGGCGTATGGAATTGGTGAATTCTATCATCGGAAAATAGCTGTGGGGCGGGAAAAGTGTAATTGCCGCCGACAACAAAATTAAGAAATTATTTCCGGATAACAACCATGGCGGGACGGCCGTAGAGTATGGAGACCATGCGCGCGAGGTTGGTGGCGGCATCGCGGCGTGCGCGCGTCACGGTACCGTCGGCATACAGCGTGCTCATAATCCGGCGGTCGTGACGCCGCTTGAACAGGTTTTCCTCACTGTTGCTCAGGCGTGAACTGCCGAAGACGGAGGAATTCCAGACATCGACAATCTCGTAGGAATCAGGTTCGGTCGACTCCCGGACCACGACCTGTTCACGCGGGAGAACGATCCGCACGGTGTCGCCAGTGGCATCGAGCTGAAGAGAATCTACGTCGAAGGTAATCTGCCCCTGGATTTTACGGCGGGCGAAAATGTGCTTGGTGCCGATGCTGTCGCGCATAGGCAGCTCACGATAGAACTCGATGGAGCATAGACGGGCCATGCGGCGCACCTCGGCTATACGCGCCGGAGAGATTTCGGCTCCGGAGGCGGTGACGTCGAGGTTGCGCCGGGCACAGGTTATGCCGAGATAGGCCAGGACGCCAGCGAGAACAAGGCCTACGGCGGGGATAAGGTAGGTTTTAAAGACCGGTTTCATTTTCATAGAGGGGGCGTGATGATGAATCCTTGATTGAGATTATAGGGCGATAGCCGGAGGCAGAGATAAGCGTAGCGAAATATTCGAGAGCCTTTGCGCGAGCCGATTCACGCGAGGCCTCGGCTATGGTTCCGGATTCGATTTCGTGGAGGAGTTCGGAATTCATGCGCTCTTTAAGACGTGCGCGCTCCTGAGGGCCGATATCGGAACGGAATCCGGTGACACGGTAATGTTCCTCACGAAGGGTGCCGTCGCGCCCGGCGAGTTCGGTACGGATGGGAGGGAGATAGAGAGTGACGGTGCGGTCGCGGTCGTTAACCACCACATCGGCCGGAGTGAGAGAAGAGAGGTCGATGTAGGACTGGATATAGGTGTCGTAGGAATACACGGCCACACGCTGACCGACCTTCAGAGAGCTGATGACGGCGGCAGCCCGGTCGCCTAAAGTCTCCGCATCGGTAAAATCAGGGTCGCGGACGGTGGCCATTTTCGTCACACGGGTTTCGGAGAGGATAAGCTTGTCGACGGAGCGTATCTCACTGTAGAAATCGGGGGTGTCGGGCCCTTTCCGAACGCAGGAGATGAATGCAAGGGCTATGGAAAGAATGAAAATGAAGCGTATCATGATATATTAACGGCGATTTTATATAAAAACCATATTCGATTTACAAATGTTAAGAAAGTATAGTTTAAAAAGACTTTTCAAAAATAATGACTGAACTTCGAAAAACCAATCCGAGACAGCGCCACAAGTCATTCAAGTCGCGTTTCCGTGACTGGATAACTTCGGAACATGTCTCGATAAGCATCCTCGCATTCATAATAGGGGTGCTTGCCGGGACGGGGGCATTTCTGCTCAAACGCATGGTGTCATTTGTGTCGGGGATGCTTACCCAGTTCATTCATCCGGGAGGATTCAATCTTCTGCTTCTTGTGTTCCCCGTAGTGGGAATTCTTCTCACCGGAATATATACACGATACATATTAAGGCGCGACATAGAGCACGGGGTTGATAAAATGATGAAAGCCATAGCCGACAGGCATTACAATCTTCCGGGTTCATCTGTGATCTCACCACTTATCGCCTCCACGCTTACTCTGGGATTCGGAGGGTCGGCGGGGTCGGAAGGCCCTATAGCCTACGCCGGAGCGTCGATAGGCAGCAATGTGGCGCGACTGTGCCGGATGTCGCCGCACCACACCAAGATACTTCTTGGATGCGGAGCCGCAGCCGGCATAGCCGGTATATTCAAGGCACCGGTGGGTGGGGCGATGTTCGCCCTCGAAGTATTAGCGCTTGACTTCACTACCGCCTCGGTACTCGCCGTGATGGTAGCCGTGATAGCGGCCGGACTCACCACTTTCGCACTGACCGGCTATACGATAGACCTGGCATTCCCCTCAATGGCCACTTTCGAGCCGCATCTTCTTCTGAGCGTGGTAATACTGGGAGTGCTTTGCGGCGTTTATTCGATATGGTACACATTTGTGGCCGACAAAATGGAACTTTTTCTCGGGAAAATAAGAAATCCGTGGGTGAAAAACATAGTGAGCGGAGGTATTATCTCGGCTCTGGTGTTCGTATTTCCGGCGCTTTACGGCGAAGGATACTCCGTGATGGGTGAAGTGCTGGGCGGAAACTACAGCGTGCTTGTCAATTACGGGCCGTTTGCCCACTGCGGGAAAGAAATGCTTCCAGTGCTTCTGCTGGGGATAGTGGCCGTGAAATCAATGGCTGCCACCGCCACCAACAGCGGCGGCGGCGTTGCGGGCGACTTCGCGCCCACACTTATGGCGGGTTGCATGCTGGGGCTGATGTATGCCCTCGCAGCCCAATACTGGCTTGGGATAGACCTCGAATCGGGAAATCTGGCATATTACGGCATGGCAGGAGCAATGGCCGGTATAATACAGGCACCGATTATGGCTATATTCATAGTACTGGAGATGAGCGGCGGATACACTCTGCTGCTGCCGATAGCCGTTGTGGCCACGATATCGTTTCTGACGGTGAAAGCCTGCAACAGACTTTCGATTTACGGAAGCCGCAAGCGAAGCAGAGAGCGGAACGAGGGCCAGGGGCAGGCTAAGGAGGGATAATTATGGATTGGAATAATTGGAATTATTGGAATTATTGGAATTATTGGATGGGAAAATGCGGGAAGAGATGGGGGAATTAGGTGGTTTGGGGGATTTTCAGTAACTTTGTATATTGGACTTTAAGTTTGGATAATGGACTTTAAGATAGCATCGCAATATAAACCCACCGGAGACCAGCCGCAGGCCATAGCACAGCTTGTGGAGGGGATAAATGACGGCACACCGGCGCAGACGCTTCTGGGCGTGACCGGCTCCGGAAAAACCTTCACCATGGCCAATGTGATAGAGCGTGTGAAGAAACCCACGCTTATCCTCAGCCATAACAAGACACTTGCGGCACAGCTCTACGGGGAGTTCAAGAATTTCTTTCCGGAGAACTCCGTGCAATATTTCGTGTCGTACTATGATTACTACCAACCCGAGGCCTATATACCGTCGGTAGACAAATATATAGAAAAAGACCTGATGATCAACGACGAGATTGACAAGCTGAGGCTTGCCACTACGTCGGCGCTTCTCTCGGGCCGCAAGGATGTGATAGTGGTGAGCTCTGTATCGTGCCTCTACGGCATGGGCAACCCCGAAGACTTCAACAGCAACGTGATAGACATACGCGTGGGCCAGAGAGTGGCCCGCAACGTGTTTCTGCGCTGCCTGGTAGAAGCCCTCTACTCCCGCAACGAGGTTAACTTCACCCGCGGAACCTTCAGAGTGAAAGGCGATACGGTCGACATCTATCTCGCCTACGAGGAAATCGTGGTGAGAGTGGTGTTCTGGGGCGACGAGATAGAATCCATAGCCACATTCTACCCTACCGACTATGTGACGCTCGGCGAACACG
This sequence comes from Paramuribaculum sp., assembly GCA_009775605.1. GTDB lineage: Bacteria > Bacteroidota > Bacteroidia > Bacteroidales > Muribaculaceae > Paramuribaculum. Next base: position 4,712 of record VSPV01000127.1, read on the forward strand.
ATGCGTTCAAGATATTCCCCGCCAACATATTCGTGACATCAAGAGAAAGAATGGCCTCGGGCCTGGCGCAGATAGAGCTTGACCTCGGTGACCAGGTGAACTTCTTTTTCAACGAAGCCCGCGAGCTGGAGGCGCACAGACTGAAAGAACGCGTGACCTACGACATAGAGATGATGCGCGAGGTGGGACACTGCCCCGGCATTGAAAACTACAGCCGGTATTTCGACGGCCGTCAGGCCGGAATGAGGCCGTTCTGTCTGCTTGACTATTTCCCCAAGGACTTCCTGACGATAATAGACGAGAGCCATGTGACGCTCCCGCAGGTAAGAGCCATGTATGGCGGCGACCTCTCGCGAAAAATGAATCTGGTGGAATACGGATTCCGACTTCCGGCAGCGCTGGACAACAGGCCTCTGAAATTCGAGGAATTCGAGCGGCTCACGCCCCAGGTGATCTACGTGAGCGCCACTCCGGCCGACTATGAGCTGCAGAAGAGCGAAGGCGTGGTTGTGGAACAGATAATACGCCCCACCGGTCTTCTCGACCCCGTGATAGAGGTGCAGCCCTCCACCAACCAGATCGACGACCTGATGGAGCGCATACAGCAGCGGATAGAAGCAGGCGAACGCACCCTCGTAACCACCCTCACCAAGCGTATGGCCGAGGAATTGAACGAATACTTCGGGAAACTCGGCATAAAGGCTGCCTATATCCACTCCGACGTAGACACACTGGACCGCATCCGCATACTGGACGACCTGCGCGCGGGGGTGTATGACGTGCTGATAGGCGTGAATCTGCTTCGCGAGGGCCTTGACCTTCCGGAAGTGTCGCTGGTAGCGATTCTGGATGCCGACAAGGAGGGATTTCTGCGCTCTCACCGCTCGCTCACCCAGACTGTGGGGCGCGCGGCGCGAAACCTCAACGGCACCGTGGTGATGTATGCCGACAAAATCACCGAGTCCATGCAGCAGACCATAGACGAGACGGCTCGCCGCCGCTCGCTCCAGCTCGCCTACAACGAGGAACACGGCATAACACCCCAGGCCATAGTCAAGGCCCGAAACCGGATTGTGGGCATAGACACCGAGGAATCAGAAACCGACTCCAAGGGCGCAACGCGCAGCTCACGCTCCGGCAAGCCGGCTGCCAAATCCTCGCCGAGGCAGTCGCGCCAGTCGCCGGTGCTTTACGAACAGGAATATGTGCCGACGGTCAATCTGGCGGCCGACCCCGTCATTCCGTATATGAACGCCGAAGAACTGCAGCGCACCATAACACGGCGCCGTCAGGAGATGGTTGAGGCGGCCAAGCGGATGGACTTCATGGAAGCCGCACGACTGCGCGACGAGGTGGTGAAACTCGAAGAACTTCTCAAAGAAAAACAGGAGAAGAAATGAAAAAGGAAGTATCAAATAACACACCGGCCATAAGCCCGCGGTATGACCTGAAGCTTTATCTCCCCACATCGGTGAAGGAGATGAAACTGCTGGGGTGGGACCATGTGGATGTGGTGATATTCAGCGGCGACGCCTATGTGGATCATCCTTCGTTCGGCGCGGCCGTGATAGGGCGCACGCTGCAGGCCGCAGGCTATAATGTGGCGATAGTGCCACAGCCCAACTGGACCGACGACCTCCGCGATTTCAAGAAATTCGGCGCTCCGAGGCTGTTTTTCGGGATTTCTCCGGGTGCTATGGACTCCATGGTGAACCATTACACGGCAGCCCGCAGACGGCGCTCAGACGACGCCTACACACCCGGCGGACGTCACGGAGCGCGTCCCGACTATCCCTCGATAGTCTACACGGAAATATTACGCAAACTGTATCCCGACACGCCCATCATACTCGGTGGCATAGAAGGATCCCTTAGGCGACTTTCACACTATGACTACTGGGAAGACCGTCTGCGCCCCTCGATTCTTCACGACGCGCCGGCCGACCTGCTTGTGTATGGAATGGGCGAAAAACCTGTGCTCGAAATAGCACGACGTCTGGCCGCGGGAGAGAGCATCCGCGAAATGGATTCCATACCGCAGACAGCATTGCTCACCGACGCATCGGCGGTTCCCGACGCATCGGACGAGGACAACATCGTGCTCCATTCATTCGAAGAATGTCTGAAAGAGAAAAGGAAACAGGCCGAGAACTTCAAGCATATAGAGCAGGAAAGCAACCGGATGGAGCCAAGGGCGGTTCTCTGGCAGAAAAACGGCACAAAGGCCGTGAAGGTTAATCCGATGCTTCCGCCAATGACCACGGGAGAAATCGACGCATCATTCGACCTGCCCTATACCCGCTACCCTCACCCACGCTACAAAGGAAA
>VSPV01000128.1 GCA_009775605.1 Paramuribaculum sp.
TACCTGCCTGTCACGCAGGGGGTCGCGGGTTCGAGTCCCGTCCATACCGCTGAGGAGAGAGGAGAATGAGTAATTGTCAAACTTCGGTTTACATTTACTCATTCTTTTTTTTTCTTAAGGCTTCCCGTCGCCCGTGCAGCCCCACGTCCTCCAAGAGGCAGTGTCCGGGTCTAATGGATCAATGTGAAAAAGCGGTTGAAATGTTAAAAACTATCCGGAAGGGATTTTTTTCGACAGATAGCAGGAAAGGCCGGGGTTATATTTCCTCAAAGTATATTGTAACAGGCGAAAAGCGCCGGAGGCGCGATTTTTTTACAACCGGTTGCGGTAGCTGCCGGAAAAAGAGGTCAATAGATTCCTTCGAGGCAAGCTGCGGAGCATGCGCGCCTCGCTGTCGGCGTAAGCCTGGGCAGTCTGTCGGGTCCCCATGCTTACGCACACTGCGTCATCGCCATTCCCAGGCTCGCCGCAGGTGGGACAGGCCGTGTTTTCCCCGCAGCTGACGTAGCGGGTTTTACAAACCCCCGCGGCTCCACCGCTCCGAGTTGGCTTACCTTATACATGGGGGATTGCAGACACATTTTAACAACCATTATTTTACATTGCCCCGAAACCCGATATTCGGTTCTGGGGCATATATTATTTAATCTCATCGTGGAGTATGTGGCACAATGTCATTGTTTCATCTGCTAAAGTTACTTATCTTTGCCATTATTTTAACAGCCTTTTTATGGCTTATATAAAAAGTTATGATACAGACTCTTTCCAATGATCTCCTTGAGGTGAAGATTGAATCTCACGGAGCCGAACTTCAGTCTATTGAGAGCAAACGCTCCCATCATCAATATCTATGGCAGGGCGACGCGCGGTTCTGGGGACGGCGCTCGCCGGTGCTGTTCCCGATAGTCGGAGCGGTATGGAACGGCATTTTCCGCATGGATGGCCAGGAATATCCCATGGGTCAGCATGGCTTTGCGCGCGACATGGAGTTTACACCCGTGGAGGGAGGGGCCGACGATGAGGCGTGGTTTGCTCTTGACTGGAACGACGAGACCCTGAAGCGCTTCCCCCGCCGGTTCAGGCTTGAAATCGGCTATAAGCTTCACGAAACGAGAATTTCCGTGATGTGGCGTGTGACCAATCTCGACACTGAGGCCATGCACTTCCAGATCGGTGCACATCCGGCTTTCAATTATCCCGATTTCAACGCTGCGGATGCGGTGCACGCTTATCTGGACTTGGACGGTCGCGACCTTACGTCGGAGGTGATCGGGGAGAAGGGATGTATCTCTGAGGAGACGGTGCCGGTGGGAAGGGATGCCGATGGGCTTTTGCCCGTCGGAGCCGACACTTTTGCCCGCGATGCAATAATCATTACCGGAGCAAAGGTAAGAAGGGTATCGATGCTCACAAAAGAGCGCACGCCCTATCTCACGCTGCTCTTTTCAAGTCCGGCAGTGGGACTGTGGTCTCCGTCAGCCCAGGCGCCGTTCATGTGCATCGAGCCGTGGTGGGGCCGAGCCGACCTCATGGGATTCGATGGCGAGTTTCAGGCGCGCGAATATGTCAACGCCCTTGAGCCGGGCGCCGTATTCAATGCATCCTACATGATTATAATCGACAATATTTAAGTCTCTCCCTTAGGCCGACGGGTGCTGCCGGAGGTAGCGGGCGCGTGCGTTCTCGCCCCGTTCTATCTCCACGGCCGGAGTTTTCTGCGTTTTCTTCACAAAAGCGTGGCATGCCACCATAGTGTTCTTGCCCGGAATTTCGAAAGCAAGCACACGGTAAGCCTCGCCGTCGAAATGCGTGCGGAATTCCCAAAGGTCGGTATCGTCGAGCTTCTTCAGCAACTGTCGGTTCTCCACTTTTTGGCTGAGGCCCATATCATAGGCTATTTTCTCCCGCGCTTTAGGTTCGAGTGAATCGAGAAAATGTTTCACATCATCGGTGATTATAATATTGAATCCGGTTGCATGTCGGCTGAAAAGTGTTGTGGATAGGAAAGTTATGCTTAAAACTAACATCCACGACTTAAAAAAGTTGACAAAAACATTGCCATCCCCCAAAATCTTTGCTAACTTTGCACCCGAATCGACACGTCAAAGCCTCTGCTTTGCACTCGAAGCACTCCAAGGAAAGATGCCGGAGCGGTCGATCGGGACGGTCTCGAAAACCGTTGTACCCTTACGGGTACCCAGGGTTCGAATCCCTGTCTTTCCGCTAGCAACAGGCTGTAAGTCAATGACTTGCGGCCTGTTTGTTTGTAAGAAAAGACGGGATGAGAATCCCAGGGTTCGTTATCGCGAAGCGCTTTCGTAGCGTAGCGGAGAAAGAATCCCTGTCTTTCCGCTGACAATAGACTGCAAGTCATAGGCTTGCAGCCTATTATTTGTAGGGGTATTTTACATTGATTCATGAATTATCCATTACCACAACATTTTGCTGTGGCAATTCGTTATGATGTAAGAATAATTTGGTAATTTTGCCACACGAAACAACCTGGATATGGATAAAATAATTGCACATAATCTGAAGAAATTAAGAGAGATTGCCTGTTACACTCAGGATGAGGTGGCGCAGGCTCTCGGCATCACACGCTCGGCTTACAGCAATTATGAATCAGGCGACAGAGAGGTGCCTTACGATGTCATTGAGAAAGCAAGCGATTTCTTCGGATGTGATATGACGGTATTGTTTGAGGAAAATGAGAATGTGGACGCCATGATTCTTGCATCCGCATTCCGCATCGATGGTATTGCTCCTGAGGATGCTGGCGAGATTATGCGTTTCAAGGACATTGTAAAGTCTTACCTTAAAATGGAGGCAATAGAGGCAAGATGAAAGCGTCGTTATTGAATCTTGTGGAAAGTCAGGTTTCTAAATTCCGTCAGATGACGGGATTGAGCGACAGCGAGGCTGTCAATCTCAAAAGTCTGCTACTGAAGCTGAACGTGCTGACTATATACAGGCCGTTGTCAAAAGATTTTTCGGGTATGAGTCTCAAAAGTGGCGATAAGCGGTTTATGCTTGTTAATTCCAACCATCCTAAATGTCGCCAACATTTCACTATAGCCCATGAACTGTATCATCTGTATTTAGACCCGAATCCGATGCCACACAACTGTATGGCAGAGGGTAAGAAAAGCGAAAAAGAGCAATGCGCCGATGCTTTTGCCCTTATATTTCTTATGCCGGCTGATGGGGTATGGCAAATGATACCGGACAATGAACTGATGGCAGGTCGCGTGTCGTTGGCATCAGTATTGCGCATAGGACATTATTTTTCCGTCTCCTTCTCAGCAGTTCTCAACCGCCTGTATGATCTGAAACTGATAGACCGTGTTGAGCGCGACGCATTCAAGGAATACCCCGTGAAGAGAACTGCAAGAGAGTATGGCTATGATACGGCTTTGTATGAGCCGGGGAGTGAGAATCTTGTAATCGGAGATTTCGGAGAGAAAGCCCGTAAACTTTTCGACGCAGAAAAAATTTCTGAGGGGCACTACATGGAACTGTTACATAAAATCGGCATAGATGATAACGAAGACTAAAATCGTGCTTGATGCCGATGTGATCATCCATTTTGTCAAGGCAGGGCAACTCAGTCTCTTGCTTGATATATTTCCTGAATACCAATATCTGATTCTTGATGTGGTATATGATGAAGTAACAGTAAACAGATTGACGAAAACCCAGATTGACAACACTCTCCGATTCTTTGCCTCACGCATTGTGAATGTCAAGTTTGACCCGAAAGGAGAATCTCGATATGAGTATGCGCGACTGCGTAACACATTACTTTTAGGCAAGGGGGAAAGTGCCTGCATGGTGTATTGTCGCGACAATAAGGATGTTCTCGGCAGTAGCAATCTAAAGGACATAAAGGAGTACTGCGCCAATCATCAGATAACATATCTGACTACGATTGATTTTCTCTACTACGCTTTCATAAGGAAGAAAATGACAAAAGAAGATATTGCCGCCTTTATAGCAGAGGTCACCTCCAAAGGCAGCAAGCTACCCTCTGTCGATATTGAGAAATATACTCCTACGAGTAGTATCTGATATATGAGGAGTTTTGCGGGATGAAAATAGTGAGATGCAATGAGGGGGATTATGCGACGCTTGCCGGGATATGGGAGCGGTCGGTGCGGGCTACGCACGGTTTTCTGAGAGAGGAACACTTCCAGGGGATAAAAGATGCTCTGATTCCGCTTTATTTTCCGTCTGTAGAGCTTTTCGCGGTTGTGGACCAGGAAAGATATGCCGGTTTCATCGGACTGCATGGAGAGATGATAGAAATGCTATTTATCGACAGCGACCTTCGGGGGCGCGGTTATGGTTCGGCCCTGATGGATTTTGCCATGCGACGCGGAGCGACAAAGGTCGATGTAAACGAACAGAACCCTTCTGCTTTGAGTTTCTACAAAGCAAAAGGATTCCGTGTGGTTGCCAGAGATGAAATGGATGCTGCGGGGCTGCCGTGTCCCATTCTTCATCTGTCATTATAGAAGGATGCTTCAGGGATGATTTTGAAGAGTCTCGGTCCGGTATTCAAAAGTTCACCATTCGGCCTGTAACATCATGGACAGGCCGCCCATGGTCCACGCATGGAGATGGCTGAACGCCGACACGCTGTTTATGGCATATTCATATCCGCCCATCCAGCGGTTTCCCTGGTTGTCGGGGCCTATCTGCACCATCCCGAACGGCACTTGTGCGTATGGGCCCAGCATCCATCGTGAATTGGATGTGCCTGTGAAGCAGTCCACATAGTCCACAGGCTCTTTGTCGGCCGCGCTCAGCCCGAGGGCTACGGACAGACAGCAAGAAAGTATAAGAGCTCGTTTCATGATAACGGTTGGCTACGGGTTCATTTCGCTTTGGGCCACACTTTGATGCGGCGGTCGGAGGCGAATTTCTCTATCGGGCCTACGGTGGTTGAGGCTCCGCGGCTGTTTCCGAAATAATCTTTGTCGACTGAATAGGGGCTGCCGTCGGGGTTTTCAAACGGAATACCTGAGAGCTGTGCCGTGCCGAGTCGTCCCGCATCGACTTTCTTGCCTTTGAAGGACGTAACTCCTTTGAACCCTACAGAAGTGTTGATATACACTTCTCCGTCAGGCGTCTCTTCAACCGTTAGCTTAGGATTTATGGTTTCATACACCGGGCCGTTGTTTTTGTCGGTCATCGGGGCGGCGCCGTTAAAAAACAGATTGTCCTCGGCGACGATAGGACGTTTCGAAGCGTCGAATACAACCGTTCCGTATTTCAGTTCGGGATTGCTGCCTCCTATGAAGATGTTGTTCAGCAGTCGGTGGTCGCCTTCGGTTATAGTGCAGATGCCTTTCACCTCCGTGGAATGGTTGAGATGATAGGGTGTATACCGCTGGTCGTCGAGGCGGTTTATGTAGCCTGAGAAAAGATTGTTGGCATAGACGCCGCCGTCAGTGTTTTCCTGCAGAGAGAATTCCGACAGCATGATGTTGTTGTCGACCTTGTACGGCCCGTGTGACACCTCGATAAAGAGGTCGTAGATGAGGTTGTCGTACAGCAGATTCGACGACACGCGGGTGCCTTGCGTCATCCAGTCGAGCCAGATGCCGTAATGGCCGTTGTGGTGTATGCGATTGTCGTGGATGTAGGTGTCGATGGCTCCATGCAGTTTTATGCCTGCCATTTCGGCGCCTCCGAATTGCTGTTTCACCAGAATATTGTATATGTGGTTACCGTAGATTTCGCTGAACACCGCTCCCATGCTGCCGCATATTCCGGTCTGCTCGCAATCGGAAATGGTGTTGTTGCGCACTATGTGCGAGCCTATGTTGTCTTTGCTCCATCCGCGGCGGAGCACGTTGAAGATCACCTCGATATAGTGGGCTGTGCCGTCAAGGCGCTTGTCGAAGCAGTCGAGATTGTGACCGCTGCTCCGTTCCTTGCCCAGTGTTATGCCGTTGGCGCGTGAGTTTTTAATCACATTGTCCTCGATAATCCAGCCCTTGCACCAGTTGGTGGCCACCATGCCCACCTGCTCGGCCGTCGGCGCCGCCCACTGCGTTGCCGCCTGGCTTATGTGGAATCCGCGGATGGTGATGTAATTCAGTCCCTGGCGGGTAGGGTAGAAGCATGTGGGCCTCACGGCAACCTCCACCATTTCCTTTTCCGGATTCCTGTCGCCGAAATTTGCATAGATAGTTGTGCTTTCCGGGCCTACTTCGGCAAACCATACGGCGGTTGTGCCCTGCGGGTCGCGGATGGTGCGGATCGTGTCGGGATGCATCACTTTGTCGAGGCTGTAGGCCTCGTAAAGAGAGACGTCGTTCAGATACACGTCGGCCGTATGATGTATCTTGTCCGACCACAGCCAGTCGCCGTAAAGCCGGTCGTTGAAAGGGTTGTAGCTGCCGAAAAACGAATTCGGCAACACCACGTTCCATACTCCCTTGGCATTCTTCACCTTTTTCCACCCCGTTACTATCTCCGAACCCTTTATCTCGGCTTTCTCCCCGGGGGCGGCGCGGTAGAGAATGCGCTTGCCTTCGCGTTCGCCTCCGCTGAGCGGATTCACCCATTCGCGATACGTGCCTTCATGAACGGTCACCGTATCGCCCGGAAGCGCTATCTGTGCGGCGTGGTTGATTGTTCGCAGCGGAGCTGCCATGCTGCCGTCGGCGGCATCGTTGCCGTTGACCGACACGTGATATTCACGGGCCATACATGCGTTGCTCCACATAAACAGAATTGAAACGAAGATGAAAATATTTCTCATGGCTTTCCTGTAATTAATTAATCCGTTTTTTGTGATACACAAATTTATACTTTTTTCGCCTCGGATAGCCCGATGCGTAAAATAGTGCATTTCAAACGTAAAATCCTGCAACTTAGCCCGGCCCGAGCACCTCCCTGTCAGCCTCTGATTCCTGCTGATTTTCGGCAACTTCACCTTACATTTCAGCGAAGGCACCCTCCAAGGC
>VSPV01000129.1 GCA_009775605.1 Paramuribaculum sp.
CCCTGCCGCAGCCTCCTACTACTATGCTCCCCTTTCGCTTGCTGAGGTAGCCACGATGTCAAAGAGCAATCTCGACGGCAGCGGCAATCTCAAGCCCGGCGAGACCTACGGAACAATAGGCGAGCTCTCCACCGTATTCACACGCAAATATGAGTATCACAACAGCTTCAAATATACCTACCGCACCCAGAACAACATGCCCGTGATGCGTTTCGCCGACATGATTCTGTGCAAAGCCGAGATTCTCAATGAAATCAACGGGCCTTCACAGACTGCGCTCGACCTCATCAACCGCATACGTGAGCGTGCCTTCCACAATAGCGACCATAACCTGAGTCTGGCCGACTTCTCCACCAAGGAGGCTTTGCGCAGCGGTATCTGCGACGAGCGCGCCAAGGAACTCGGCATGGAGTGCGTGCGCCGTGTCGACCTCATACGCATGGGTCTGTGGAAAGACCGCATGGAGAAATACTTCGCCGGCATCAAGGAAATAGCCCAGATGAGAGAGAAAAACGAAAACAAACCCTCGGGCTACTACGACAGCGACTGGCGCGTATATCCCACCGACCTCACCGACAACGATATCCGCCGCTACATGCCTATCCCCAAGCGTGAGACCGACTATAACCCCGAACTGCTTGACGCGCGTAATTTCTGATGCGCCGCCATTCTGACACTTGAAATATCTCCGACGGGTTCGCGCCGCTTGACCCTACTGCTGACGCGGACCCGTCGTTTTTTTCCCAATCACATCCATGACTAAACTACATTTACTTCTCATGGCGGCCGCCGTACTCCTGCCAGGCTGCCACGGCACCAACGGCAACGATAAAGAATCCGACACTATCACCGCCGAATGGGACTTCGACACCGCCGACGGCTGGACATACTTCCATCAGGACACCGCCACCGTCAGCCAATGGGCCATCCTTGACGGCCAGCTGGCTCTCACCACCCGAGCATATACGCACGACCGCACAAAAATGCACACCGCCGACAATGATTATGCCGACGGAACATATTACTGGCGAACATACGTGCCTGCCATCGGCCCCGGAGAGCAGGTGAGCATCGGGTCGTGGATTTATCATGATGACCACCATGAGCTTGATTTCGAAGTGGGTCCCGGCAAAGCCGGGATAAGAGCGCAGCACAATGTTGCTCCCGACGAGCTCCTTGCCTGCATGACCTCCCAGGACTTCCCCTATATATCCGGTTACACCCCCATCAAACCGGGATGGCATGACTTCTCCATAAAGCTCGAGACCGGCCCCGACGGCAAATACACAGCCGTATGGAGCATCGACTCCCGGGAAAAACAGCGTCAGAAACTCGATTACGGTCCCGAAATAGGGTTCGCTATCCAATGCAGCGTGGAGAACCTCATGTTCATAGGCGACACCATTTCCACATCGGACTATACGGCACTGTACGACCGCGTGAGCTTCACCGGCCATAAAGTCACAGCCCCGGCGCCCGACAGGCAATAATATGCAGCAATCCACCGTTGTTTATACACAGTAATGTTTACACAGCAACGTCATTTACACAAATATCACAATAAACCCAATCGCTATCAAATGCAACTCCTACACTCATTACAGCTCCGCATTCTCCTCATTGCAGCCGTGGCCATCGCCGCAGGATGCTCTCTGACATCATGCAGCGACGACAACGAGCCTGAAAAGAAAATAACCCTGACAGAGGTTTCCATCTCCACCGACCCCGAGAACGCCTTGCGCTACCCGGTAAGCGTCGCTCTTTCTGACGATGCCGAAGTGACCATCTCCTACTGGGAGACCGGCAGGCCCGAAACCGAGCGCACCACCCATGAGGTGCAATCGGCCCTCCTCAAGGCCAATCCCGTAATCACATTCGTGAAATTCAACACCGACTATACCTTCGCTGTCAACATCAACGGACAGCGGCAGGACGGGGAATACACCTTCCATACCTCCATCGCTCCTCCCGAGCTTCCGGTATATCACGTGACCGTGGACAATCCCGGAGCGCCCACCGACGGCTATATACTCCAATGGGTCGCCTCCAAGCCCGGATTCGTCACATTCTGCGACATGGACGGCAACATAGTATGGTATGAGAAGTTCGACCAGGCCATACGCATGGCCCATTACGACACCGGCCACCGCAAGCTGTGCGTTCTCACCGGCTTCCGCGACGGCGTCAACAGCAAGAATTTCCAGCGCCTCTGCGACAAGATCTTCACCCTCGACCTTGAAGGCAACCGCGACGTACAGTGGGTAGCCTCGGATGATAATGTGCCATACCCGCATCATGACATAAAATTCACCCCCGACGGCAACCTCATCATGGTGTGCAACACCACCAAAAAATTCGACCTCTCGCAATTCGGCCTCGACGCCGACGCCGATGTGTGGGGCGACGGATTCACCATCATATCGCCTGCAGGCGAAGTTATCAGGAAATGGAATAATTTCGATGCAATCACCCCTTACGACACCGGCGACATGATTCTGGAAGGGGGCGCAGTAAAAGACTTCCTCCACGCCAACTCCGTCAACTGGGACTCAAACGGCGACTACTACATGACCTTCAACCGCCCCAACGAGCTCTGGAAAATCGAGGCGAGCACCGGCAAAGTGCTCTATCGTGTAGGGCCAGCTGGAAATGTGGAGCTCGACGAAGCCGATTTTGCCAGCGGCATCCATGCCGCCGAGCCTCTGGCTCCGGACAAAGTGCTCTGCTACGACAACGGTTCCAGCCGCGGCTTCTCTCGCGCCATAATCTATGAGATCGACCCCGTGGCAATGAAAGCAAAAGTCACCCTCTCGGGTCCCATCCCCTCGGAATACAGCTCAACCGACCGAAGCAACGTCCAGCTCATCCGCGACGGCGAGATGCTCATGTTCGGCAGCACACTGGGGCGCTGCAACGTGTTCACCGACAAGACGGGCAAGATTCTCAAAGTAATCAAGCGCACCGGCATCTCCTACCGCTCGTATTACTATCAGGACATCTGATTTCAGCTTAAAGTCTGAAGACTTCCTACCCAATACTCCGGGCGGCGCATTCTCCCTGCGCCGCCCGGATTGCTTTATCACGCGCTCCACAAAAATTTGCGGGAAAAATCGCTTTTATGTAATTTTGCATGGTTTTCACGATAGAAATCTTGCGAACCACCGATTACCATTCAATTTTCTATCGCATGCGAAAAGACAAGTCAGCGGTACTCATTCTTGAAGACGGTACAAGATTTGAGGGCAAATCATTTGGATATGAGGCATCGACCTCGGGAGAAACAGTATTCAACACTGCTATGACAGGGTATCCCGAAAGCCTCACCGACCCCTCCTACGAGGGTCAGATACTCGTCACCACCTATCCCATTCTCGGAAACTACGGCGTGCCCCCGCGGCGCGAGAAAGACGATGTGAGCGAATACTACGAGAGCGACCACATCCACTGCCGTGCCATCGTGGCCCAGGACTATTCGTTCCTCCACTCCCACTGGCAGGCCGACCGTTCGCTTGCCGACTGGCTCAAGGAAGAAAAAATACCCGGCATCTACGGCATAGACACACGCGCGCTCACCAAGCATCTGCGAGAGAAAGGCTCGATGCTCGGAAAGATAGTTATCGAGGGCGACGACGAGAACGCCGTCCCCTTCTACGACCCCAACGCCGAAAACCTTGTGGCCAAAGTGAGCTGCTCGGAGGTTGAAATCCACGGACAGGGTGAAAAAACCGTGGTGCTCGTTGACTGCGGTGTGAAGCACAACATCATCCGCTGCCTCACGCGCCGCGGCGTAAAGGTGGTGATGGTGCCCTGGGACTATGATTTCACCACCATCCCCTACGACGGCCTCTTCATATCCAACGGCCCCGGCAACCCCGACATGGCCGTGAAGACCGTAGAGAACATCCGCAAGGCAATGGCCATAGGCAAACCGATATGCGGCATCTGCATGGGCAACCAGCTCCTTGCCAAAGCAGCCGGAGCCTCCACCTACAAGCTCAAATACGGCCACCGCAGCCACAATCAGCCCGTGCGCCGCGTCGGAACCGGCCTATGCTACGTCACCTCGCAGAACCACGGTTTCGCGGTAGACCAGGAGACCCTCCCTTCCGACTGGGAACCGCTGTTCGTCAACATGAACGACGGCACCAACGAAGGTATCCGCCACAAGACACTCCCCTTTTTCTCGGCGCAGTTCCATCCCGAGGCAAGTTCCGGACCCAAGGACACCGAATTCCTCTTCGACGAGTTCATAGCCATGCTCTGACACGGCCCGGCATTCCACATCCCCATTATCTAACGCATTATCTCCAGCTACATATATGTCCACGTCAAAGCCATCTGATATAAAAAAAGTGCTCATACTGGGCTCCGGCGCCCTGAAAATAGGCGAGGCCGGCGAATTTGACTACTCCGGCTCGCAGGCCCTTAAAGCTATGAAGGAAGAAGGCATCACCACGGTGCTCATCAACCCGAATATCGCCACCGTACAGACCTCCGAAGGGTTTGCCGACAAAATATACTTCCTGCCCGTGACTCCCTTCTTCGTGGAGAAAGTGATTGAACGGGAGCGCCCTGACGGCATCCTCCTCGCATTCGGCGGCCAGACGGCACTCAACTGCGGAGTGGAGCTTTACAAAAGCGGAGTGCTTGAAAAGTACAATCTGAAAGTGCTCGGCACCCCCGTACAGGCCATCATGGACACCGAGGACCGCGAACTCTTCGTCAGAAAACTCGATGAAATCGGCGTAAAGACAATCAAGAGCGAGGCTGTGGAGACCGTGGAGCAGGCCGTGGAGGCCGCAAACCGCCTCGGCTTCCCTGTAATCGTGCGCGCCGCCTACGCCCTCGGAGGCCTCGGCAGCGGCTTCTGCGACAATGAGGAAGAACTCGTGGCCCTCACCGAGAAGGCTCTCTCGTTCTCGCCCCAGGTGCTCGTGGAGAAATCGCTCAAGGGATGGAAAGAAGTGGAATACGAGGTGGTGCGCGACCGCTTCGACAACTGCATCACCGTCTGCAACATGGAGAACTTCGACCCGCTGGGAATCCACACCGGCGAGAGCATCGTGGTCGCTCCGTCGCAGACCCTCACAAACGAGGACTACCACTATCTGCGCAAACTCGCCATCAAAATCATACGCCACATAGGCATTGTGGGCGAATGCAACGTGCAATATGCGTTCGACCCCACATCCATGGACTACCGCGTCATCGAGGTGAACGCCCGCCTCAGCCGCTCGTCGGCGCTGGCTTCGAAAGCCACCGGCTATCCCCTCGCTTTCGTAGCCGCCAAGCTGGGCCTCGGCTACGGCCTGTTTGACCTCCGCAACTCCGTGACGCGCGAGACCTCGGCCTTCTTCGAGCCGGCCCTCGACTACATAGTGTGCAAGATTCCCCGCTGGGACCTCGGCAAATTCCACGGCGTGCGCCGCGAAATCGGCTCGTCCATGAAATCGGTGGGCGAGGTGATGGCAATAGGACGCACATTCGAGGAAGTGATTCAGAAAGGACTCCGAATGATAGGCCAGGGAATGCACGGCTTCGTGGGCAACCGCCCTATGAAATTCGACGACCTGGACAACGCCCTCTCCACTCCCACCGACAAGCGCATATTCGCCATAGCCCGTGCCTTTGAGGAAGGCTATACCGTGGAGCGCATACATGACCTTACAAAGATTGACAAGTGGTTCCTCTACCGCCTGCACAATATCATAACCACCAGCCATGAGCTGGGAGCCGTCAAGGGCGGTCTCGACAGCCTCGACCCCGCGCTGCTCCGTCAGGCGAAGGAACAGGGCTTCAGCGACTTCCAGATAGCACGCCTTGTGATACGCGAAGAGCTCGACCGCAATACCGACGCCAGCATCATGAAGGTGCGCAATCTGCGCAAGGCCAATGGCATACTTCCGGTAGTGAAACAGATCGACACTCTGGCCGCCGAATATCCGGCCATGACCAACTACCTGTATCTCACCTACAACGGAACGCAGAACGATATTGACTACGAACACGACGGCCGCTCGGTGGTAGTGCTCGGCTCGGGCGCATACCGCATCGGCAGCTCCGTGGAATTCGACTGGTGTTCCGTCAACGCCCTTCTCACCATAAAGAAAGAGGGCTGGCGCTCCGTGATGATAAACTACAATCCCGAGACCGTGTCGACCGACTATGACATGTGCGACCGCCTGTACTTCGACGAGCTCACATTCGAGCGCGTGATGGATATTCTCGACCTCGAGATGCCCCACGGCGTGATTCTATCCGTGGGCGGACAGATTCCCAACAACCTCGCAATGCGCCTCGACAAGGAGAATGTCAATATTCTCGGCACCTCGGCACAGAGTATCGACAACGCCGAGGACCGCCACAAATTCTCGGCTATGCTCGACCGTCTCGGAATCGACCAGCCCCGCTGGCGCGAGCTCACCAGCTTCGAGGATATCAACCGCTTCATCGACGAAGTGGGATTCCCGGTGCTCGTGCGCCCAAGCTATGTGCTTTCCGGCGCAGCCATGAACGTCTGCTCCAACCGCGACGAGCTTCACCAGTTCCTGCAGCTTGCAGCCAACGTGTCGAAGCAGCACCCCGTGGTGGTTACGGAATTTATCCAGAACGCCAAGGAAATTGAGATGGACGCCGTGGCTCAGAACGGCGAAATCAAGGTCTACGCCATATCGGAGCATATAGAGTATGCCGGCGTACACTCCGGCGACGCCACAATTCAGTTCCCGCCGCAGAAACTCTATGTGGAGACCATGCGCCGCATCAAGAAGGTGTCGTCGCAGATTGCAGCCGCCCTCAACATCTCCGGCCCGTTCAACATCCAGTTCCTTGCCAAGAACAACGACATAAAGGTGATAGAATGCAACCTCCGCGCTTCGCGAAGCTTCCCCTTCGTGTCGAAGGTGCTTAAAATCAACTTCATCGACCTCGCCACCAAGATTATGCTCGGGCTCCCGGTGGAAAAAC
>VSPV01000013.1 GCA_009775605.1 Paramuribaculum sp.
TTTATATTTTTGCATCGGTGAAAAGTACTTTCACCCAAAGGTAATTATTTTTTCTTAAAAACGTCAGTTTTTTAATTTTTTATGTCATGAGCAACAAAATTAAGCGCTTCTTTCTTCCCGAATCGGAGATTCCGACACAATGGTATAACATTCAGGCCGATATGGTCAACAAACCTCTTCCACCGCTCAATCCGGCGACCAAAGAGGTTTTAAAACCCGAGGACCTCTTCCCTATCTTCGCTGAAGAGCTTTGCCGTCAGGAATTCGACCAGACACACCGATGGATTGATATTCCGGAGGAAGTACGCGATATGTATAAATATTATCGTTCCACCCCTCTTGTGCGTGCCTATGGTCTCGAAAAGGCATTAGGGACTCCCGCTCATATCTATTTTAAAAACGAGAGCGTGAGCCCGATGGGGTCCCATAAACTCAACTCGGCCATTCCACAGGCATACTACTGCAAACAGGAGGGTGTCAAAAATGTCACGACCGAGACTGGTGCCGGACAATGGGGCGCCTCACTGGCTTACGCTGCAAAACTTTTTGGACTGGAGGCAGCTGTCTACCAGGTAAAGATTTCTTACGAACAGAAACCCTACCGGCGTAGTATCATGCAGACCTTCGGAGCGCAGGTCACTGCATCTCCCTCCATGAGCACGCGCGCGGGAAAAGATATTCTCACTGCCACGCCCTCCCATCAGGGCTCTCTCGGCACAGCCATTTCCGAAGCCATTGAGCTGGCCACCACTACTCCGAACTGCAAATACACCCTCGGTTCAGTTCTTTCCCATGTAACGCTCCACCAGACCGTCATAGGCCTCGAGGCAGAGAAACAGATGAAAATGGCCGGAGAGTATCCTGATATAGTGATTGCTTGTTTCGGCGGCGGTTCCAACTTCGGCGGCATGTCATTCCCTTTCCTGCGCCACAATATACTTGAAGGCAAGAAAACACGTTTCATCGCTGCCGAACCCGCTTCATGCCCCAAGCTTACCAAAGGTGAATTCCGTTATGACTTCGGCGATGAGGCCGGCTACACTCCCCTTTTGCCAATGTTTACGCTCGGACACAAGTTCACCCCCGCCAATATCCACGCCGGAGGCCTCCGCTACCACGGAGCAGGTGTAATAGTCTCACAGTTGCTTAAAGACAAACTTATTGAAGCCGTGGATATCCAGCAGATTGAGGCGTTCAATGCCGGAGTGATTTTCGCCCGCGCCGAAGGCATCATACCCGCGCCGGAATCATGCCATGCCATAGCCGCTACAATCAATGAGGCCAACAAATGCAAGGAGACAGGAGAAGAGAAAGTCATACTGTTTAACCTTTCTGGCCACGGCCTTATCGACATGTCGGCCTACGATAATTATTTCGCAGGAAATCTCGTAAACTATTCTTACGAGCCGGGGGAAAACGCCAAATAAAGCCTCTCTCCAATCCTCACCATACATATAAAAGCCATAATCCGAAACGCGATTATGGCTTTTATCATATTTATCATGTAACTTTGTAGACGCTTTGAATCGTATTTAGTTTTTGCTTATGGCACAGAAACCATCCATCCCCAAAGGAACCCGCGATTTCGGCCCCGTAGAAATGGCGAGACGCAATTATATTTTCGATACCATCCGTGAGGTTTTCAAACTTTACGGCTTTTCACAGATAGAAACCCCGGCGATGGAGAATCTCTCCACGCTTATGGGAAAATACGGAGAGGAAGGCGACAAACTTCTTTTCAAGATTCTTAACTCTGGAAATTGGCCTGCTTCCCTCGAGAATATAGACCTTCAGTCTGAATCTATAGGTCACCTCACTTCCAAAATATCAGAAAAAGGGCTGCGATATGACCTTACGGTTCCTTTCGCCCGGTTTGTGGTTCAGCACCGTAACGAACTCACGATGCCTTTCAAGCGCTATCAGATTCAGCCCGTGTGGCGTGCCGACCGTCCGCAAAAAGGCCGCTACCGCGAATTCTATCAGTGTGATGCCGATGTGGTCGGCTCTGACTCTCTCATAAATGAAATTGAGCTTATCTCTCTGATCGACGAGGTTTTCTCGCGTCTCGGCATAAACATCACCATCAAACTGAATAACCGTAAGGTGCTTTCAGGAATCGCCGAGCTCGTAGGGCAACCCGACAAACTCATAGACATCACGGTAGCTATTGACAAAATTGACAAAATAGGTATCGAGAATGTCAAAGCAGAGCTTTCCGAGCGTGGTATCAGCGAGGAATCCATTGAACGGCTTATTCCGATTCTTGAGATAAATGGTTCAACCCAGGAGCGGATTGCTGCCCTGAGTGAAATCCTCAAAGAAGTAGAGACGGGAGCTAAAGGCGTGGCCGAGCTTGAAGAAGTCATCTCAGGAATCAATAATCTCGGACTCAAGGCCAACATTGAACTTGATGTCTCGCTTGCCAGAGGACTGAACTACTATACCGGTACAATCATCGAGGTGAAAGCCAAGGATGTGGCAATAGGCAGCATTACCGGCGGCGGAAGATACGACAACCTTACCGGCGTATTCGGCATGCCGGGACTTTCAGGCGTGGGCATTTCATTCGGCGCCGACCGTATTTACGATGTACTGAACGCCCTTGATCTTTACCCGGATTCCGCCTCCGCCACAACACGGGTCATGTTCACGAATTTCGGCAAAAGCGAAGCCGATGTTTCCATGAAATACCTGAAGCTCTTCCGCGAAGCCGGCATAAGCGCCGAAATCTATCCAGACGCTGCCAAAATGAAAAAACAGATGCAGCGTGCCAACGACCTTGCCATACCTTTTGTGGCGATAGTGGGAGAAGAAGAGATGAAACAGGGCCTTGTTACCCTCAAAAACATGGCTGACGGCTCTCAGAAAATGCTCACTGTCGACGACGCCATTGCCATGGTCAAATAAAACGCAAGCCTCTATCGACTTCTGACCTAAAGGGAACAGCACGCCATTTATTTACCCTCCCTGATTGATTATTTCCCTCGTTTTATTATCTTTGTAGGCGAAATGAGCGATGATAGACAAATAAATGCCGCCGTTGCGACTTTTTCGCGTTTTCTTGAAGAAAACGGATTGCGGAAAACTCCTGAACGTTTTGCCATCCTTGACAAGGCGTTTTCCCTCAACAGCCATTTTTCGATTGATGCGCTATATCACGCCGTAGTTGATTCCGGGTACCATGTTTCCCGCACAACCATCTACAATACTGTGGAAGTTCTGGTGAGCGCGGGAATTCTCCTGCGGCACAACTTCGCCAACCAGCCGGCACAGTACGAAAGAATCTCCGGAGTCACCGGCCATCATCATCTCATTTGTAACCGCTGTGGAAAAATCCGTGAAATACGCGACCCCGAAATTGACTCCCTCCTGTCGTCGCGCCATTTCGGAACATTTTCTCCCCTCCGGTCCGAACTGAACATCTACGGTCTGTGCTCCCATTGCCAGAAACTCGCAAAAAAAGATTTAACAAAAGTCACCAAATAATTTTCTATCAGATTCAGTAATCATGAAAGTCGACGTATTATTAGGCCTCCAGTGGGGCGATGAAGGAAAAGGTAAAGTAGTTGACGTACTTACACCCCGTTACGACATCGTAGCACGTTTTCAGGGAGGCCCGAATGCCGGTCATACTCTCGAATTTGAAGGTAAAAAATATGTGCTCCGCTCCATTCCATCCGGAGTATTCCAGAGCGTACGCGCCAATGTGATAGGCAATGGCGTGGTACTTGACCCTGTGCTTTTCAAACAGGAAGCCGAGGAGCTTATTAAGTCAGGTGTAGACCTTCGCAAGATTCTTAAGATTTCCAAGAAACTCAACCTGATTATGCCTACCCATCGCCTGCTCGATGCCGCAAACGAAAAGGCCAAAGGAGGCGCAAAGATAGGTACCACCGGCAAAGGCATCGGCCCTACCTACACCGACAAAGTTTCCCGCAACGGCCTTCGCCTCGGCGACACTCTCCATAACTTCCCCGCAAAATATGAAGCAGCCCGCAATCGCCACATAGCCATGCTCAAGGCTCTTGACAGCGAACCCGATACTGTCGCGCTTACCGAAATGGAGGCCAAATGGCTTGACGCTGTGGAGTATCTCAAGACGTTTGATCTGATTGATTCTGAATTCTTCATCAACAAGGCTCTTGAGAATGGAGAATCCGTTCTCTGCGAGGGAGCCCAGGGCACCATGCTCGACGTTGATTTCGGTTCATATCCCTTTGTGACATCATCCAACACCATCACTGCCGGCGCTTGCTCCGGACTTGGAGTCGCCCCGAATAAAATCGGAGACGTTTTCGGCATTTTCAAGGCTTATTGCACCCGCGTAGGTAGCGGACCCTTCCCCACCGAGCTGTTCGATGAAACAGGAAAGACCATTCGTGACCTTGGCCACGAATACGGTGCGGTGACCGGCCGTGAACGCCGTTGCGGCTGGATTGATCTTGTGGCTCTCCGCTATGCCATCATGCTCAACGGAGTTACTAAACTCATCATGATGAAGAGCGATGTGCTCGACTCATTCGATGAGGTCAAGGCCTGCGTGGCTTACGAGATTGACGGAAAGAGAACCGAAGATTTCCCCTTCTCCATCGATGAAGAAACCATCAAACCTGTTTACGTCACACTTCCCGGATGGAAAACCGATATGACAGGAATGAAGTCAACCCAGGAATTCCCCGAGGCATTCAATAACTATATCGATTTCCTCGAGAAAGAACTCAAAACGCCAATCTACATCGTTTCAATCGGTCCGGACCGCGAGCAGACAATCATCCGCAAACCGCTCTGATTGCCTCGCTCCCAGACTATCTCTATACCTTAAATCTCACCTGAAAAAACTCTTTATGGCAAAAGTAAAACCGTTTAAAGGTGTGCGTCCGCCACGCCAGTTTGTCACCGACGTGGCCTCGCGCCCTTACGATGTTCTTGACTCGAAAGAAGCCCGAAAGGAAGCTGAGGGCAATCCTAAGTCGCTCTATCACATCATAAAGCCTGAGATTGATTTCGGGCCTGACGTGGATGAGCACGATCCGCAGGTCTACGGAAAAGCCGTGGAGAATTTCAGGCTTTTCCAGGACAACGGATGGCTTGTCCAGGATCAGGAAGACCATTACTATATTTACGCGCAGACCATGGACGGCCGCACGCAGTATGGTATAGTGGTAGCAGCCTGGGTAAACGACTACATGGAGGGACGGATAAAAAAGCATGAGCTTACCCGTCGCGACAAAGAGGAAGACCGCATGAAGCATGTGCGGGTCAACGATGCCAACATTGAGCCAGTGTTTTTTGCGTTCCCCGATAACGAAAGTCTCCAACAGATAATCGATACGGTTACCGCAGGAGAACCGGAATATGACTTTGTGGCTCCCGACGGATTCGGCCATACATTCTGGGTTGTGAACGAACCGGAATTAATAGCCGCCATCACAGAAGAATTTGATAAAATACCCTACCTGTATATTGCCGACGGGCACCATCGTTCTGCCGCAGCGGCGCTTGTGGGTGATGAGAAAGCCAAATCGAACCCCAACCATAAAGGCGACGAGGAATATAACTACTTTCTGGCCGTAGCTTTCCCGGCATCCCATCTGAGAATCATTGACTATAACCGTGTGGTCAGAGACCTCAACGGCCTTACCCCCGAAGAGTTTCTGGTGCGCCTAACCAATGACTTCATAGTCGAGAAAAAAGGGAAAGAAATCTATAAGCCTTCCCGTCTCCACAACTTTTCGCTCTATTTAGACGGCGATTGGTATTCTCTTACTCCACGCGAGGGGCGATACGATGACAACGACCCTATAGGAGTGCTCGACGTGACCATATCAAGTGACCTTATTCTCCGCGACATTCTCGGCATCACCGATTTAAGAAGCGACAAGCGCATAGACTTCGTGGGCGGAATCCGAGGTCTCGGAGAGCTCTCCCGCCGCGTTGATTCCGGCGAAATGAAAATGGCCCTTGCTCTTTACCCCGTTTCCATGAAACAGCTGATGGATATTGCCGACAGCGGTAATATCATGCCCCCGAAAACCACATGGTTTGAGCCCAAATTACGCTCCGGTCTGGTAATCCATAAGCTATCCTGAGAATTGGCGGTCTTTGAATCGACACCCTTCCGGCTCACATCCTCGGTATACTTTCGGATTGCAGTCAGGCAAAAGCTTCCCAAGGTCGCTTTGTCACTTGCACTGCCATTCCTGATTCTGTTGGTAGTGGGAGTCATTTTTGACTCCCGGATGCTTTTCATAGCATTGATGATACCATTCATCTTCGCCCCGGTTGTGATGAGCCATATCTATTATTCCACGCTACTTCAGCCGGAAGCCCGGCGCGCGCTCTCTTTACAGAAAGTTATTCTGGAACCGGGCAAAAGTATGACTTTAGTTTTTCTCAGGAAAGAGAAGCAAAGCTATGACTCAGGCCTTACCGGTGACAAAACGGAAGAATCGTCCCTCACATCAGAAACTTCCCAAGTCTCAATCCGTAAAGGGAATGCTTCAGTCATAAAAGATGAAGAGCTGGAAATAATAGGAGAAGCAACCTACAACTGGAACCGCGTATCAGAAATATCTCTGTTTTCACGCAACTTGGTTATAGAACTTATTGACATATCTCTGCCCGTAGTGATACCGCTTTCATCCATGCCGGCCGATTTCGACCCCTATAGCATTGAAACTGTTGCCGGAAAGAAATGAGAATTACGATAACGCTTTGCGTCATAAATAAAAATCCGTAAATTTGCAGCGACTTTTTGTCAATCAAACCTTCATTTTCACTTTTCATCATACTGTCAGATAATGGTTGTATACTTTAAGAAAGGTGCCACCACGGTTTATGCCGTTGAGACCGACCATAAGTTTTCTTCAGAAGAGAATGAAAAACTGTCATGGTTGTTCGGGGGCGCCACACCTCTCGTGTCCACTTCCATAAAGGGCCGTTTCATAGGTCCCCGTAAAGAAATGATTACTCCGTGGAGCACAAATGCTGTAGAGATTACCCAGAACATGGGTCTCCAGGGAATAACACGCATAGAGCAGTTCAATCTCACACGCGACGACGAACCTAAGTTCGACCGGATGCTGTTCCGCCTTTATGATGGTCTGAACTCGAAGGTATTCCATGTTGACCGTAAGCCCGATCCTATCGTACACATTGACGACATCACGGTTTACAACCGCACCGAAGGCCTTGCCCTCAGCCAGGAAGAAGAGCAGTATCTCAGGGAACTTGCCGAAAAACTCGGACGCCCGCTTACCGACAGCGAGGTGTTCGGTTTCTCTCAGGTTAACTCCGAGCACTGCCGCCATAAGATTTTCAACGGAACATTTATTATTGACGGAGAGGAGAAACCCATGTCCCTCTTCAAATTGATAAAGAAGACCTCACAGGTCAACCCCAACGGCCTCGTTTCGGCCTATAAAGACAATGTGGCATTTATCGAAGGCCCGAAAGTCGAGCAGTTCTACCCTACTCATCCCGAACGCCCCGACTACTTCGACGTCAAGGAAATTGACACGGTTATCTCGCTCAAGGCCGAGACCCACAACTTCCCCACTACCGTGGAACCGTTCAACGGCGCAGCCACGGGCACAGGCGGTGAAATTCGCGACCGTCTGGGCGGAGGCAAGGCCTCTCTGCCTATAGCCGGAACCGCGGTTTATATGACCTCATATCCCCGCCTCTCACCTGAGCACCGCTGGGAACTGATGTCAAATCCGCGTGTATGGCTCTATCAGACACCGTCCGACATCCTCATCAAGGCATCCAACGGAGCCTCCGACTTCGGAAACAAGTTCGGTCAGCCCCTTATCTGCGGCTCTCTCCTCACATTTGAGCACGACGAAAACGGCCGCATGTATGCCTACGACAAGGTGATAATGCTTGCCGGAGGTGTAGGCTTTGCAGCAAAAAAAGATGCTATAAAGGGCACCCCCGTTCCCGGTCAGGACGTAGTGGTGATGGGAGGCGACAATTACCGCATCGGCATGGGAGGCGGCGCTGTCTCATCTGTCGAGACCGGTGTGTACGACAACTCCATTGAGCTGAATGCCATTCAGCGCGCCAACCCCGAGATGCAGAAACGCGTCTCGAACGTTATCCGCGCTCTTGCTGAAAGCGACAGCAACCCCATAGTCTCCATCCACGACCACGGCGCGGGAGGACACCTTAACGCCCTTTCCGAACTTGTAGAGGCAACCGGTGGAGAAATCGACCTCAATTCACTTCCTGTAGGCGACTCCACCCTCTCAGCAAAAGAAATTGTGGGCAACGAAAGCCAGGAGCGCATGGGCATGGTAATCAACTCCGCCGATATCGAATATGTCAACACCATCGCTGAACGCGAACGTGCCCCCATGTATGTTGTCGGAAAAACCACCGGCGACGACCGTTTCGTATTCCGTCAGTCCGACGGCGTGAAGCCCATCGATCTCGGCATGGCCGATATGTTCGGCAACTCCCCCAAGACCGTCATGACCGATTCAACGGTTGAAATCAAATATGCCGATCCCGTTTACGACGAAGCTAAAATCAACGATTATCTCCGCGATGTGCTCTCGCTTGAAGCTGTAGCGTGCAAAGACTGGCTTACCAACAAGGTTGACCGTTCGGTTACCGGCAAGATTGCCCGTCAGCAATGCCAGGGCGAAATACAGCTGCCGCTGAGCGACTGCGGCGCTGTAGCTCTCGACTACAATGGCCGCAACGGTATTGCCACTTCTATAGGCCATGCTCCCCAGGTAGCGCTGGTTGACTCTGCCGCCGGTTCGGTTATGGCAGTGGCCGAGTCGCTCACAAACATTGTAGGCGCCCCGCTTACAAACGGTCTCAGCTCTGTCTCGCTTTCGGCCAACTGGATGTGGCCCTGCAAAAATCCCGGCGAGGACGCCGCTCTTTACCGCGCCGTCGAGGCCTGCAGCGATTTCGCATGCGCCCTCGGAATCAACATTCCCACCGGAAAGGATTCTCTTTCCATGACCCAGAAATATGGCGAGGACAAGGTCTTTGCTCCCGGCACTGTGATTATATCGGCTGCCGGAGGCGTATCCAATGTCCGTAAGATAGTTTCTCCTGTCATACGCAATGTAAAGAAATCTTCACTTTATCGGGTGGATTTCTCCGGTTGCTCTCTCCGACTTGGCGGCTCTGCGCTGAACCAGGCCCTTAATGCCCTCGGAGCAAGTGTGCCCACCGTCGCTTCGGCTGAGAAATTCGCTGCTGCGTTCAATGCTGTCCAGAAGCTCGTGAAACGAGGCTCGATTCTCGCCCTTCACGACATAAGCGCCGGCGGTATGATTACAGCGTTGCTTGAAATGACTTTTGCCAATGTGAACGGAGGTCTGGAAATCAGCACTGAATCCTTCACCAAAAACGGTGAAAATGATATCCTCAAGATTCTTTTCGCCGAGAACCCTGCCGTCCTCATGCAGATTGCCGACGATAAGGCAGAATCAGCCCTTAAGCTTCTCACAGAAGCAGGCGTAGAGGTTGCCAAGATCGGTCGTCCTACCGAGACAAGAACCGTTACGGTCAATCACTCCGGCAACGTATTCAATTTCGATATAGACGCTCTGAGAGACGTATGGTTCCGTACATCCTACCTTCTTGACCGGCTCCAGAGCGGTGAGAAATGCGCTGAGCTCCGCTATTCCAACTTCAGCAAACAGCCCATCCGCTATCGCATTCCGGCATCCTTCAACGGCAAGCTCGCTTCGCGCGGACTCGCTCTCGGACGTCACAAGACTAAGGGACCCCGCGCGGCGATCATCCGCGAAAAGGGTGTGAACGGCGACCGTGAGATGGCCTACTCACTCTATCTTGCAGGATTCGAAGTCAAGGACGTTCATATGACCGACCTTATTTCTGGTCGCGAAACTCTTGATGATGTGAATATGATCGTGTTCTGCGGCGGATTCTCCAACTCCGACGTTCTCGGATCGGCCAAAGGCTGGGCCGGAGGATTCCTCTGGAACCCCAACGCCAAGGCTGCCCTTGACCGCTTCTACGCCCGCAAAGACACTCTTTCGCTCGGCGTATGCAACGGTTGCCAGCTCATGGTCGAATTAAACCTCATCAATCCCGACCACGAGAAGAAGGCCGTAATGGAACACAACATAAGCCACAAGTTCGAATCCCAGTTCCTCGGAGTGACCGTTCCGGAAAACAACTCGGTGATGTTCGGATCCCTGGCCGGAATCAAAACCGGTATATGGGTAGCGCACGGGGAGGGAAAATTCAATCTGCCGCTGCCGCTTGACCGCTACAACATCGCGCTCAAATACAACTACAGCTCCTATCCGGGCAACCCCAATGGTTCTAAGGGAGCGGTTGCAGGCATCTGTTCTGCCGACGGACGTCATCTCGCAATGATGCCCCACCTTGAAAGAGCCATCTTCCCCTGGCAGTGTGCCTATTACCCCACAGGCCGTCTTAACGACGACATCACTCCATGGATCGATGCATTCATTAATGCACGTAAATGGGTAGAGCAGCATACCGGCTCAAAATAATCAACCATCAGAAAGCGAAAAAACAGACTTCACCAACTCCACGTGTCTGTTTTTTCGCTTTCCTGATTTTATATAGTCCTTTTTAAGAATTCAAAAATATTACTTTTATATGGGAGGTTTCTTCGGCGTAGCAGCCAAAAGAAAATGCATCAACGAGCTCTTCTACGGAGTAGACTACAACAGTCATCTCGGCACCAAACGTGCCGGCATGGCTACCGTGCGCGATGGTGTGTTCACACGCTCAATCCACAACATCGAAAACGCCTATTTCCGCAACAAATTCGAAGGCGAGCTTAACGATTTCACCGGGGACTGCGGCATAGGCGTCATCTCCGACACCGATGCACAGCCAATCATTGTCAACTGCCATCTCGGCAAATTTGCAATCGTCACTGTAGCAAAAATCAACAACATCCAGCATCTCGAGCAGGCAATGCTTGCCAAGGGCCATCACTTCTGCGAACATTCCTACGATATCATCAATCCTACAGAAATGATTGCCGCCCTCATTAGCGAAGGGTCCGATATAGTTTCCGGCATTAAAAACGTGTTCCGGAGCATCAAGGGTTCCTGCTCCATGCTCATCCTTCTCGACGGCAAAATAATCGCGGCCCGCGACCGCCTCGGACGCACGCCCATTATCCTCGGCCAGAAAGAAGGTTCCATTGCGGCATCATCCGAATCATGCGCTTTCCCCAATCTCGACTACAAGATATGTTATGAACTCGGACCCGCTGAGATTGTAGAGTTCACCCCCGACGGATACAAACAGCTCTCGGCCCCCGAAGAGGAGATGCAGATATGCTCATTCCTCTGGACATATTACGGCTATCCTCCATGCACCTACGAGGGCCGCAACGTCGACCGCATGCGGTATATCGACGGCCGCGAAATGGCCAAGCAGGATGATACCGAGGTGGATTTCGTAAGCGCCATTCCCGATTCCGGTATCGGCATGGCTCTGGGTTACGCCCAGGGCAAACAGGTGCCGTACCTTCGCGGAATAGTCAAGTATACTCCCACCTGGCCCCGCAGCTTCACCCCCTCAAGCCAGGAACGCCGAGAGCTTGTGGCGAAAATGAAACTGATTCCCAACCGTCACCTTCTCCGCGACAAAAAGGTGATATTCTGCGACGACTCGATTGTACGCGGCACTCAGCTTCGCGACAATGTAAAAGACCTTTTTGAGGCCGGAATAAAGGAAGTACACATGCGTATATCCTGCCCTCCTCTGATTTATCCCTGCGAATTCATAAATTTCAGCGCATCCAAAAGCGTCCTTGAGCTCATCACCCGTCGTGTTATCGCCGATCTTGAAGGCAAAGACCCCGACGAGGCAACGCTCAAGGAGTACTCTACCTTCGGCACTCCGCAATATGAGCGCATGGTTGAGGAAATTCGCCGCCGGCTGGGCCTTACTTCGCTGAAATTTTGCTCGATAGACAATATGGTAAATGCCATAGGACTTCCGAAATGCAGAATCTGCACACATTGTTTCGACGGAACTTCCCATTGCTGAAGTCCAGACAATGGCAGTAACCTCCAATTCCACAATAATTTGCATCTGTAGCGTAAATTCGCTAAATTTGCAGTCAGTTAATAATCCGATCATCTAACGTAATTAACTATTATTTCTATGAGTCTTAACATAATAGTTCTGGCAAAACAGGTTCCCGACACACGTAATGTCGGTAAAGATGCCATGAAGGAAGACGGCACAATAAACCGCGCCGCCCTCCCCGCCATCTTTAATCCTGAAGACCTCAACGCTCTTGAGCAGGCACTCCGTCTGAAGGATGCCAATCCCGGCTCTACCGTCACGGTTCTCACCATGGGTCTTCCCCGCGCCTCTGAAGTTATCCGCGAGGCTATGTTTCGCGGCGCCGACGGCGGCGTAGTTCTCACCGACAGAGTTCTTGGCGGAGCCGATACCCTCGCCACCTCCTACTCCCTTGCCCAGGCTGTAAAGAAAATGGGCAACTACGATGTCATTCTCGGAGGCCGTCAGGCCATCGACGGTGACACCGCACAGGTAGGCCCCCAGATTGCTGAAAAGCTCGGACTTCCCCAGGTTACATACGCAGAGGAAATCCTTGAACTCAAAGACGGACACATCGTTGTGAAACGTCGTCTTGAAAACGGTGTTGAAACCGTAAAGGCACCTCTTCCCTGTGTTGTGACGGTTAACGGCTCCGCTGCCGAATGCCGCCCCCGCAATGCCAAGAGAATCCAGAAGTACAAATATGCAGCTTCCTCCACCGAGCAGACCAAGCTCGACGATGCCCGTAAAGCCCTTATCGCAGCTCGCCCCTATCTCAACATCCCTGAGTGGAGCGCCGCTTTCGTAGAGGCTGATCCCGAACAGATAGGAATGCCCGGTTCTCCCACCAAAGTTAAAGCTATTGAAAACGTAGTGTTCACAGCTAAGGAATGCCGCCGTCTCGACGGAAGCGACGAACAGCTTGAAGATCTCGTTAAGGAACTCATCGCCAACCATACCATTGGCTAATTTTTAATAACATGACTGATAATAACAATCTCATAGTATATTGCGAGTTTGAGGACGTGCATGTGGCCGACGTGAGCCTTGAGCTCCTCACAAAAGGACGTGAGCTTGCCGATAAACTTGGCGTTAAACTCGAAGCTGTGGTCATTGGCGACAATCTCGACGGCGTGGAAAAAGAAATTTTCCCCTACGGTGCCGATGTGGTCTATAAAGTGGCCGACAAGCGTCTCTATCCCTACACTTCCAATCCTCACGCTGCCGTACTTATCAACCTTTTCAAGGAAATCAAGCCGCAGGTTTGCCTGATGGGTGCCACCTGTATCGGCCGCGACCTCGGTCCCCGTGTATCCTCCTGCCTTCACAGCGGTCTTACCGCAGACTGCACCTCACTTGAAATCGGCCCACACACCGATCCCAAGACAGGAAAAGAATACGAAAATCTCCTCTACCAGATTCGTCCCGCGTTCGGTGGCAACATTGTAGCCACAATCGTGAACCCCGAGTGCCGTCCCCAGATGGCGACTGTGCGCGAGGGCGTGATGAAGAAAACGGTGTTCAATCCCGACCATAAAGGAGAAGTAATCGAGCTTAAGGCCGATGACTATGTTAAACCCGAGGATTTCGTTGTCGAGATAATCGACCGCCATATCGAGAAATCCAAGGTCAACATCAAGAACAGCCCCATTATTGTAGCCGGCGGTTACGGTATGGGCTCCAAGGAAGGATTCGACATGCTTTATCAGCTTGCCGACACCCTCGGTGCCGAAGTAGGAGCTTCGCGCGCTGCCGTTGACGCAGGATTTACCGAACATGAGCGTCAGATCGGTCAGACCGGTGTTACAGTACGTCCGAAACTTTATATCGCATGCGGTATCTCCGGACAGATTCAGCACATCGCCGGTATGCAGGACAGCTCGATAATCATCTCGGTCAACAACGACCCCGAGGCTCCTATCAATACTATCGCCGATTATGTGATTACCGGCAACGTTGAGGATGTAATTCCCAAACTCATCAAGTATTACAAGAAAAACAGCAAGTAATAGATTTCACCTCGTCTCTATTATGTCATCCCGAATATATTCAATCCTCCTTGCTGCTGCAGTTGCTTTTCCGGCCATCTGCCATGATATAAAGCCGGTAGAATCACCTGTATCAACTTATGTCGAGCTTCTCAAAAATAATGGCTATGAAGCTATCAGCTATGACATAACTGCACTACGGGATACCACCTACAGTTTCAAGTTTCTCGTCAGGGAATACGAAGGTGACAAACTTGTTAGCGACGGCAGTGAAGGCTATATCTATCTATTAAAAAACCGTACTATGTTAAGCTCTTTCTCTCCTGAATTTCAGGCTGAGATAAAAGCCGAGGATATGGCAGATGCCGCCAGCGGCATTTATTCTTTGGCTGAGCGTATTGACATTGGCCTTCTCCCTCCCACCGATTCAATAAGACAGGTTGCCATCATGCTGCCGTCACAAGGAGCCGTTTTCAAGCAACTTAAACTTAAGGAGCAACACTCTCCTGACGGTAAGCAATCTACGAATGGTTATCTTCCTCGTCCGTTCAAACACCAGACATTTAAGACGGATGAGTTCATTCCGCTGATGCTGGTAGGCTCGTTTTGGTGGGATCCTGAGTTCGAAGTGTTCCGCTTTTGTGGCGATAATGTAATTGAGCCCGATTTGTCAAGCGGTATCATCAAGAATATTCCCCATTACTACGTGATAGGAATGGTAGCTACAAAACAAAAAGATAAATAACAGAAAGCAATGGCTAATTTTTATACCGACAATCCCGATCTCAAGCATCATCTCTCTCACCCCTTGATGCAGAAGATTGTTGAACTTAAAGAACGTAATTTCGCCGACGCCGACAAGTTCGATTACGCACCCCAGAACTTCGAGGACGCCATGGACTCATACCAGAAGGTGCTTGAAGTTGTTGGAGAAATCTGCGGCGGCAAAATCGCTGAAAACGCAGAAGGCGTGGACGCCCAGGGCCCCCATGTCGAAAACGGACGCGTGGTCTATGCCGACGGCACCCAGGAAAATCTCGACCTCTGCCGCAAGGCCGGTCTCATGGGTATGTCGATGCCCCGCCGTTTCGGAGGCCTGAATTTCCCCATCACTCCCTACATCATGGCCGCTGACATCGTGAGCCGTGCTGATACAGGTTTCGAGAACCTCTGGGGTCTTCAGGACTGCGCCGAGACCATCTACGAGTTTGCCGATGAAGAGCAGAAAGAGCGTTACATTCCGCGCGTATGCCAAGGCGAGACCATGTCGATGGACCTCACAGAGCC
The DNA here is from genome assembly GCA_009775605.1 of Paramuribaculum sp. Taxonomy (GTDB): domain Bacteria; phylum Bacteroidota; class Bacteroidia; order Bacteroidales; family Muribaculaceae; genus Paramuribaculum. The sequence continues at coordinate 15,327 of VSPV01000013.1, forward strand.
TGATGCCGGTTCCGACCTCCAGTCTGTAATGCTCAAAGCCACCGAACAGCCCGACGGCACTTGGAGACTCAACGGCGTAAAACGCTTCATCACCAACGGTGACAGCGATATCCACCTGGTTCTCGCCCGCTCTGAGGACGGAACAAAGGACGGCCGCGGCCTGTCCATGTTCATCTACGACAAGCGCGACGGTGGCGTTGACGTGCGTCGTATCGAGAACAAAATGGGTATCAAGGGTTCTCCCACATGCGAGCTTACCTACAAGAACGCCAAGGCCGAACTCTGCGGCTCACGCCGCCTCGGCCTCATCAAATATGTGATGGCTCTGATGAACGGTGCCCGTCTCGGAATCGCCGCTCAGTCGGTAGGTGTGAGCGAACGCGCCTATCGCGAGGCTCTCGACTACGCACGCGACCGCAAACAGTTCGGCAAGGCAATCATCGAATTCCCTGCCGTTTACGAAATGCTTGCAGTAATGAAAGCTAAACTCGACGCCTCTCGCGCGCTGCTTTATGAAACAGCCCGCTTCGTTGACATCTACAAGGCCTACGACGACATCGCCAAGGAGCGCACCCTTACTCCAGAGGAGCGCAAGGAAGCCAAGGCATTCTCGCGCAAAGCCGATGCCTGCACTCCCCTTGTAAAAGGCATGGGCAGCGAATACTGCAACCAGAACGCCTACGATGCCATTCAGATACACGGCGGTTCGGGCTTCATGAAAGATTATGCCTGCGAGCGCGTTTATCGCGACGCACGCATCACCTCCATCTACGAAGGTACTACGCAGCTTCAGGTTGTTGCCGCTATCCGCCACGTGACCACCGGCACCTATCTTTCCCTCATCCGTGAGTATGAGGCTCAGCCCGTAAAGGAAAGCCTCAAGGGTATCCATGACATCCTGGTAGGCCTTACCGAGAAATTCGAGAAAGCCGTCCAGACTGTAACCGAGGCAAAGAACCAGGAATATCTCGATTTCATGGCCCGTCGCCTCGTGGAAATGGCAGGAAACATAATCATGGCTTATCTGCTTCTCGGTCACGCCGAGGCCAACGAGAGCTTCACAAAGTCATGTGAGGTTTACACTAAGCTTGCACAGAGCGAAGTCGACAAGCACTGCGATTTCATCGCCAACTTCTCGCCCGCTCAGATTGACTGCTACAAAGCTTAAGCAAGTAATATCACTATAAAAATAACGCGGACATTCTAACGGGTGTCTGCGTTATTTTTTTTATCTTCGCATATTGTCTTTTACCCTCTGAGTTGTAAATGAAGTTCTCCGATATAAGTTTTCACCGTAATGCCATTGACCGTCTTCGCCGGATGGCGGACGAAGACCGGATTCCACATGCCATTCTGATTGACGGACCGGAAGGCATCGGGAAATTCGTCCTTGCAAGAGCATTCGCCCAATATGTCCACTGCGACAATCATACTCCCGATGGCGACAGCTGCGGAGTATGCCGTTCTTGCAGGCTCCATCAGGCCCTCAATCATACTGACCTCCACTTTTCTTTCCCCGTGGTGAAGCTTGAGAATATGACGTCTCCCCCCGTTTCCGATGATTTTCTAAATGAGTGGAGAGATTTCATAAAAAGCAACCGGTTCATGAGCATTGACAGCTGGGCATCGACCTTCACCAAAAAGAATGCTCAGCCCATGATTTACGCCCCGGAGAGTTCATCTATCATCCATAAGCTTTCCCTGACATCGCATATCTCCCGCTATCAGATTCTTATTCTATGGCTTCCTGAGCGCCTTGGTTCCGACACGGCCAACAAGCTTCTGAAACTCGTGGAAGAGCCGCTGGAAGACACGCTGATAATAATGGTGAGCAATGACTCCAAGAGCATTCTTCCCACTATCAGTTCCAGATTGCAACGTGTCACACTCCGGCCCCTCTCCGACCAGACCGTAACCTCCATCCTCATGGAAGAAAATCCTTTGGATGAAAACGATGCAAAAGCCATAGCGCATCTATCTCTGGGAAATATAATAGAGGCTATGAGACAGCTTTCTCTCTCCGAGGAACAGTCAAGTTTCTTCGAGATGTTCAAAAGCCTTATGCGTCTCGCCTACCAGCGGAAAATCAAAGACCTTCGTGAGTGGGCCAACGATCTTGCGGCACTCGGACGCGAGAAAGAACTGAAGTTTTATGAGTACACATCCCGACTTATCCGGGAAAACTTCATTTATAACTTCGCACTGCCCGAGCTTAACTATCTTAACTCCGCGGAGGGCGATTTTTCCCGTAATTTCGCACGATTCATAACCGAGCGCAATGTAGAGAAGCTCATCGAAGTGTTCGATAACGCCCGCACCGACATAGCCGGAAACGGCAACGGCAAAATCATCAATCTCGATGTGGCGATTAAAACCATTCTTCTTCTAAAATCCTGATTTACATGCCTCAGCCTTTTCTAAGCCAGGTAGCTGAAGTGTATTCCCGAAATGAGGCCTCGTCCCTTTCGGAATACTGTTTTGTTTTCCCCAACAAACGTAGCGCCACGTTTTTCTCCATGGAAATAGAGAAAAGGCTGCAGCCGCCATATCTTATGCCGGCCATAGCTCCCGTGAGCCAGTTTGTATCTGACCTGTCGGATCTTACGGAAGCAAGCCGTTTCCAGCAGCTTACCACGCTCTACTGCATCTACCGGAAGCTCGGAGCGGAAGGCCTGTCGTTCGATGACTTCATTTTCTGGGGCGACATGATTCTGAACGACTTCAACGATGTAGACCGATGGCTGATAGACGCCCGCGAGCTTTTCACCAACGTGAAGAATGAACGGGAGATCTCAAGCACATACCTTTCCGAACAGCAGATTGAGATTATAGAGAGTTATTGGGGCGACGAAATCAACCGGGGAGCAATTGACGAGTTTTGGACGCATGTGAAATCCAACGGAGAAAAGCCTGTCCATTCAAATTTTCTCAAGCTTTGGGAGATACTTTATCCCCTCTATACAGGCTTCCGTGAAGCGCTGGAGGATAAAGGACTCGCTACCACCGGGATGTTCTACCGTAACGCCGTAGAGGCCGTGGCTGCCTACTCGGATTATCCGCTGCCTTACCGCCGATATATCTTCGTGGGATTCAACGTGCTGTCAACAGCCGAAATGAAAATATTCTCACGGTTGCAACGCCGGAGCATGGCTGATTTCTACTGGGATTTCGCATCTCCGGCATTTACCGATGAGCAGGGCAACCGCGCAGGTAAATACGTGGAGATGAACCGCAGGGAATTCCCTTCACGTTATCCGCTCGATGACACCCCTGTTCCCTTCCCCGCGATAAAGCTTATAGGCGTTCCGTCGCAAATCGGACAGGCGAAGATTGCCGGACAAATCATAGAGGGCTGGCTTTCCGACAAAACTATATCTGATCCATCCAATGCCGTGGATACCGCTGTGGTGCTACCCGACGAGAATCTTTTCATACCCATGATACATTCCATCCCCGATGAAATATCGGGATTGAATGTAACAATGGGCTTCCCCATCAAGCTCACTCCGGTCGCAGCTCTGATAAGACTGATAGTACGGTTACAGCTGAGGGCTTCAAAGACACGCGAAGGAAGCCCCTCTTTCTTCTACGAGGATGTGATAAATCTTCTCTCCATGCCGCTTTTATCGGCCATATTTCCGGAAGAATGCCTGTCGCTCATATCGGTCGTAAGAAATTCCAGGCTTTTCAGGATACCGCTTGACCTTATCAGGGAAAATGCCTCGGTGCTCCTCCCGGTTTTCGCCCCGGCTGAGACATTCGAATCGGGAGATTCCACCCGGAGGTATATAAAGACGCTCCTTGCGTTCCTTGATAAAGGAATTCCTGAAGCCGACGCTCTCCAGAAAAAATTCATAAAAGGGTATGGCGAAGTGCTCGACTCATTATGTGAGGCTACCACTTCATCAGCGATAGAGATGAAAGGAACCACACTTCTGCGTATGATAGAGCGGTCCATAGCCACATCATCGGTCAATTTTTCCGGTGAACCGCTTCAGGGGCTCCAGATTATGGGTATGCTGGAAACCAGAGCCCTCGATTTCAAGAATCTTATAATTCTTTCTCTGAACGAGCGCGTGTTTCCCAAACGCTATCAGAGACGTTCGTTCATACCTGACTCCCTGCGCACAGCCTACCATCTTGATAACGCTGACTTTCAGGAGAGCGTCTTTTCCTATTACTTTTACCGCGTTATCTCCCGCGCCGAGAATGTGGCTCTTCTTTACGACTCACGCACCGTGGGCGGCTTGAAAAGCAATGAGATGTCACGTTTTGCCAAGCAACTTCTGTTTCTCTATCCCGATGCCGTGACCGAACATACCTCGGGTGTGTTCCATGGACTTACGTCGCAGGCACCTCCGGTGTCCATACCTAAAAACGAACGCATTCTGGAGATTCTCGAACGTTATAAGCCGGGGGGCGACAGAAATCTTTCGCCGAGTTCGATCAACACGTATATCAGCTGCCCGCTGAATTTCTATTTTTCTTTTGTCGAAGGTATGAATCCCGATAATGAGACGGTAGACTATATGGATGCGGGTACTTTCGGCGACGTGCTCCATACCACCCTTGAGGCTTTCTATCCATCTCTTCCGCGGACCGACAGCAAAATATTAGTAACGCCGGAGATTCTGGAATCATATCTCCGCCCCGACAGACGTATCGATGCCATTATCGAGGAGAAAATACGGGAGTGCTATCCGCAGGAGACCAAAGACGGTGTGCCGCTTTCTGGTGAGACTCTTGTAATGGCCAAGGTAATCCGGACATATATAGACACGCTCCTGCGCCTTGAAAAAGACAACGGCACTTTTGAATATAAGAAAGGAGAATTGCCCCTGAAAGGCTTCCTGAAAATAAATGATGACCTTTCTGTCAATATCAGCCTGAAAATTGACCGTATCGACAGGAAAGACGGTGTGATGAGATTCATCGACTATAAAACGGGGTCGGATACCACTGAAGCACCATCGGTAGAATCCATTTTCGACCGCATGAACCCATACCGCAACAAGGCAATCCAGCAGCTTATGTTCTACTGTAACTTCTGGCACGCTCACCGTAACGACGACAGTCCGATAAAGCCGATGATCTACAGCATGAAACATCTGGCAAAAGACGGCATCCAGCCAATCACGGTCGGCGACATGGAAGTAATGGACTACCACCAGCTGAACGAAGAGTATCTGCCGCGTCTTCATCAGGTGATTTCCGAAATATTCAATCCCGAGGTACCCTTCACCCAGTCGGAATCGCCTCATTCATGCACATTCTGCAACTTCAAGAGTGTCTGCGACCGCAAATAACCTATGGCAGGAATATATATTCACATACCGTTCTGCAGCTCTAAATGCTATTACTGTGATTTCTTTTCCGGCCCGTGTCGGTCGGCCGACGTCAAGCAGCAGTTTATCCAGGCGCTGATCCAGGAGTATGAAACGAGGAAAACAACGCTCGAAGGGCCTATAAACACTATCTACATCGGGGGCGGCACGCCCTCACAGATGCCCGTTGCAGCATACAATGAGCTTTTCACCCATCTTCCGGACGATACTGTGGAATTTACAATGGAGGTGAACCCGGAGGATGTGGACAGAGATTTCGCCAAATGGCTTTCAAAGTCGCCTGTCAACCGCGTGAGCATGGGAGTACAGAGCTTCATTTCTTCGGAACTTGAGGCAATCGGCCGGCGTCACACTCCCGGGAAGGCGGCGGAAGCTGTGAAGATGCTGCGGGAAGCCGGAATCAGGAATATCACGCTCGATCTCATGTTCGGTCTTCCGGGGCAGACTCTCGGGTCATTTGCCGAAAGTCTGGAGAGGACTCTTTCGCTCACGCCCGAGCACATTTCAGCTTACGCATTGATGCTTGAGCCCGGCACACGCCTGACAGTAATGATCAATGCCGGAAAAATCAGTGAACCGGACTCAGACGAAGCCGAACGGATGTATCAGCATTTGTGCGACACAATGCGCGAAAACGGATATGAGCATTACGAGATTTCCAATTTCGCATTGCCCGACTACAGATCACGCCACAATTCCTCATATTGGAATTTCACTCCTTATCTCGGCCTCGGTCCTTCAGCCCACTCGTATTTAGGTGGCAGACGGTATTTCAACGCCCCGGCGGTCAGGAAATATATTGAGAATCCCTGCAATCCCGTCGCCGACGAATCTCTCACCCTCTCAAAGTCAATCGACGAATATATCATGGTGCGCCTACGCACCGCCGAAGGTATATCTCTGGATGATTTCGAAAAAAGATTCGGCGCCCCATCTCTTGACAATCTATTGAAAAGAGCCGACAGAATTTCCTCAAAACTCATACAGGAAAACGGATACATCCGTATACCTGAGGACCTCTGGATAGTCTCCGACCCTATTATAATAGAACTGTTCGAGGACTAAAGGACTCCCACGGAGTAAATCAGTCGTGATGATACGGCTCGCCTCTGAGAATTGTCATGGCCCTGTAAAGCTGCTCGCAGAAAAAGAGCCTTGCCATCTCATGCGAGAAAGTCATTCTGGAAAGTGAAATCTTGCCGTCGGCCCGGTCATATACTTTCTGCGAGAAGCCGTAAGGCCCCCCTATCACGTATACCAGCCGCTTCACCCCGCGGTTCATCATCGAGGCCTGGAAATCGGCGAACTCCCGCGACGTATATTCCCGTCCTTTCTCATCAAGAAGTATCACCGTGTCGGAGGGCGTGAGCGATGCAAGCAGCATCTCTCCTTCCTTTTCCTTCTGTTGCATTTCCGTAAGGCCGCGTGTGCTCTTCAGGTCCGAAATGCTGATTATCTCGAAACCGACATAACGGTTCACGCGGCTTTTATACTCCTCGATGCCCTTCGACATGAAAGAAGATGCTGTTTTACCGACCACAAGCAGGCAGAATTTCATTCTCTTCGATTTTTGATTGATAAAAAGTTAGTACTTTTGCGCAAAAGTAGTTCAAACACCTGAAATATGAAATCAAAAGACGAACTGATTGACGATCTTCTCACTCTCGCGTTTGCCGAGGATGTGGGCGACGGTGACCATACCACACTTTCAACAATTCCCGCCGATGAAATGGGAGCGCAGCGTCTCATAGTTAAGGAAGAAGGCATTCTTGCCGGCGTGGATATCGCGCGCAAAGTTTTTGAGAAATTCGACCCCGAGCTTAAGATGACAGTGTATATCGAGGACGGGGCGCACGTGAAACCCGGCGACATCGCTTTCAAGGTTGAAGGACGCGTGCGTTCGCTGCTCCAGACAGAGCGCATAATGCTCAACATCATGCAGCGCATGAGCGGCATAGCCACGACCACGGCCCGTTATCAGAAGCGTCTCGACGGTCTGAAGACAAAGGTGCTCGACACCCGTAAGACCACTCCCGGCATGCGCATGCTCGAGAAGGAGGCCGTGCGCATAGGCGGCGGCTGCAACCATCGCATAGGTCTTTTCGACATGATACTTATCAAGGACAACCATGTGGATTTTGCCGGAGGAATACCTCAGGCCGTACAGGCAGCCAAGGATTACTGCAAGGCCAACGGCAAGAATCTCAAGATTGAAGTGGAAGTCCGCAATACCGATGAAATCAACCAGGCTCTCGCTGCCGGTGTCGACCGCATAATGCTCGACAATTTCACTCCCGAGCGCACACGCGAGGCTGTAGAGCTCATCAACGGACGCACGGAGATAGAATCCTCCGGAGGCATAACCATCGACACACTCCGCGCATACGGCGAGTGTGGAGTGGACTACATCTCAGTAGGAGCACTCACCCACTCCGTGAAAGGACTCGACATGAGCTTCAAGGCCTGCTGAAGGCCCCTCCTTTCACCGGAGATTATCGGAATACAATCTTAAAACGCGTAAGGCCGTCTTTCTCGTCTGTAACAAGCGAAAAGGCGGCCTTGTGACGTCGCAGCACTTCCGACACCAGCATAAGTCCCAGACCGCGGTCAGCCTTCTTGGTGCTGAAGAAAGGGGTGAACAGTCTTGCGGCATTCTCCTGACTTATCCCGGGGCCATTGTCGGCCACTGTTATGGCGCGCGCCGAGGTTGTCACCGTTATTTTTCCTCCGGAAGCGCGGCCGATACTCTCCACGGCGTTTTTCACCACGTTGACCACCACACGCTCCATAAGCATGGGGTCGACCGGCACTTCGCTCTCCTTGCCTTCATGCTTGAAATCAATCTTTATATTATCGCCGCACATTCCTGCCAGGAAAGGCCGCAGCCCTTCAATCCAGCTGTGCAGGTCAACGGCCTTGAACTCCGGTTCGGGCAGTTTCACAATGTCGGAATATGACCTGACGAAGCTCACAAGGCTCAGACAGCGCTCGCGGCTGCTCGTCACCGCCTCTCTCACGCCTTCATCCTCCCTGTAAAGCGACTCGACGGTCTCCAGCACCGACACCACGCTTCCGAGCGTATTGTTTACCTCATGGCCCATGGTGCGCACTATCTTGTTGAACACGTTGGTTTCAGCACTCAGCACTTCGTCCGTCAGCTGTTCCACGAGGAAATAAGGCCGCTTGAATCCTGAGTCCATGAACCACAGGCGTGAGCATCGAATCACCTGCGTCGCCCCGGGTCTTACCACTGCCGTCTCCCCTTCACGCAGCTCGCTGAGCCGCTTTGCTACTGAGGGAGTGACCAGACGGTTGAAAGCATCGTTACTGCGCATCACATTGCGGCTGAAATCGCAGATGGCTATTCCCATGGGCGACGTGCGTATGAGATGCTCCAGAAAATTCTCCTGCTCGAGCGTGCGCAGACGTTCTGCCTTCATTGTCGACATAAGTCCGTTGAACAGCTCGACCACTTTGTCGGCATCCTTCTGCCCCGTCACGCGGAGCTTGGTGCTGAAATCCTGCTCCCGCAGCAGATACATTCCGTTTTCCACCGATTCCAGGGGAATCTTCACCGAACGGTAGAGCAGAAAAAGCACGATTGCCTGCAGGGCTATTAATGCGGCTTCCCATTTCCAGCCGGGAATCCAGACCCATACGGCCGCGAGAGCGGCGACCGACAGGGCCAGAATTGCGAAATATGTTTTATAGCTCACGTCTCTTTGGAGGTATCACGTTTTATTTGTAATCTGTCTTGATTCCGTATTTTTCAATGCGTCGGTACAATGCCTGCCGGGTAATCCCGAGAAGCTCGGCGGCTTTGCTCAGATTGCCGTCGCAACGGTCCACGGCTTTGGTTATTGTCTCGCGCTCGGTAGCCTCGAGGGTCGGCACCTCGGCCGCCTTCTGTTTTGCTTTGGCCGAATCATCGAGAGCCTTGCGTATCTTGACCATGAAATCGCGGTTGCTCCACGGTTTTGTCACGAAATCCACCGCTCCGTGCTGAATGCCGTCCACTGCGAGCTTTATGGTGCCCCAGGCCGTAATCAGTATCACGGGCACATCCGGCGCAAGTATCCGTATTTTCCGGAGCAGCTCTATACCGTCGTCGCCGGTGGTTGTCAATGAAAGATTCATGTCAAGAATCATGAGATCAGGATGCTCTGAGCGCACTATCGCCAGCGCGTCGGCCTCGTTTGAGGCTTCCATGCTCTCAAAGCCGCCTGTCTTCAGCATCAGCCCGATCGACATGCGTATTGACCGGTCATCGTCAACTATCAGAATCATATTGCAAATATATCAACTATACCCATATTTTCATTAATATAACAGCTGCAGTGCCTCAGTTCTTCACAAGGCGCTCTATGTCGGCCGTTATATTGTCGCGGTGCTCATAGTCATAGAGGGTGAGCGAGCGTATCTGATACCAATAGTTCCAGAATTTGTAAAGCTCGGTGACGTATTGCCTCATGGCCTCGTCTTTCTTGCTTTGCGAATCATTCAGATCCAGCGTGGATATCTTGCCTATCATATAGGTCTGCACATTGGTATCATAGCGTTTGCGGGCTATCTCGTTTGAGCGGGCTGCTATGGCAAGCTGCGACTGCTGGTTGCAGAACCGCTCCACGAGCACAAACAGGTCCTGATTGAAATCGGCCCGCTCCTGACGCAGCCGGCTTTCGGTGACACGCCGGTTGCTCTCGGCCACCTTCACCCGCCCGCGGCGCTTTCCCCAGTCGAGAAGAGGAATGGAGATTCCCACTTCCACAAGCTGATTGCCGCGCAGATTCCTGTAGCTGTCGGCTGCCTCACCGGCCGTTCCCGTGTAACCGATCTGCGCGAACAGACTTATCTGCCTGAGATTGCCTTTTGCCTTGGCTACCTCATAATCGGCTTCGAGCTGACGCCGCCGTATGTTTTTGGCGAATTTATTGTTGGTGAGCGCACGGTCGAGCGCGTCGGCATAGCTGATTTCAGCCACCGGCACCGACGACGGCACCACCGGCACTATCTCGGTGTCCTCGTCAATGTCGAGAAACGAACGCAGCCGGAACATGTCGCTTTTAAGCGTACTCTCGCAGTCGGTAAGCTCCGAGCGTGCATCGAGCAGATTCAGCTCCATCTGCAGCAAGTCGTTCTGGCTTATCTGGCCCATATTGCGTTTCTCTATGGCCACGGCATAGAGTTTTTCGGCATTCGTAAGGTTCTGACGGGCTGTGGCGAGATTCTCTCGGCTCAGAAGCAGCGTGAAATAATACTGCACGGCGAGCATGGCCACCTCTTCCGTCGCGCTCAGAAAGGCGGCTTTGGCCTCGCTGTAGCGCACGGGCTCTATGCGGCTGTCCCATTTCATGGTGTTCACACCGAATATGGGCTGCTGAAGAGTTATCGCCACAGGAATCGACATGTAGCGGTTGCGTGTAGCCTCTCCGAACTGACGAAGGAAATCAAGCGAAGACACCAGGCTGATTTTACCGCCGGTCAGTCTCACATTCTGCGTGACCGCAAGCTGTCCTCTGGCCGTAAGATGGTTGTCCTTTACGAAGCTGTAATCGCCATCGCCGTTCATATACGACGAATATTGGTTTGCATAGCTTGGCGCCGTGGCGCTGAACGATACCTCCGGGAGCTGGTCGGCACGGAATGTGCGCCATTCCCAGTAGGCAGTTTTCAGCTCGTCGAGGGCCACGGCCGCATCCACGCTCTTCAGCCGCGCCATAGCTATGGCATCTTCGAGGGTCAGGGTCAATTCGCCCGCCACTGCTCCGGAGAGCAGCGGCGCGGCGAATATTATGGAAGTAAGGAAGCGTCTCATTGGTCTTTCAGTGCCTCAGCCGGATTGATGTTCATAGCAACCCGCGCCGGGAAATAGATACCACATACAATCATTATCACGAGTACGGTCACAGTGGTCAGTGCTCCGTAAAACATATCGACAATCTGACGGCCCCTTACAAAACCGGGAGCGATATCCGACTGCAGAAAATAATATCCGACAACCAGCGCAGGGACAACGCTTACAGCAAGGAGAATCATTCCTTCGCCTAACAGGCGCCTGAAAATATCACCCTTAGTGGCACCATTGACTTTCCTGACAGCAATCTCCGGCACACGTTGCTGCGTCCTGAACCAGAATGTGCCAAGGAAGCCGAGAAATATCACAAGCAACATGAATCCGGCGCATACAGCTGTATTTCGTATGAGAGTATTCATGCCGAAATGAACCTGATCGGAATATTTTGATATATCTTTTATATCGGAGAAATACACCATGCCTCTTGTTAGGTCTGCATCGGCTAAAGACTCCAGAAATTCATGTGATTTACCTGGTTTCACCCTGATTATAACCTGGTCAGGAAAAGACCAACCAATTATAGGAATATATACGCTACCTCCCCATGCTCCTTCAAAATCATTTCTCTGTAAAGATTTTGATACCGCACCAACATGATATAATCGTGAAGAATAATTATTAAGTACAACCATTTTGTTAAGGAACTTCTTTGCCTCAGTCTGATCCGGTATAAAAGGATGGTCAAATTCACCTACTATGATATCGCCTTTTTCGATAACCTTTGCGAGTTCTTCCGTGGTTTTACCATCAGTGGACTGCAACCGAAAAATCCTTATCACATCCGGACTAACATCTCTCCCGTTTCCGGTGAAATGATAAAAAACCGAATCTTCGGTATATGATAAATCTCCGTTCCAAAAGCTCATGTCGTAAGGAGTGGCATTTTTCCCTACTCCCACAAGTTCAACATAGGGATTTTGTCGCATTTCAGCCATAAGCATTTCAACAGATTCAAGAGATCTTCCATACATTTCTTCAGGATTGCAATCAACCGTCCACGCATCTTTGGGAATCATCTTAACCTGCCCGACCACTACATCATTTGTGTCGTAGCCATAATTCTGGCTTTTTATTCTTATAACGGAAGCATAGAAGGAGAATATGGCGAACAATATTATCGCCACAACCGCAATCTCAATCATCATCCAGAGATTGCTGCGCCATTCATTGCGCATCTGAGGTAATAAAAATCTTTTCATTTCCGGTATCTTTATTTGTTGGCATTTATGGCATCGACAACATTCACTCTTGAGGCCTGCCATGCCGGTACTGCAGCACTGATTATATTGAGCACGAAGCAAACAGCCAGTGCAGTTAGCAGAATGGCCCAGTTAAACATCATGGATAGAGCAGGAGTTCCGCCTTTACCTATATTCTGGGCGGTGTCATAGAGAGCGGCATAATTTATGCCGACTATTATTCCGAGGAGCAGTCCTAAAATGCCACCTGCTAATGTGATTAGAAAATTCTCGCTTATTATATCGAGGATAATGCGAGAGCGTGTGCAACCGAATGCGCGCCGCACTCCTATTTCGCTTATTCTGCGGCGCATACGGCTATGGAGCATACTGCTGAGATTTATTGCAGGGACCAAAAGAAGGAGCATGAAGATAAGGAATCTTGATTTTCTCACACTTTCCATGTCCGGAGTAGCGTTTATTCCTCCAAGAGCAAACGATACGGTTTCTATATCATAAGGAGACTCATGATAAATAGCTTTCCACCCGCTTTCCTCAAGTTCAGTGCTGAGTGCGGCATATCGCGCCTTGACCTGATTACGGATTGAGCCAAAGTCTACACCGGGTTCGGCAAGAATTGCCACTGAAGTCTGGCCTCTGTATTCCTCAAAGCTCATATCTCCATCATTATGAGAAGTCGGGATAAACACATCGCCGGAGCCCAAGGTTGCGAGAGGTGAATTGTCTTTTATCACTCCAACCACTCTATATGGTTTGAAGCCGTATTGAAATGTCTGACCTATAGGATCGATATCACCAAAAAGCTTGTATGCAGTGGTTTCTGCCACAACAGCCACATTTTCCATAGCATCAGCCTCTTCGCGGGTATAAAACCGACCTTTTAGAAGGGTGTGGTCGAAGATTTTGAAGAAATCGGCATCGGCCTTACGTCCGTTCGCCAAAAACAGTTTTCCAGTTGGGCCTTTAATATCCTCTTTTTGCGCATATTGTTGGAAATAAGATACAGATTCTACCCCTTTGAGATTTTCATAGAGTTTTTTCGCCGCATTAAAACTGAGGCCTGCACATCTTACTCCATTATCATTAAGACTTTCAAGGTGCATATTGCAGCCGAGAAGCAACCGTGGACGGTTAGATTCGGGAGCAAAAGGCAGTACGGGAATCTGCTGGATCATCACCACAATCATTATAAGAAAGATTGTCAATGCCGTACCTATCAGCGTCACACCGCTTATCACCGGCTGGTGCCGCAGGTCGTATAAAATCTGTAATATCTTGTTTTTCATCTGTTCTGGCTGTTTAAGAGATTACGCGTCCGTCAAAGAAGCGAATAATGCGGTCGGTCTGTTCGGCCTGAGCCTCGTTGTGGGTCACCATCACTATGGTAACGCCGTCTTCCTTGTTCAGACGATGGAGTAGCGTCATTACCTCGGCGCCCATTCTTGAATCGAGATTACCCGTAGGCTCGTCGGCGAGAATTATGGAGGGAGCCCCTACAATAGCGCGGGCTATGGCCACACGCTGGCACTGACCACCGGAAAGCTGCGAAGGAAGGTGCTTGATACGGTGTGACATTTCCAGACGACGGAGCACTTCCTCCACCCTTTCATGCCGTTGCGATGCTGAAAGGCCACTACGGTAGCCCAGCGGGAGTTCCACATTGGCCGCCACGCTCAGCGACGGAATGAGATGGAAACTCTGGAAAACGAATCCGAGGTTTTTGTTGCGGAAATGCGCAAGTTCAGTGTCGGCCATTTTGTTACAATCTGTGCCAAGAATCTTTACGGAACCGGTGGTCGGTGTGCTCAGAAGTCCTATGATGTTGAGCAGTGTCGACTTGCCGCAGCCCGAAGGCCCCATGATGCTTACGAATTCCCCCTTCTCGACCTCGAGATTCACGTTTTCGAGAGCTGTGGTTTCCACATCCTTTGTGCGGAAAACCTTACTGATGTTTTTGAGTTCAATGATTGCCATTATTATTTAATCTTTAGTTTATCATATTGCATATATTCTTCCATGTCTGTCACAACCACTTCGTCGCCGGAGGCAAGACCCTCCAGCACTTCCACATATTCGCGGTTGCTGTCGCCCAGACGCACTTTGCGCTTCTTCACGGTGTTGTCGCCGGTTTTCACATAAAGTCCGTATTCACCGGGGCCCTTGAAGTAAGGGCCGTTGTGTATTCTAAGCACCTTGTCCTTATAACCGTAGTTTACAGTCAGCGCCGCCCGCCGCCCTGAACGCAGACGCGAATTATG
>VSPV01000130.1 GCA_009775605.1 Paramuribaculum sp.
CAGGGCGCAAGCCTGGGAGGTCCCCGGCAGTCAACGGCTGCACGAGCGTACAGCCCTACAGTCAGGGCGATACCCGGACACCAATATGAAGCTAACAATCAATATCATACTCAATTTTTTTAATCAATTTTTATGAAAAAAATCAATTATTATCTCGGCGCTCTCGCCCTGGCTTCCCTAAGCCTCGGCGCATGCTCAAGCGATAAGCTTGCCGGCGAAGAGCCCAACGGTCCCGACACCAAGACAGAACGCACTGTCTATGTCAATGTTGCAGTACATGGCGATGCAGCCGGTTCAAGGGCCTCCGGAGGAAATGGCAATCCCGAAGACAACGGTACAGATTTTGGTAACGCCGTTAACAATGAAGGAAAAGTCAACACTTGTTATCTTGTATTCTACGATAACACCGGTAACGTAGTGGGTGAAATCGCTCAGGTCTCCTCTCCCGATGGGTGGCAGACAGTTGACGCAGGCAATGGAACCGTAGAAAGCCGTCTGCAGCAGGTAGTTCCCGTAACCCTCCAGCAGGGTCAGGATAATCCTACTCAGGTGATGTGCTACATCAACCCGGCCAATCCTTCCGACCTCCAGAACCCTCTTGCTACAGTACAGACTGTAACCCGTGATGCAGTTACAATTCCTGGTACAGCAGAAAATGAACTGCTTTTCCCGATGAGCAACTCGGTATATTATGCTTCCGATGCTGCCACCGAACCAACAATGGCTGTACAGATTCCTGCTGAAAGCGTATTCGAGACACAGGAAGCAGCACAAGCAGCCCTTGATGCAACCAATCCTACAAATGTAATAGACATCTACGTAGAACGCTATGCATCCAAGCTTACAATGCAGGGCATCGCTACCCCGACTGCCTATCCAACAGCAACTACTTCCGATGCTGCTCTCGGTGCAGCCACAGAGGTTCCCATCATACTTACTTTCCACGTTGATGGATGGGCACTTAACGGCCAGGCCAAAAACACTTATGTAGTAAAATCCTTCCGCGAGGCTTCTACTACAGGCCAGATTCTGCCTAACAACCTTACCTATTCGGCGCTCAATGCCGCAATCAATACCAATGAAGGAACCTGGGAATGGAACAAGGCAACTTTCCATCGTTCATACTGGGCTTGCTCACCTGTTTACTTCCAGAGCGAATATCCCGAAGTGTACAGCGACTACAAAGTAAATAAAGATAAGTACAATCAGACCTTCCTTTCCTATGATGAAGTGACCGGCTCAAACAACGCAACAAAGAAAGGTTTTGCCGGTAATGATACCAATCCTCACTATTTCATGGAAACAACAGTCGGTACTCCCGGCCTTACTTCGGCCAACCCCAACGCTGCTGTAGCTTCCGTGATTATCGTTGGACACTATACTATGACCGTTAACGGAGCTAATGTACCTGCTGCTGATACGGATCCCATTCCTACTTTCTATACTTATGTGCGTGGTACCAACGGTCACCCCACCGTATATTTTGAAGGAACAGGCAATGAGGCTGCAAGTACCGTAACCGGCGGTCTTTCGATGCAGAAGCGCTTCCTCTGGCAGACCACCGTGCTTTACAAAAACACCGCCGCTGAAGGCGAAGCTGCCAATTATGTTCGTATGAGCGCAGGAAATACCGATGATCTTCACGCTATGGTAGCAGCCACAACTATCGCAGCACCTTCCGCAGCTGTCCTCGGCGATACCAAAGTGGCCTCACGCGCCCGCACTCTCCAGCTTACAGGCACGGGACTCACCGGTATTTACATCAACGACAACGGTACACCCAAACAGATTGTGGCCGACAATACCGAAAATGTCAATGCTGCCACGCAGGTAACACTCACACGTGCCAACCAGATTCTCTGGCAGAACGTAGGTACCTGCAACAAATATGTTGAAGCAGCCGGATTCTTCAATATTCCCGTAAGACACCTCGGTTACTACCGTACAAGTAACAAAACTACCGCTGAAACAAACCCCGCTACAATCGACGTGGCTCATTCAAGCGTAGGTGACTTCGGTATGGTACGCAACCACAGCTATCAGATCAATGTCGAGGAAATCACCGGTCTCGCAGAAGGTATCGGCGACAAGGCTACCCCCATCATCCCGCCGGCTGACACCAAGGACGTTTACATGGCTTACCGCATCAACGTGCTCCGCTGGGCCGTTGTTCCCACTCAGGGCGTGAAACTCTGATCCCCACTGACTGACCACTCTTAATTACTTCTGCCTCTCTCCTTCTTTACAGGGTATGGCGCCCTGGCCGGCGCCATACTCACCAAGAGAAATCCGATCGATGAGGGTGTTTCAAAACCGCCGAAATATATGCGGATGCACGAGCGTGCATCCCTACAATCTGGACGATACGCCGGCCTACAATCTGGACGGCAAGCCGGCCGATAAACCGGAGGAATTTGCGACACCGCGCCGAAACGGATATCAATATTTCGAAATAAAATAATAAACCGATTATAACGTGAAAACTAACATCATCAATCGTCTCAGGCAGCTCACGGTGCTGCTTGCCGCCGCCTCGCTCACAGGCTGCGGATGGGTAAAAGATGACCTTGAGCCTTGCCCCGCGAAGCTCAGTCTGAAATTCGTCTACGACTACAACATGAAGTTTGCCGACGCTTTCCACCACGAGGTGCGCAGCGTCAACGTATGGGCCTTCGACTCCTCGACGGGAGCGCTCGTATGGAAAGGGGAGGCTACGGACGCCCAGCTTCCCACGGAGCCCGGATTCGTGATGGAGACCCCTCTGGAGGGGGGCAGCTACGACTTCGTGGCATGGTGCGGCCTTTCTGACGAGTCGCCCATGAAGCTGGCCACCTACAACCCGGCCTCGAAAGAGGAGCTGGAGGTGACGCTGGCCACGGAGCAGAACGGAACCATGCTGGTGAGCGACGCCGAGATTCCCGGCCTGTTCCACGGCATGAAGAGCTACACCTATACCCCCGACAAATTCAAGCCCTCGATAGCCGAGGTGACCATACCGCTGATGAAGGACACCAACGCCATACGCGTGCTGCTGCAGAACCTCGACGGCACCGAAATGAAGCAGGAGGATTTCACCGTGACCATCACCGACGCCAACTCGGAGCTGGGATGGAACAATGCCGTGCTTCAGGGGCCGACCGTCACCTATATGCCGTGGGAAATCCGCTACGGCGTAATCGGCCAGGATAACAGCCAGAGCACACAGGAGGCCGGACGCGCCGGCGACATGCCCGAGAGCATCACCACCGTGTCGACGCTCATGAACGAGTTCTCGCTCTCGCGCCTCATCGCAGGGCAGAAGTCTACGCTCACCGTGCGCCGCAACTCCGACGGCGCCGACATTATCCGCATCCCCCTCATCGACTATCTGCTGCTCATTAAGGGCCATTACGGCTCGATGACCGACCAGCAGTATCTCGACCGCCAGGACGACTATTCGATTCTCTTCTTTATCGACGCCAGCAACAACTGGTATATGGCCGGCGGCATCTATATCAACTCGTGGGCCGTTGTTCCCCCGCAGAATGAAAATATGTGATCGAAGCCATGAGAATCAAAGAACTTACAACCCGACTGCGCACCCTGCGCCCGGCCGCCGCAGCCCTCGTGGCCTCGGCACTGCTGGCGGGATGCTCGGCGGTCAATGACCCCGAGAATCCATGCCCCGACCCGGAGCCCGGGCAGCCCGAGGAAAACTCGCTGGCGCTCTCGTTCAGGGTCACGACCTCCGTGCCGCTCTCGCGCAAGGCTCCATCGCGCGCCGACGACAAGGATCACCCCGAGGAGACCTACGACTATGCCTTTGAGGACGAGATAAACCTCAACGACTTCGGTTTCTTCATCTTCGCCTACAAGGCCGACGGCTCGACAGACCCCGTGCTGCTGTATAAGAACACCTCTGTCACCACATCCTCCCAGGAACTCGACATTGCCGGCGGTCTGGGCGACTACACCGTGAACCTCGATCTGCCCGCATCGCTTGCCGAGCAGTTCCTCACCGACCCCACCACCGAGCTCTCCCCCAACGGCTCCCGCAGCCTAAAAGTCCGCATCGCCATCATCGCCAACTCCAACGCTTCGCGCCAGAAGGCGGGGCTTGCGGGATTCAATGATCTCAAAGCCGCCTGGGACGACAAAACGACCAATGGAGTCGCAACTTTCACCCAATTCACTGACATAGCGAAGGATATGGTGTTCAAGCCTGACTACATTGGAGAAAATCTTCTCATTCCCATGTATGGTCTCTCAGAGGAGTTCACCATGGGCGAGCGCGACATGTATTTCAGCCGCCCCGACGACCGCCTGAATCTCGGCGAAGTGAGCCTGCTCCGCGCCATGAACAAGGTGCGCCTGGTCAACGCCATCCCCGCCGACGAGATGGTGGACGGCACGTATCCGCAGCTGGTAAGCGCCACCATCACCTACGGCTCGCCCGATGGATTCGTGACCCCCGCCGACCCCGGCAACTACGTCAACGGCCAGCAGGTGCACACCGACCGCGTGTGTTCAGCCGCCGCCACGCGCCCCACGCCGGGTTTCAGGGAGGGCACTCTGGTAGACAAATCGCTCATCACCTATCTGCCCGTGCAGAGGCTTGGCGAAGGCGCCCCCACGCTCGTGATAACCATGCGCAACGCCGCGGGCGAGACGCGCGATTTCCCCGTTGACCTCAACGACCCGCAGTATGAGACAATCCACGGCCAGTGGGGCGAGATGATGCTCCGCAACCACGTCTACACCCTGGCCATCACCTCCGTGAGGTTCGGCGTAGAGCTTGAACTCACCGCCACCGTGGCCGACTGGGAGGACGCCGAGTTCACCCTCGACTACACCGAGACCGTAAACACCGCCACCGGCGGCCAGATAACGTGGCTCTCAGGCTTCGCCTCAGCTCCCGTAGAGAATGGCGTGGGAACGGTTACAGTGCTTCCTTGGTCGGAAAAGAAGCCTGTTCCCCTGCAGTTCTCCTTCGGCCTTTCCAATCCCGACGGAGCTATGTGGACGGCATCGCTCATCACCACCGAGGGCGAGACCTCCGCTTTCCGGTTCGTCAATGAGAATGGCGAGCAGGTGGAGACCATGCAGGGCCGAATTAACAAGGACAACACTCAGCTCACCTATCTGAGCATCGTGCCCACCATCGAGCATCCCTCGGTCAACAGCAAGGCGCGCCTCCAGATAATGGTGTGGATTGGCGGCGGCAATGACCGGTTTGTTGACGCCACCACGCCCAACATTCTCGGCACATGGACCATACAGCAGGCAAAAGAATAACACCGATAAAAAACGATCAATATAAACCATGATGTTAAGACACTTCATAAACGCATTGCTCGTAGCGGCAGCCTCGGCTTCGCTGTGGTCGTGTGCCGGTGAGGATCTCGACAGCGGCACGACCGGCGAGGGCAACGTAACCCTCACCTTCTCGAGCGCACGCACCGGTTCACGCGCCGCCGACGACGCCAATAACGAGGATGCTATCAACTCCCTTCACATATTCCTTTACCCGACCAGCGCCACCGACGATACCCCAGCAACGGTCTTCCAAGCCTTCACCGGACTCACCGCCAAGCAGCGGACCACGGTGAAAATGTCGGTGGAGCTCGACGATATGGCCGCCCTCATAGGCCATGACCTCACCACCGCAGGCACCTGCCGCATGGTGGCCGTGGCCAACCTGCCGGCCGGCGTCTCGCTAAACGCAAACGCCACAGTTAACGAGCTACGCGCGCAGACCGTCACCGCTAACTTCGGCACTCAGAAAGTGCAGACAGGCTTCGTGATGATCGGCGACACCAATGAGACTGACCGCGCCGGAAACACCGCCGTGACCTTCACCCCCGACGGCAAAGGCTCCGGCACCGGCAGCGGAAACGTGATGCTTGTGCGCGCCGCCGCCCGCATAAGCCTCGCCCTGAGCGTGCCCGAGCAAATAGTGATGCCGGAGGGCAGCGCCAATGCCGGGACCTGGACTCCCGTACCCGACGGAATGCAGGTGCTGCTCAACAACGGTGTGAGCCGCTCGGCAATCGACCCCTCGCGGGTAAGCATTACGCTTGCCGACGGCGATTACTTCCGCATCGGCACCTCGGCCGACGCAGACCGCCGGTATGGCTTCACAAATTCGGAAGGTATGGTAGGCGGCAGCGCTTATCCCTGGAAGATGACCGTGCCCTTCTACTCCTACCCCAACAGCTGGCAGAAAATCGCCACCGAACAGCACCGCACGTCCATGACCCTCATTGTTCCTTTCCGGAAGAATCAGGAGACGGAATACCAGACGTGCTACTACAGCGTGCCTATAGTCAAAGACCCCGATGCGGGCTCAAACACCTACAGCCTGCGCCGCAACACCGCCTATCAGGTGAATATCAACCTCGACATGCTCGGCAGCTTCTCGCCTCAGGAACCACTTCCGGTGGAAGCAAGCTATCAGGCCGTTGACTGGGCGGAAGCTCCCACCACGGCCGACATCAAGGACTACCGCTATCTGGTGGTGAACCAAAAGGAATACGTGGTCGACAACCAGCCCTCCATCTCCATTCCCTTCTACACCTCCCACACCGTGGAAATCAGCGACATCACCATGAGCTATAAGCGGTTCAATGCCGTTAGCAGAGGCAACGGCGAAGTGGTCGACATCAAAGTTACCAAAGCGCAGAATAAGCTCTCGGGTGAAAAAAACACCGACAATGACAATGACAGCATCTTCTCCTATCGCCTCGATAAAGATGCTACAGGCAACAATGTGCTTGTAATTGAACACAAACTTGTGCCTTGGACGCCGAGACAAAGCAATGGTGATGAAATCAGAGAAAATCAGGCATATAGCTCAGTATCTGCCGCACAAACAGCCCTGAATGCGGCTGCCTATTATACCC
>VSPV01000131.1 GCA_009775605.1 Paramuribaculum sp.
TTGGGGCGAATCTTAGATCCGGAAAAGCCGTTGTGTCGCTTGACGGTGAAAGGCTGATCGGTTTCAGCTATATTGAAAGCTGGGGCCACGGAGATTATGTGGCTACTTCAGGCCTTATAGTAGATCCTGAATACCGTCACATGGGTCTTGCAGCGAAAATCAAGGACAAAACATTCCAGCTTGCACGCGAACGGTTTCCTTATGCCAAGATATTCAGTATCACGACGTCGCTTCCGGTGATGAAACTCAACTCGCGAATGGGCTACAAGCCCGTAACCTTCTCGGAGCTTACCGATGACGAGGAATTCTGGCGCGGATGTCAGGGCTGCAAGAACTATGATATACTTCAGCGCAACAACAGGAGAATGTGTCTGTGCACGGGTATGCTTTATGACCCTCAGCAGCCGGCTCCCGGCAATACCGTCGCTACTCCTTATTTAATGAAGCTCGGGAATATATTCCGCTCATTGTTCCATGTAAAATAATCAGAAAATATTAACAGCATAAAATACAAATACGCAAATGGCTGAAAAGAAAAAAGTAGTGCTCGCCTTCAGTGGGGGCCTTGACACATCCTTCTGTGTGAAATATCTTTCAGAAGAACTTGGTTACGAAGTGCATACCGCCATAGCCAATACAGGCGGTTTCAGTGAAGAGGAGCTTAAGGAAATAGAGCGCCGCGCCATGAAGCTTGGCGCCGCAAGTCATGCTACTCTTGATATTACCAGCGAATATTATGGCAAGAGCATAAGGTATATGATTGCGGGCAACGTGCTCCGAAACGGCACATACCCTATTTCTGTCAGCTCCGAGCGTATTTTCCAGGCAATAGCCACCGCCAAATATGCTAACAAAATAGGTGCTCATGCCATTGCGCACGGTTCAACCGGCGCAGGTAATGACCAGGTGCGCTTCGACCTTACATTTCAGATCCTCGCTCCGGATGTTGAGATTATAACTCCCACTCGCGACCTTACCCTTACCCGCGAGTATGAAATCAACTACCTTAAGGAACACGGTTACGAAGCTGATTTCAAGAAAATGGAGTATTCCATCAATAAAGGACTCTGGGGAACAAGCATAGGAGGTAAAGAAACTCTTCACTCTGAGCAGACCCTTCCTGAGGAGGCTTATCCGTCGCAGCTCGTATGCAAAAAGCCAGAGCTTCTTAAACTCACTTTCACGGAGGGCGAGCTTACAGGTGTGAACGGTCAGGAAATCACAGACCCGGTTGAGGCCATTCGCAAAGTTGAGGCCATAGCCTCGCGTTTTGCAATAGGCCGCGACATGCACATCGGCGATACCATAATCGGAATCAAAGGACGTGTGGGATTTGAAGCCGCCGCTCCTATCGTTATAATAGCCGCCCACAAGATGCTTGAAAAGCATGTGCTCACCAAGTGGCAGCTTTACTGGAAAGACCAGATCGGCACATGGTATGGCATGTTCCTCCACGAGGCTCAGTATCTTGATCCGGTGATGCGCGATATGGAGGCATTCCTTGAGAGCAGCCAGAAGAATGTCAATGGAACCGTGACTGTAGAGCTTCATCCTTACGGATATACTCTCGTAGGTGTAGAGTCGGATTTCGATCTCATGAAGAATGATTTCGGAGAATATGGCGAGGTGAACCGCGCATGGACAGCCGACGATGTAAAAGGCTTTACTAAAATCATGGCTAACCCCATGAAGATTTTCTACAACGTAAAGAAGCGCGCCGAGTCTAAGAAATGATAAAAGTCGGAATAATAGGCGGCGCAGGCTATACTGCAGGAGAACTTATAAGAATACTCCTGAATCATCCCGAGGCTGAGATAAAATTTATTCACTCGTCGAGCAACGCCGGGCATCCTGTCACGGATGTTCACGGCGGCCTGGCAGGGGAGATTGACCTTGTGTTTTCCGACAGCTTCGAGCTTGAGGCCATAGATGTTCTGTTTTTATGTTCCGGACATGGCAAAAGCACGGAGTTTTGGAGTGAAAACCGGCGTCCCGCTGATCTCAAAGTCATAGATCTCGCTCAGGATTTCCGGGATGAACATGACGGATATGTGTACGGTCTGCCGGAAATAAACCGGGAGCGAATAAAAACAACGGCTCTTCTCGCTAACCCCGGATGCTTTGCCACTGCCATTCAGCTCTCGCTTATTCCTTTGGCTGCGGCCGGATTTCTTAAAGAAGATGTGAACGTCACGGGCATAACCGGCTCTACAGGCGCAGGCGTAAAACCCGGAGCAACCACTCATTTCAGCTGGCGTAACGATAACCTGTCGGTCTACAAGCCTTTTAACCACCAGCATCTTCTGGAGATCAACCGCACGCTAAATGGGCTGGATTCCCGATGGAATGGAAAAATCAGATTTGTACCTGTAAGAGGAGACTTCCCCCGAGGCATTTTCGTTATGGCTACGACTAAAGTCGACAAACCGCTTGATGAAATTGCCGCTCTTTACAAAGAATACTATAGAGAAGCTCCTTTCACGGTGGTAATAGATAAGCCTGTGGATCTGAAGCAGGCCGTCAACACCAATAAGGCTGTGATTTCACTCTCTATGAGCGACGACGGATTACTTTTGGTTACAACGGCTATTGACAATCTTCTCAAAGGAGCCTCCGGGCAGGCTGTCCAGAATATGAACCTTATGTTCGGTCTGGATGAAACCGCCGGACTCCGTCTTAAACCCTCAGCATTTTGATATGAAACTCTTTGACGTTTATTCACTTTATGATATAGAACCCGTGAGGGGGGAAGGTAACTGGGTGTACACCTCCGATGATACTCCCTACCTTGACCTTTACGGAGGTCATGCGGTGATTTCGATTGGCCATTCCCATCCGAAATATATAGCCGCTATAAATAAACAGGTTTCAAAACTGGGCTTTTACTCGAATTCAGTCGAGAATTCCCTCCAGCAGGAACTTGCCGATAAACTTGGAAAGGCATCCGGTTACGAGGATTACCAGCTTTTCCTTTGCAACAGCGGTGCGGAAGCTAATGAGAATGCAATGAAGCTTGCATCCTTTGTCACCGGAAGGCCTAAGATTCTTGCTTTCGACAAGTCATTCCACGGGCGCACCTCGGGTGCGGTTGCTGCAACG
This sequence comes from Paramuribaculum sp., assembly GCA_009775605.1. Classification (GTDB taxonomy): domain Bacteria; phylum Bacteroidota; class Bacteroidia; order Bacteroidales; family Muribaculaceae; genus Paramuribaculum. The sequence continues at coordinate 3,100 of VSPV01000131.1, forward strand.
GACAATGCCAAGATACAGGCTCCGTTCAACAACTCCAACAATGTGGTGTTCGCTGAACTGGGCAACATCCAGCAGGTGAAGGAGCTCTTGTCCAAAGGTGATATCGCCGGTGTGATAATAGAAGGTATTCAGGGGGTTGCCGGTATCCGGATGCCTCAGGATTCGTTCTTCAAAGAGCTTGAGGCTGCTGTTCATGAGGTCGGGGTTCTCCTTATACTCGATGAGGTGCAGAGCGGCTATGGCCGAACAGGAAAGTTCTTCGCTCACCAGTGGACAGGTGTAAAGCCTGATATTATCACGTGTGCCAAGGGAATTGCCAACGGTTTTCCGGTGGGAGCGGTTCTCATAAACGGTGATATCAAGCCCGTAAAAGGAATGCTTGGTACCACCTTCGGTGGAAATCATCTTGCCTGTGCCGCTGCAATTGCGGTGCTTGATGTAATTGAGGAGGAGAATCTCATAGCAAACGCCGCCTCAACCGGAGAATATATCATCAACGAGCTTAAGAAAATACCCCAGCTCAAGGATGTAAGAGGCCGTGGCCTTATGATAGGATTCGACATTGAAGGTTCGGCATCCGACTTCAGAAAAAAACTTCTGAAAGAGAAGCATATCTTTACCGGAGGTGCGGGCGAGCACACGGTGAGAATACTTCCGGCACTTAATCTATCTAAGGTTAAAGCAGCTCTGTTTATTCAGGAACTTAAAGAGCTGCTGGCTGACTCTTAAATAAACAGAATATGAAGAAATTTACATGTGCAGCCGATATCGGGCCTCTGGATAAGGCCGTGGCTGAGGCATTACAGATAAAAAGTGACAGATTCGCTTATTCAAATCTCGGGAAGAACAGAACTCTTCTGATGATTTTCTTTAATTCAAGTCTGCGCACCCGACTGAGCACACAGAAAGCCGCAATGAATCTCGGCATGAATGTGATTGTGCTCGACGTGAATCAGGGGGCATGGAAGCTTGAAACGGAACGAGGTGTGATAATGGACGGCGACAAGGCCGAACATCTGCTTGAGGCAATTCCTGTGATGGGTTGCTATTGCGATATAATCGGCGTGCGTTCTTTTGCATCTCTCACCGATAAGAAGAGCGACTATGAGGAGAAAGTGATAGAGCAGTTCATCAAATATTCCGGAAGACCGGTTTTCAGTATGGAGGCAGCCACAAGGCATCCGCTCCAGTCGTTTGCTGATCTGATCACAATCGAGGAGTTCAAGACCAAGCCCCGTCCGAAAGTGGTTCTGACCTGGGCCCCTCATCCCAAGGCTCTTCCTCAGGCGGTAGCCAACTCATTCTGCGAATGGATGAATCTTACCGACTATGATTTTGTAGTCACCCATCCCCATGGATATGAGCTGGCCCCGTCGTTTGTAGGCAATGTCAAAGTGGAGTATGATCAGGCCAAGGCTTTTGAAGGTGCAGATTTCATATATGCCAAGAACTGGTCGGCATATACGGATCCCAACTATGGAAAAGTGCTTTCCACAGATAGAAGCTGGACAGTCGACGCTTCGAAAATGGCTTTGACCGATAACGCATTCTTCATGCACTGTCTGCCGGTACGTCGTAATATGATTGTGACTGATGAGGTGATAGAATCAGAGCGCAGCATCGTCATACCCGAAGCTGCCAACCGTGAGATCTCAGCCCAGACGGTTCTTAAACGTATACTTGAGGATTTATGATCAATGTCATTAAAATAGGGGGCAATGTGGTTGATGACCCCATTGCCCTTAATGATTTCATGGCTGATTTCGCCGCTCTACCGGGAAAGAAAATTCTCGTGCATGGCGGCGGTAAAGAAGCTACCGCTCTGAGTAAAGCGCTCGGAATCGAAACCACTATGATTGACGGGCGCAGGGTGACTGATGCTAAAACTCTCGATGTGGTGACCATGGTATATGCCGGTCTCATCAACAAGAGGATTGTCTCGCTCCTTCAAAAGAATTCTGTAGATGCTATTGGTCTCTGCGGTGCCGATGCCCATGCACTCGTGTCGAGAAAACGGTCGGCTCAGCCGGTTGACTACGGATTTGTCGGCGATGTAGATGGTACCGGTGTGAATGTCGGGCTGATATGGAAATTGCTTGAAGAGGGTATTACTCCCGTGTTCTGCGCCATTACCTTAGGCGAAAACGGCGAGCTCCTGAATACCAATGCTGACAGTGTGGCGTCTGCGATTGCCATGGGTATGGCTGACAAGACACCAACATGTCTGACGTTCTGTTTTGAAAAAGCCGGCGTTCTGATGGATCCTGCGGATGAAACGAGCGTTATACCGCATATCACAAGAGAACAGTTTGATTCATTGCGGGAAGCCGGTGTAATAGCGAAAGGAATGGTGCCGAAACTCACTAATTCGTTCAATGCATTAGACCATGGTGTCAAATCGGTTGTGATAAAAAGCTCGCTCAATCTGCGGAATGATATCGGAACCCTTATAGAGCCATGAATCCGGTCGATTTTCTAAAGGCCTTAATTGCCACGCCCTCTGTGTCAGGCAGCGAAGAGGCTACAGCCGACCTGATAGCATCTACGCTTGAAAGCGAGGGCGTGAAAACCAACCGGCTTTTTAACAATATCTGGGCGGTGCAGCTGTGTTATGATTCCGCCAAACCGACTTTGTTGCTGAACTCCCATCACGATACCGTAAAACCATCTCCGGCATACACAAGGGATCCGTTTATACCCGAAGTGTCTTCGGACGGACGTCTGTATGGACTTGGAAGCAATGACGCCGGCGCTTCACTGGTCTGTCTTGCTGCGACATTCTGCCGGTTTTATAATACGGTGCTGCCTTTTAATCTTGTGCTCGCCCTTACGGCGATGGAGGAAAACATGGGCCCGGAAGGTAACCGTGCCATGCTTCCACATCTGTATTCCCTCGGCATAAAGCCGGATATGGGTCTGGTGGGTGAACCTACCTCCATGCAGCCGGCCGTAGGGGAGCGGGGACTTGTGGTGCTTGACGGTAAAGCCCTCGGTGTCTCGGGCCATGCGGCGAGGGGAGAAGGTGTAAATGCCCTTTACCTCGCTATAGAGGATATTGAGCGTCTACGGAACTATAAGTTTGATAAGCATAGTGAATTGCTTGGTCCCATTTCGCTGACTGTGACGCAAATTGAGGCGGGAACCCAGCATAATGTGGTGCCGGCGCAGTGCCGTTTTGTAGTGGATGTAAGGACGACGGATGCTTACACCAACGAACAGACGGTTGAGATTCTCCAGGCTGTCTGTCGCTCGGAACTTAAGCCTCGCTCCACGAGAATACAGGCGTCGGCAATAGATTCCAGCCATCCGATGGTTAGGGCAGCGGTTTCAGCAGGAGGAGTGCCTTATGTTTCACCTACTACTTCGGATATGGCACTGATGCATGGTTTCCCTACGTTGAAAATGGGTCCCGGCAAGTCGGAGAGAAGTCATACGGCTGATGAATTCGTTATGCTTTCCGAAATACAGGAGGGGATTGAAGGTTACAGAAAGTTCATTGATGAACTTTCTGTAACCTATTCCCGGCAGAACTGATGCTCTTTTAATGTTTATTATCATTTGGGGGCGGACAATAAAAAGCCAAAAACAGTAAATTTGTAGAAAAGCTTAGTTATGCAACTTTGGAACAAGGGTTATGAACCCGACAAAATGATAGAAGAGTTCACGGTGGGAAACGATCGTGAGCTTGACATGAAACTTGCACGTTACGATGTGCAAGGTTCGCTTGCCCACATTAAAATGTTGAATTC
>VSPV01000132.1 GCA_009775605.1 Paramuribaculum sp.
CGCTCAAAAATTAAACGAAAACATAGGTGTTGCATTTATAACTTGAATCCACCTTTTAATTCAACCAACGGGTTAATCTCAATGGCAATTCTTTGCCTCGTCATGCTCAGCGCTTCGGCTGAAATCAGGTATCAGAGCATCAACAATATCAAGGGAACAAATATTGTTCTTATTGATAGAAAGGCGCCATCATCGGTAGAAGTCACAGATGCGGTGTTATCCAATAACGGGGAGATATATCCGGCCAAACAGATAAGATGTGACTTGGAAGATGGAGTAGCCACGTATAAATTGAAATTCAAGCGTCTCACGGTTTTCAAGGACTGCAAGGTGATTCTCACCGTCAATGGAAAGAAGGTGACTGTTGACATACAGCGTGAGATGGAACGCAGGTGATTCCACACCGCGCCATTTTCTGAAATTAACGTATTTTTTAGGTGGGTCGCGGCAATTATCTTGCTGCGGCTTTACTTTTTAAAGTTTTTATTGGAGATTGGGATAATATGTTTAACTTTGTGAAATCACTCCCTGCTGAGTGAAAAGAAGCACAGGTACGGTACAGTACTCGCAAGGTACAATAATTTCTAAGGTAAAGAATGATAAAGGATGCGCTTGAAAAGGTGATTAGCGAGGATTTGTCGGAAGTCTGGACATTGCTTGACGGCGATGAGAAACGAAAGATTACCGACAGTTTCACTCTGCATCATTTCAAAAAAAACCAGATAATCTATGCCGAGCATGAGGATCCGGAATATCTCTGGTGTCTTCTCAAGGGCAAGGCCAAACTGCACAAGGATGGTGTGGGCGGCCGTCAGCAGATATTGAGGCTCATCAGGCCGGTGCAATATTTCGGTTACCGCGCTTATTTCGCCGGGGAACCTTACGTGTCGAGCGCCACGGCCATGGAACCTTCTGTTCTCGGCGCTGTCCCAATGAGAATTGTCTCCGACCTGATTGACAGCAACAAGGCCGTCGCCTGGTTTTTCATCCACGAGCTTTCACACAACCTCGGCAGCTCTGACACCCGCATTGTGAATCTCACGCAAAAGCATATCCGCGGACGTCTGGCCGAGGCCATCACCGTGCTCCGTGACCATTACGGATACGAGGACGACGGAATCACCCTTCGTGTGTATATGGCCCGTGAGGATCTCGCTAACCTTTCAAACATGACCACTTCAAACGCCATCCGCACTCTTACCGCATTCGTAAACGAGAAGATAATAGTGGTGGATGGGCGCCAGATAAAGATAATCAACGAACCACAGCTCCGCAAAATCAGCAAATACGGCTGATTCTATCCTCACTCCTATGGAAATCAACCAACAGACCCTTGGCCCCGTGCTTCAGCGCATGGGTTTTGACTCACTTACGCCCATGCAGCTTAAGGCTGCGGAGGCCGACACACGCCGGTTGCAGCTCATAGCTCCCACCGGCACCGGAAAGACTTTCGCCTTCACCCTTGCCGCTATGCGCAATATGGCGGCTCCCGGGAGCGGAGTGTCTGTAATAGTCATAGCCCCCTCGCGTGAGCTCGTGATTCAGGTAGCCGAGGTGATGCGGCGTGCTTTCGGGCCGGAATATAAGACTGTGGCTTTCTACGGCGGACATTCGATGACCGACGAAAAGAATGCCCTTTCTCCCGCTCCTGATATAATAGTGGCTACACCGGGACGTCTTCTCGACCATTTCAAGCGCGGCCAACTCGATGCCCCGGGGCTTAAGACGCTGGTGATTGATGAATACGACAAGTGTCTTGAATTGGGTTTCGAGGGCGAGATGCGCCGTATATGTTCGCGTCTGCCGCTGAAAAATGCTGCTATTGTGCTTACATCGGCCACCCGGATAGCAGAAATTCCTCCATATCTTCCCATGAAGGATTCGGTGATAATCGACATGGCAGGGGAGGGGTCGCCGCGCTCGCGCATGGAGGTGGTTGAGGTGCCTTCGTTTGACCGCGACAAGCTCGCCACTCTCACATCCCTCTTAGGAAGCATAGAAAAGGGTGCGCGCAGCATCATTTTCGTGAATCATCGCGAAAGCGCCGAGCGGGTCTGGAATCATCTCAGGAAGCTCGGGGTTGCGGCGGGACTGTATCACGGGGGCCTGGACCAGGACCAGCGCGCGACGGCCGTGGACCTGTTTACCAACGGTACCACTCCGGTGCTTGTGGCCACCGACCTCGCGGCGCGTGGTCTGGACGTGGAGCAGGTTGAGAACGTGATTCATTACCATCTGCCTGTCGACGAGCAGGCGTGGACTCACCGTAATGGCCGTACGGCCCGCGTGGATGCCCGCGGCACCGTTTATGTGATAGTGACAGAGGGAGAGAATATTCCGGAGTATATTGATTTCGACCGGCAATACATTCCTGATTCTGACGCGCGCCCCAAGGCCGGAAGCGCTGTTGCCACCCTTTATGTGGCAGCCGGGAAAAAGGAGAAGATTTCGCGTGGCGACATTGTGGGTTTCCTCATCAAGAACGCGCAGCTTGAGTCGGCAGAGATAGGCCGCATAGCCTTGCGCGACCACAGCGCGCTTGTGGCAGTGCCGGCTGAAAAGGCCGCTATGATTCTTAAAGCGGTTGAGCCGTGCAAGCTCAAAGGCAAGAAGATAAAGATAAGCCGGGTGAAAGTGTAAGGCGCGCACACTGACCCTGAAAATGTGCCATAGGTTAAGTAACTGTTAAAAGTTACAAAAATCAAAAGTTTTAATTACATTTGCATAACGGCGTCGCGCTCCATGGCGTGGCGTCTGTCGATAACCGATGTTTATCACGCAATTATTGAAACTGATTAAGTAACTTATTGTAATATGGCAAAAGTATACGGAGCCGTAGAAATCAACTCTGAGCGGTGCAAAGGGTGCGACCTTTGCGTTGTGGCTTGTCCGGCCGATGTGCTTGGCCTTCAGCCTAAGGAAGTTAATAATAAAGGATACCATTTCGCTTACGCCGCGGCACCCGAGAATTGCATCGGTTGCGCGGCGTGTGCCACTGTGTGCCCCGACGGGTGCATAGAGGTGTATCGTGTGGTTGAAAAATAAAGTCTGCGCCGCAGCGTCGGCACGGACTGCATTCACTGACAGAAATCAACACTGAATATGAAAGAAGAAGTTAGACTGATGAAAGGCAACGAGGCCATAGCCCACGCGGCTGTGCGCTACGGTGCCGACGGCTATTTCGGCTATCCCATCACTCCGCAGAGCGAGGTGCTGGAGACACTCGAGGCGCTCATGCCGTGGGAGACCACAGGCATGGTGGTGCTTCAGGCCGAAAGCGAAGTCGCATCTATAAATATGGTTTATGGAGGAGCCGCCACGGGAAAAGCCGTGATGACCTCCTCGTCAAGCCCCGGCATAAGCCTCATGCAGGAAGGCCTTTCCTATATCGCCGCGGGCGAATTGCCCTGTCTGGTGGTGAACGTGATGCGCGGAGGTCCCGGCCTCGGCACAATCCATCCTTCGCAGAGCGATTATTTCCAGGCTACCCGCGGTGGTGGCCACGGCGACTATCACTTCATTGTGCTCGCGCCGGCAACGGTGCAGGAGATGGCCGACTTCGTGGGCCTCGGCTTTGACCTTGCCTTCAAATACCGCACTCCGGCCATGCTTCTTGCCGACGGCATAGTGGGCCAGATGATGGAGAAAGTGGTGCTTCCTCCGCAGCGTCCCCGCCGCACGGAGCGCGAAGTGATAGAGCAGTGCCCGTGGGCGGTAACGGGCCGTCCGTCCACCCGCAAGCCTAATATAATGACCACTCTGGAGCTTGACAGCTACAAGATGGAGGAAAACAACCGCCGCTTCCAGCAGACCTACGCCCTTATAGAGCAGAACGAAGTGAGATACGAGGAGTATTTTACCGACGATGCCGAATATCTGATAGTGGCTTTCGGCTCCATAGCCCGTATCTGCCTCAAGGCAATAGAGGACGCGCGCGCAGCCGGCCTGAAAGTAGGCCTGATTCGTCCGATTACCCTCTGGCCGTTCCCTTACGCTCCTATCAGCGAGATGTCTCGCAAGGTGAAGGGTATACTGACTGTAGAGCTTAATGCCGGACAGATGATTCAGGACGTGCGTCTTGCCACGGAAGGTCGTGTACCGGTATGGCATTTCGGACGTATGGGCGGTATCGTGCCCAATCCGCAGGAAGTGCTCGACGCCCTGAACGCCGACATAGCTTCTCTTAACAAATAAATTCCATTCATTTCAACATACTACAATGAAACAGGAAGAAATCAAGCGCCCGGAGAACAAAGTCTACTCCAAGCCGGCGTTGCTGAACGACAATCCCATGCACTACTGCCCCGGCTGCAGCCACGGTGTGGTCCATAAACTTGTGGCAGAAGTTATAGAGGAGATGGGAGCCGAACACATCGCTATCGGCGTCGCTCCGGTGGGATGCGCCGTATTCGCATATAACTATATAGATATTGACTGGATAGAGGCCGCTCACGGCCGCGCTCCCGCCGTGGCCACCGCTGCCAAGCGCCTTAATCCCGACCGTCTGGTGTTCACCTATCAGGGTGACGGCGACCTTGCCGCCATAGGCACCGCCGAGACTATCCATGCCGCCAACCGCGGCGAGAATATCGCCATTATCTTTATAAACAATGCCATTTACGGCATGACCGGCGGCCAGATGGCTCCCACCACTCTCGAAGGGCAGGTGACAGCCACTACACCTTATGGGCGCCGCGTGGACCTCAATGGCTATCCCATAAAGATTTCCGACCTTCTTTCGCAGCTCGACGGCACTTGCTTTGTGACCCGTCAGGCTGTCCATACTCCTGCGGCCGTGCGCAAGGCCAAAGCCGCCATACGCAAGGCTTTTGAGAACTCCATGGCCGGCAAGGGAACATCGGTTGTGGAAATCGTGAGCACGTGCAACAGCGGCTGGAAGCTCTCGCCCGCCAAGGCCAACGAGTGGATGGTCAGCAATATGTTTGAGAAGTATCCTCTTGGAGATATTAAAAACACCGTCAGCAAATGAAAAGAGAAATTATTATAGCCGGTTTCGGCGGCCAGGGAGTGCTTTCAATGGGAAAGATTCTGGCATACGCCGGCCTTATTGACGATCTGGAGATTACCTGGATGCCCTCTTACGGGCCCGAACAGCGTGGCGGTACGGCCAATGTCACCGTTGTGCTTTCCGACCGCGCCATCAGCTCGCCTGTGCTCGACAGCTACGACGTGGCAGTGATTCTCAACCAGCAGAGCCTCGACAAGTTCGAGAGCAAGGTGAAACCCGGAGGAGTCCTGATTTACGACCCGTATGGCATCCACCGTCTTCCGGAGCGCACCGATATCAAGGTGTATCCTGTGGAGGCAATGGAAGCAACCTTCGGCATGAAGAGCGCCAAGAGCTATAACATGGTAGTGCTCGGCGCGCTTCTGAAAATCGACCCGCTGGTTTCGGTTGATTCCGTGATGCTTGGCCTTAAAAAGACACTTCCCGAGCGTCACCACCATCTTCTTCCCGCCAACCGCGAGGCCATAATGAAAGGCAAGGAGCTGGTGGCAGAGTAATGACGGCAGCTGCGGACAGACGCTCCGGAATAAGCATATTTTTAAATCATTTTTCCTGCAAAATGGAGAATGAATCAAAATAAACTCTTATTTTTGCACATACTTTGTTCATTCGTTTAATATAAAAATTAATTATTAAAACTATGGCTTACGTAATAACCGACAAATGCGTTGCTTGTGGAACATGTCTTCCCGTTTGCCCCGTTGAAGCTATTTCTGAAGGTGAAATCTACCACATCGATCCCGACACTTGCATTGAGTGCGGCTCATGTGCAGAGGTTTGCCCCAACGAAGCTATCATTCCGGGCTAAGTAACCTATAATTAAAAGAAACGAGCCCCCGGATGCGTATTCACAATCGCATCCGGGGGCTTATCCTTAATCCGGGTCTACGGTCAGTTGCCGTAGGTGAGTATGGTGTAATATCTCAATGCGCCGTAGGGGTTGGCCATGGGCATGTATTCGAGGGTGACGTAATCGCCGCCATACCCGAGCCAGCTTGCCGAGAGGCTGGTGCCGGCACCGGTATAGGAAACCGGTGTTCCGAGGCTTGCGCAGAGATTGGCATAGACGCCGCGGAAACGCGACGGGTCGGGGTAGGAGGTCTGGAAGAAGAAGCGGGAGCCGCTCAGCACACCTCCGCTGTATGATAGCATTGCCTCAGGCCAGTAGTAGTTCTGTTGGTACACATTGTTGAGGAATACTTCGTTGGCACCGGTATAATACGGCATGTTGTTGGCAACAAGCGCATTGATAGTGGCATTCATGGCCATGCCGAGGGTAATGCCGAAGAACGACGGTACGAGGGGACGACGATGCGGCGGACGCCAGTGTGGCGGACGTACCGGACGATGCCAGGGCCTATGCGGCGGACGCATCACGGGATGATGACCGTGATTGAAGCCGGGGCCGTTTCCGGGGCGGAATCCCGGACCGGGACGGTGGTTCGGACCCGGGCGAAGACCCGACTGCGGAGGCCGGTTGTGAACCGGAGGAACCGGTTTATGCTGGGGCGGACGTGCAGGCTTGTGTGCCGGACCGTCGGGACGGCCGTTTGAAGGCTTTCCGGGACGGTGGTTTGCCGATCCGTTACCGTCAGGCCGCGAGGGGCGGTTGAAACCTCCGTCAGGGCGGTTGCCGTGATTGCCGTTACCGTCAGGCCGCGAGGGGCGGTTG
>VSPV01000133.1 GCA_009775605.1 Paramuribaculum sp.
TGGTGTATAAGAGACAGAAACAGAGGCGTCGCCGGAGCCGGCGCGGCCCGGCGACGCAGGTTATATTTTATTCTTACATTCCGCGGCCGTGGCAGTTCTTGAATTTCTTGCCGCTTCCGCAGGGACACGGATCGTTGCGTCCGATTTTAGGAGCCGCCTTCATTGGCTGGGGACGCTGCTGCTCGCCCTGACGCGCCGAGGCTGCCTGACGCTGGGCGTTCTCGCCCGGCACCGCTTCCTTGTTGGTGCGGTAGCGCGAATAATCGGTGCCGTTGTCGGGCATCGCGCGCTGCACCTCCGGTTCGCGGCGTGTCTGGTCAGGTTCGGGCTGACGCACATATATCTGTCCGCGCATCAGCGTTGCCACAGTCTTTGAGTTGAGGTTTGAAAGCATTTCCTCAAACAGATGGAAGGAATCAACCTTATATCTTACCAGAGGATCTTTCTGCTCGTAGGTGGCGTTCTGCACTTCCTGACGCAGGGCGTCGAGTTCGCGGAGATGCTCTTTCCAGAGTTCGTCAATCGTTACCAGCAGCACTGCCTTGTGCCATTCCTTAACGATTGACTTGCACTGCGAGTCGTAGGCCTGGCGCAGGTCGGCGCGAAGATGGAACATGCGCTTGCCGTCCGTGATGGGCACTATGATAAGGCCTTCCATGCCGCGGTTCTCCACGCAGTCGCGGATCACGGGCTGGGCCACATCAATAATTCTCTGGCTGCGGCGGTTGAACTCGGCCATGGCGGCATCATGGATTTCCATGATGATGTCCTCCTTGGATTTGTTGCGGAATTCCTCGGCGGTGAAAGGGGGCTCGATTGTGAGAATCCTCATCAGTTCCATCGACAGGTCGTCGTAGTCGGCGGCGGAACTGTAGCGTGTCACCAGATCCTCCACCACATCGTAGAACATATTGGCGATGTCGATGCCTATGCGTTCGCCGAGCAGGGCGTGGTGACGGCGGCTGTAGATGTAGGTGCGCTGCTTGTTCATCACGTCGTCATACTCCAGAAGGTGCTTGCGGATACCGAAGTTGTTTTCCTCCACGCGCTTCTGGGCTGATTCGATGGCCTTGTTGAGGGTGGAGGATTCAAGCATCTCTCCCTCCTCGATACCGAACTTGTCGATCATCTTGGCCACACGGTCGGAGATGAACAGACGGGTAAGCTGGTCCTCGAACGATACGTAGAACACCGACGATCCGGGGTCGCCCTGACGGCCTGCACGTCCGCGGAGCTGGCGGTCGACGCGGCGCGACTCATGACGTTCCGTGCCTATGATGGCGAGACCGCCCGCTTTCTTCACCTCTTCGGGGAGCTTGATGTCGGTACCGCGGCCCGCCATGTTGGTGGCGATGGTCACTGTACCGGCTTTTCCGGCCTGGGCCACAATCTCGGCCTCGCGCTGGTGGAGCTTGGCGTTGAGCACGTTGTGGGGAATATGGCGCATTGTGAGCATTCGGCTGAGGAGTTCGGAGATTTCCACGGAGGTGGTGCCCACAAGTACGGGGCGTCCCTTCTTCACGAGTTCCTCAATCTCAGCAATCACGGCATTGTATTTCTCTTTCTTGGTCTTGTAGACGCGGTCGTTCATGTCCACGCGTGCCACAGGACGGTTGGTGGGGATGGTCACCACATCGAGCTTGTAGATATCCCAGAACTCACCGGCCTCGGTCTCTGCGGTACCGGTCATGCCCGCAAGGGTGTGGTACATTCTGAAATAGTTCTGGAGAGTGATGGTGGCGAACGTCTGTGTGGCGGCCTCTACCTTCACGCCCTCTTTTGCCTCGATGGCCTGGTGCAGACCGTCGGAATAGCGGCGTCCCTCCATTATACGGCCCGTCTGCTCGTCGACAATCTTGATTTTGTTGTCGTCAATCACATATTCCACATCCTTCTCGAAGAGGGTATAGGCTTTGAGAAGCTGGGTTACGGTATGGACGCGCTCCGATTTGATAGAGAAGTTCTGCAGCAGTTCCTCTTTTTTCTGGCGGCGTGCCTCCAGGTCGGTTATATGTTCGGTATCGGAGAGCTGGGTGGCGATGTCGGGGAGCACGAAGAATTCCGGGTCGGAGCTTGTGCCGGTAAGTTCGTCGATACCTTTGTCGGTAAGCTCCACGGTGCGGTTCTTCTCGTTGATCACGAAATAGAGGGGCTCGGTTGCCTTGGGCATCTCGCGTGCATTGTCCTGCAGATAGTAGCCTTCGGTTTCCAGCAGAAGGTTCTTGATGCCTTCCTGGCTAAGGAAGCGGATGAGGGCGGAGTTCTTGGGCAGACCCTTGTAGGCACGGAAGAGAGCGAGGGCTCCTTCTTTGCGCACCTCCTTGTCTTCGCTTGCAAGCTTGGCTTTTGCTTCGGCAAGGAGCGAGGTCACGAGCTTGCGCTGGGCGTTTACCACCTTCTCCACGTTGGGACGGTACTCTACGTAAAGCTGGTCGTCGCTCACGGCCACGGGGCCGGAGATGATGAGCGGGGTGCGCGCGTCGTCTATAAGCACGGAGTCAACCTCGTCGACAATGGCATAATAGTGCTTGCGCTGCACGAGGTCCGACGGCGACATTGCCATGTTGTCGCGTAGGTAGTCGAAACCGAACTCGTTGTTCGTGCCGAAGGTGATGTCGCATTCGTAGGCGGCGCGGCGTGCGGGTGTGTTGGGTTCGTGCTTGTCGATGCAGTCAACGGTCAAGCCGTGGAACATATAGAGCGGGCCCATCCACTCGGAGTCACGCTTCGAAAGGTAGTCGTTGACGGTTACCACGTGAACTCCGCGGCCTGAGAGAGAGCGGAGGAAAACAGGGAGGGTAGCCACGAGTGTCTTACCCTCGCCGGTTGCCATCTCGGCAATCTTGCCCTGGTGGAGAACAACGCCGCCTATGAGCTGTACGTCGTAGTGAACCATGTCCCAGGTTATCTCGTTGCCGCCAGCCATCCAGGGGGTGCGGTAAATGGCTTTGTCGCCTTCTATGCTCACGAAGTCCTTGCCCTGTGCGGCGAGCTCGCGGTCAAGAGGCGTTGCAGTCACTTCTATCGTCTCGTTGGCGGCGAAGCGGGCTGCGGTCTCCCGGAGAGCGGCGAACACCACGGGCAGATGCTCGTTGAGCTTATCCTCTATGGTGTCGAGTATATTTTTGTCGTGGCGGTCAATCTCGTCCCAGAGCGGCTGGCGCTGGTCGAAGGGAAGTTCCTCCACTTCTATTTTCTTGCGCTTTATGGCCTCTTCGTCGGCTGCGGTGGCCTGAAGGATGTCCTCGCGGACGGCTGTTATGCGCTGACGGAGCTCGTCGGTTGTAAGGGCCTGCATTTCAGGACCGAGAGCTTTGATTTTGTCAATGATGGGGCGGATTTCCTTGAGGTCGCGCTGCGACTTGTTTCCGAATATTTTGGTGATAAAAGAGTTAAATGACATTTTATGTATGCGGTAATTATATTCCGGTTTGCAAAGTTATGAAAAATCAGCTGAATAACCCAATCCGGAGGGCAAAAACCTCCGGCCTTGGGCCAAGGAGAGCGGGCTCTCAGCGTTTGTTGATGTCGAGAGCCGGCAGAGAGGCTCCGTTTGGTGATCGGATGCGCAGAATGCGGGCTACAGTAGGTGCTACCTCGCGGGCGTCAATAGGTTTGTTTATCTCTCTGGGAGCTATGCCGGGCGCCATGATGAAAAGGGGCGCCGGAAGTTGTGCGTGGCGCGTCACGCCGCCGGGGCGCGATGTGTTCGGGTCGTCAACCACTTCCCAGCCCGGGTTCACTTCGATTACCACATCGCCCGAATGGGCCAGGGTGGTGTTGCGTTTCAATCCTTCAGGGTCGGCTCCGGCACGTGAAGCGGTAATTGATTCTATGGGGTAGACCGTGCTGATTCCTGCCATGCGGCCCAGAAAGTCGGCGGCTTCGGCCCGGATAGAAGGCAGGTCAAGGTTTTTCTCCGAGATGAGCTTATGGTTGAGGTAGAAGTTACGGTTATGATATCCGCTTACCCACTGCCCGTTGCCGTGTTTCGACATCAGGTACATGTTGAGCAGTGCGTCGGCGCGTTTTATGGAGAACTGTCCGTAGGGTATTCTCCATTTCTCGTTGTCTGGTCCGTCGTGGAACGACCCCGGAAGTCCGGCCACCATCACAGCCACATTGTCTTTGCCGAACTGTTTCTCCACGGCCTGCATCAGTGAGGCCAGTGATGCGTCCAGGCGGATGTATGCATCCATTATTTCGGCGCGGGCGCGTCCGGGAGTTTCAGGCAGGTCGGGCGAAAGGCTGTATGAGACATTGAGCATGCTCACAGCGTCATTGGTCACCGGCTGTATTTTCTTCAGAAGCCTGAGGGCTATGTTGGTGATTTCGTCGTTCGCGCCCGGGGAGGTGCCGTAGCGTTCGTAGCGGCGAAGGTCGCTTTCCGGATAGACGTGGCTGAATGGACGCGCGCGCTTTGCCATAGACAGCAGCGGATAGCTGTTCATCGGGCTGCCGGGAGTCCATTTGTAGTCGGAGAGTCGGCGAGAGAGAGGATTGCGGTAGTTAATCTCGGTGACCTCCGGCGGCACGTCCTTGTAATAGGTGGAGGTGGCCCAGTTTCCGGTGTTTCGGTTGAGCCAGAACGCACTGTTGGCGGCATGTCCGGCCGAGATGATGGAAGATGCCGGAGAGGCTGCGATGGAGTAGACGTAGCCGTCGCCGTCGGAGTCCACCCTGATTTCATCGGAAAGCGTCGATACTTTTACGGCTGCCGGAGAATAAGTCTCGTCGGTAAAGTTTCCCATCACCGAGGTGTCGGTAAGAACGTTTTTCGACAGATGTTTCTCGGAGTCGTAGACGTAGGCCGAAGGAATGCCGTTGACCGATGGTGCCGCGCCGGTATAAAGTACCGCCATGGCTGCGGTGGCGTCGAGGCCCGGGCCGTAATCCACAGTGGGGAATTCGGCGGCTTCGTTCATAAGGCGTTTGAAGCCTTCTTCGCCGAAGTTGTTCCGGAGAAGGTCAAGATAATCGGTGGAGAGTCCTTCGATTGTCACCGCCAGCAGAATGCGGGGGCGGAGGGGTGTGCGTTGTGCTGCGGTCTGTGCGCCGGCGGGAAGTCCTGAGGCGAGAACCGACAGCAGTGAAAGCAGCGCCATGCGCCGCGCGGTTTTATTATGCTTTCTTTGAAAAGACATTTGAAGGGATGATAAGGAAGGTTAACGCTCTTGCCGCATCAGCGGTCAGGAACAGAAAAAATGCGGAGTTAGGCTGCAGGGGACCGAAAGCCGCCAGCGCGAGATACACGGCGATACCCGCAAGGTTGAGCCACTGCACGACAGCGAGCGCTTTGTATGTTCGTTTGAACCATATGCACACCGCAATCACGAGGCATAACGGATTTATCCAGAGCAGCAGCCAGTTGGGCGAAGCTGCATAATGGGTCGAAACGAATACCAGAAACGTTATCACGCATCCGGCAAGTCCGAGAAGCAGGTAAAAGATGGAGTCGAACCAGCGGCTCAGACGACGGAGAAGAATATCGCGCACGCTCAGCGCCAGAGCCAGAAGCGCGACTGCGGTTCCGGCTGCTATCGGGGTGAGCCACCAAGGAGTGGGGCCGCATGCTGTGCCTTCGGGCTCGCCGGGGGTAAGGGCCACCCCGTCGGCAAACACCCGTTTGCCGTCTGATGTTATTTCCGGGGCCATTGCCGCGAGAGCCGCGGGGGCGAAGGCCAGTTCGCGAGAGTCGATGGGCGCATCCAGTCCATGGCCCAGGGCGAGGTCTATTCCGAACTGATACCAGGGATAATTACGGTGGTAATGTCTCATGGCGTTGCGGAATGTGGTAGCGTCGGCAAGATCGGAGGGACGCTCCGGCATGACAAGGGGATGCCCTGTAGCGCGCTCGATATGGTCAAGGATGGCGGTGGCGCAATTCTCGCGCACATAGTTGTATCGGTACACGGCGTTTTCCGGCCGCACGTTTTCTTCCACGGCTTTGAGTATAGCCGCTTTCTGTTCCTGCGTCAGAAGAAGATCGTACTGGGTCACACGGCGTCCCGTGACGATATATTCGCGGAGGAAATATGCTGTAGGGTAGGCTCCGGCCATATAGTCGGTCTCGCCTTTTACAAACCGATAGACGAAGTTGGGCTTTTTGAAGTCAAACAGGCCCCAGTTGACGGTGATGTCGGTTCCGTCGGCCTGGCGGACGCGGAGGGCCGCATGGCCCTCGAGTTCGTAGATGATGGAGCCGGGTGCGCACGTGAGCAGACTTACCACTGTCGAGGAGTCGGCGTGGAACCAATTGGCGTTCCGGGCACACACCGGAAGCATCGGCAGCAGCACTGCCATTATACAGACAAATATTTTCTGTGGAGTCTGAAGGGGCATGACGGTTAGTGATTGTGGGATGCGGTGCGTAGATAAGTCCGCGGTTTCAATCAAAGTGCAAATTTAGCGAAAAAATTCGCATGAACATCCCACGCCGCTATTTCTTTGTCAGATTATAGTCACGGATTATAGTCACGGCCGCATGTAAGCCGTGGATAATCCACCATAAATTATCAGGATAATAATAAAACAAGGAGGCTGTGTCGTAATTCAGTTTTACGGCGCAGCCTCTCTTTTCGTAGCATTGAGGTTTGGATATTTTTTCAGGCGA
>VSPV01000134.1 GCA_009775605.1 Paramuribaculum sp.
ACAATCCTTATATAGTGAAAGGCATAGCCGGCTCACCCTACGCCATCAAGGACTATTACGACGTAGACCCTGATCTGGCCGTGGACGTGGAGAACCGCATGGCCGAATTCGAAGCGCTGGTAGAGCGCATACACGCCGCCGGAATGAAAGTGATAATAGACTTCGTGCCCAACCACACCGCACGCTGCTACCACAGCGACGCGCGCCCGGCCGACGCTCCCGCCGATTTCGGCGCCGACGACAATACCGGCTTCTTCTTCGCCCGCGACAACAACTATTACTATCTGCCCGGCTACGGATTCGCCCCGACCATCCCCTTAGGCGAAGGCGACGAGGCCTACGTGGAATTCCCTGCCAAGGCCTCGGGCAACGACTGCTTCAACGCCTCGCCCGGCGTCAACGACTGGTACGAAACCGTGAAGCTCAACTACGGCATTGACCCCTCGTGGGGCGGCTCACGCCATTTCGAGCCGATACCCTCCACCTGGCACAAGATGGCCCACATCCTCAAATTCTGGGCCGGAAAGGGCGTGGACGGCTTCCGCTGCGACATGGCCCACATGGTGCCCGTGGAGTTCTGGCAGTGGATGATTCCCCAGGTGAAAGCCGCAGGACGCCCCGGACTGATATTCATCGCCGAGTTATACGACACCGGCATATACCACGACTACATACAGCGCGGAGGCTTCGACTATCTCTACGACAAGGTAAACCTCTACGACACTCTCCGCGCCGTCACCGCCTGCGGCCTCTCGGCCACGGCCATCACCGGCTGCTGGCAGCGTGTGGAAGGCCTGCAGGACCATCTGCTCAACTTCCTCGAGAATCACGACGAGCAGCGCCTCGCCTCCGAATTTTTCGCCGGCGACGCCGCGCGCGGCATCGCGCCGCTGGCTGTAGGCGCCCTTATGAGCCGCGGCCCGTATATGGTATATTTCGGTCAGGAGCTGGGCGAAAAAGGCATGGACAGCGAGGGCTTCTCGGGACGCGACGGACGCACCACCATCTTCGACTACTGGAGCCTCGACACCATGCGCCGCTGGCTCGCCTCGGGCAAGCCGGCGCTGACACGGCTCACTGCCGCCGAACGCGCCCTGCGCCGCGACTATGCCGCGATTCTCTCGCTGTGCAACACCGAGGCCGCAATCGCCGAAGGCATGTTCTATGACCTCATGTGGATGAATTCCCGCTCGGAGCATTTCAACCCCGACCGTCAGTATGCCTTCCTGCGCCATCAGCCCGGCGGCAACACCGTGCTTGTGGTAGCAAACTTCGACCATAAGGATCTGACCGTATCGGTCAACATCCCGGCCCATGCGTTCGACTACATGGGCATCGAGCCCGGCAACTATGCGGGGCGCGAGGTGATCACCGGTACGGAATCAACCATGACGCTCGATCCGGACGCCCCCGTCACCGTCAGTGTTCCTGCTGGAGGAGCAGCCGTATGGGTACTCTCACCCGTCAAACCTAAGACCGGGACAAAAGCAAAGACCGCGAACTCGCCCAAACCAAAGCCCCGAAAAACCAACCGTAAAAAAAACGATTGAATGCGGTTGGCTGAATATTTCTTTGTAATTTTGCAGTGATAATTCTTTTTCAATCTTCTATATGCAATCCGTAATCCATCCCATCAAGATTTTCGCCGGTACAGCTTCACGCTATATGGGCGAAGAAATCTGCAAAGACCTTGGCCTTGAACTTGGTAAGATGAACATCCAGCATTTCGCCGACGGCGAATTCGAGGTGTCGTTTGAAGAAACCGTCCGCGGCTGCGAGGTCTATCTCGTGCAGTCTACCTTCCCCAACAGCGACAATCTAATGGAGCTTCTGCTGATGATTGACGCCGCCAAGCGTGCCTCGGCCTACTCCGTGATAGCCGTAATCCCCTACTTCGGCTGGGCCCGTCAGGACCGCAAGGACAAACCCCGCGTGTCCATCGCCGCCAAACTCGTGGCCGACCTTCTGAGCGCCGCCGGAGTTAACCGCGTGATTACCATGGACCTGCACGCCGACCAGATTCAGGGATTCTTCAACGTTCCCGTTGACCACCTCTATGCCTCGTCGGTATTCATCCCCTACATCAAATCGCTCAATCTCGAGGATATGGTGATTGCCACTCCCGACGTTGGCGGTGCAAAGCGCGCAAACTCCTACGCCAAGTTCCTCAACGTGCCTCTGGTGCTCTGCCACAAACAGCGCGCCAAAGCCAACGTGGTTGAATCAATGACCGTAATCGGCGACGTAAAGGACAAGAACGTGGTGCTCATCGACGACATGGTGGACACCGCAGGCACCATCACCAAGGCTGCCGACCTCATGATGGAGAAAGGCGCCAAATCGGTGCGCGGCCTCGCTTCACACGCCATCATGAGCGACCCCGCAAGCGAGCGCGTTGACAACTGCGCCATGACCGAGATGATTTTCACCAACAGCATTCCTCTGCGCCACGAGTGCAAGAAAGCTACCGTGATTTCCGTCGCCAAGCTCATTGCCGACACCATCCGCCGCGTGCACAACAACGAATCCATCTCGCAGCAATACCTGTTCAAATAAACCCCGCCGCCCGGGCGGCTCCCACACGATATAACAAAGGCTGCTCCGAATCACTCGGGCAGCCTTTGTTGTATTATCGACTGGGTGAGGAGGGATGTTATTCGTCCTCGTCCTCGTCAGGCTCTTTCATATTGTGGAACACGTTCTGCACATCCTCGTCCTCCTCGATTTTCTCCAGAAGACGGTTGATGGCGTCGCGCTGTTCGGCCGAAACCTCCTTGAGGTCGTTGGGGATGCGCACGAATTCCGACGATACGATTTCAAAGCCGTTGCTCTCGAGATAGTTCTGAATTGATGAATAGTCCTCGAAGCCACCGTAGAGAACGATGATTTCGTTGTCGTCATCATCCACGTCGTCCACGAGTTCGTCAACGCCGTAGTCAATCAGCTCAAGCTCGAGATCCTCCAGGCTCACGTCGGCCTTGGGTTTGATTTTGAACACTGATTTGTGGTCGAAAAGGAACGAAAGGGATCCCTGTGTGCCCAGCGAACCGCCGAATTTGGTGAAATATGAGCGCACGTTGGCCACGGTGCGGGTGTTGTTGTCGGTAGCGGCCTCAACGAAAATCGCAATGCCGTGCGGTCCGTATCCTTCGTATGTGATTTCCTTGTAGTCGCCGGCGTCCTTGTCGGTAGCCTTCTTTATGGCGCGTTCCACGGTGTCCTTGGGCATGTTGGCGGCCTTGGCGTTCTGCATCAGCGCGCGCAGACGGGGATTGGAGTCGGGATCGGGACCGCCTGCTTTGGCGGCGATGGTTATTTCCTTGCCTATACGCGTAAATGTACGCGACATGTTGCCCCAGCGTTTGAGCTTGCGGGCTTTGCGGTATTCAAATGCTCTTCCCATTGTGAAGTAGTGTGTTGTTTATTGATTTATTGTTATTGATTTTCTTTAACGGAGCGTCGCGCCGGTCTTGGCGGCGAGTGAGCTTACTATTTTCTTCATCACGGCGTCGATCTGCTTGTCGTTGAGCGTGCGCTCGTCGTCCTGCAGAGTCATGGTGATGGCGTAGGATTTCTTACCTGCCGGGAGCTTGTCGCCCTCGTAGACGTCGAAGAGGCTTACGGAGCGCAGAAGCTTGCGGTCGGCCTCGCGCACGGCATTCTCAATCTGCTGCATGGTCACGGAGGTGTCCACAAGCAGCGCCAGGTCGCGTTTCACGGCCATGGTGCGCGGCAGCTGACGGTAGCTCGTCTTGTGGCGCGAGGACATCTGCACGAGCGTCTGCCAGTCGAATTCACCGTAGCATACGGGCTGCTTTATGTCGAAAGTAGCAAGGGTGGCCTTGTCCACTATACCCATCTCGCCGATGGCATTGCCTGAACGGCCTGTGACCTTGAGCGAGGCGCTGAAAGGAGTCTCGGCGGTTGCGGCAGTCAGCTTTATCTCGGCGGGATTGATGCCCATGCGCAGGAAGATATTGGCCACGATTGCCTTGAGGTCGAACACAGTAGCTTCCTCGGCGGGATGGGCCCAACCGGCCTGACGCATGTCGCCGGTGAGCCACAGAGCCATACGTGAGCCTTCCACAAAGGGAGCGAGCGGCGCCTCGGCGGTGGATTCCACACCGGGCTTGCGGCTGTAGACGTTGCCGAACTCGTAGAACTTGAGGTTGGCCGAACGGCGGTTGATATTGTAGGCTATCGATTCCAGACCGCCATAGAGAAGCGTCTGGCGCATCACGCTCAGGTCGGAGCTGAGCGGATTGAGCAGGCGCACGCAGCGGTCGGCGCTCCAGCGCGCATTGTCGGCATAGTAGCTTTCGGCCGTGAGCGAGTTGTTCATTATCTCATTGAATCCGGTGGCGGTGAGCTGTTCGGAAATGAGGTTGCGCAGGGCGTTGTCGGCATCGGCGCGACTCTCATAGGAGAGCGAGGAGTGTACCGTGGTTGAAATCTCCACGTTGTTGTAGCCGTAAATGCGAAGCACATCCTCCACCACGTCGCAGGGACGGGTCACGTCCACGCGGTAGGTGGGCACGCGCAGATCCATCACGTCGTCGGCCGGACGGCCGGCAATCTCTATCTCCAGAGAACGCAGAATGGAATCCACAATCTCGCGGGGTATTTCTTTGCCGATGAGTCCGTTCATATAACTGTAGCTCAGCTCGACCTTGAACGGCTCCACAGGATGCGGGTAGATGTCAACCGGCTCGCCGCACACCTCGCCGCCGGCAAGTTCCTTTATAAGGATAGTGGCGAGTTTGAGGGCATAGAGGGGCAGATTGGGGTCGGTGCCGCGCTCGTAGCGGAACGAGGCGTCGGTGCTCAGGCCGTGGCGGCGTGCGGTGCGGCGCACACTCGTGGGGTTGAAGTAGGCGCTCTCTATGAACACGTCGGTAGTCTGCTCGGTCACTCCCGAATCAAGGCCGCCGAACACGCCGGCTATGCAAAGAGGCTTGGTTGCCGAGCATATCATGAGGTCGGCTGCGGAAAGCTTGCGCTCCACGCCGTCAAGAGTCACGAACGGAGTGCCTTCCGGACAGTTGCGCACCACTATCTGACCTCCGTCGATGGTGTTGAGGTCGAAGCAGTGGAGAGGCTGACCTATACCGTGGAGTATATAGTTGGTTATGTCCACGATATTGTTGATGGGGTGCAGACCTATGGCTGTAAGATTTTTTTTGAGCCATTCGGGGCTTTCGGCCACCTTTACGCCGCGGATTGTGATTCCGCAGTAACGGGGAGCGGCCTCGTAGTTGTCAACCTGCACCTTTATGGCGTCGCCTGCGGGATTGTCAACATGGAAAGACTCCACATCCGGACGCTTCAGCTGCGCGGGCTCGGCATGACATGCCATCCAGGCGCTGAGGTCGCGCGCCACACCGAAGTGGGAGGCGGCGTCGATGCGGTTGGGAGTGAGGTCTACCTCCAGCACATAGTCGGAAGTCAGGCCGAAATAATCGGCCGCGGGTGTTCCGGGCTTAATGTCCTCCTCTATCACTATAATGCCGTCGTGGGAGGTGCCCACGCCTATTTCGTCCTCGGCGCAGATCATACCCAGTGACTCCACACCGCGCATCTTAGATTTCTTTATCTTGAATTCCTTGTCGCCGTCATACAGGGTGGTACCTATCGTTGCCACCACAACGGTCTGGCCGGCGGCCACATTGGGTGCGCCGCACACTATCTGCACCGGTTCGCCCTGGCCGAGGTCAACGGTTGTCACATGAAGGTGGTCACTGTCGGGATGCTCCACACACGTAAGTACCTTACCTATAACGAGTCCCTTAAGGCCTCCTTTTATGCTCTCTACTTCCTCCACCGTACCGGTCTCGAGACCTATCGAGGTCAGCGCCCCGGCGAGTTCAGAGGGGGTAAGCTTGCAGTCAATATACTGTCTGAGCCAATTATATGATATATTCATAACTCTTTGAGCTTGTATTACAATATAGCTCCGCAAAGTTACAAAACTCCCGCGGCTCTGCAAAATCAAAACAGACCCGCGCAACCGCCGTGCCAGCAAACCGTTTACCCGGAAGATGCTGTCGCGAATTCTGCGGCGTCTGCGAGGAAGAAATATTTAGAACATAATAGTTGCAGTTAAAGCTATTATTACTATATTTGCAGTATAACAGACGTAAGTACGACTATGGAAGAGAATATCTATATGTTGCCTGACGGTGAGATCCGCCGTCGGGTGGGACAAAAAATAAGGCATCTGCGACTCCGACAGAACTTCACTCAGGCGTCGCTCGCAGAACAGGCACAAGTCTCTCTGACGACATTAAAGAAAATCGAGAAAGGCGATATAAGCTATTTCGATTCACTGATGCGTGTGCTTCGCGTTCTGGGCGAACTGGATGTGTTCTCCCCACTCATTAAGGAAGATGAGATGAGCCCCAACGAATACTTTGAGTTTGTCGAGGCCAGCAAGAAGAAGCAGCGCAAACGCGCAAGCGGCAACATCAAATCCAACCCACAACCTAATACCGAGGAATCAGAATGGTAGATATAGCGAGAGTAAACCTGTATGGCCAACCC
>VSPV01000135.1 GCA_009775605.1 Paramuribaculum sp.
GTTGAATATTACCGGATGGGCCGAGGCCCTGAGAAGTTCGCTGAATTCTTCCATAAAGAGGTCGCCCGAATAAAGCTGACGGGCTACGCGGGGATGCACCGTGAGCAGCCGCAGAGGCATCGCTGCGATTGCGTCGGCGCTACTGCGCCATGCCTCAGGATTCTCCGTGCCCAGTCGCATTTTCATAGAAAAACCGACTTCGGGCCATTTGCGCATTTCCTCGCCTATGGCGGAGAGTGCCTCAGGGTTCTCGATAAGAGCCGCTCCGCGTCCTTTCCGTGTGACCATGGGGTATGGACATCCGGCATTGAGGTCTATGTGTGTGGCTCCCGCGGCGACGGCGGCTTCGGTGAGCACGGCGAATTCCCCGGCGTCGCGGGCCATTATCTGGACGGTAAGGTTAGTGCCAGCGGTGATGTCGCGCAGGTCGCGTGCGCGCGGCTCTCCGCTTTCGAGCCGCATAAAGGGTGTGAAATACTCGTCCACCGCACCGGGAAACATTCCGGAGTGGATTGCGCGCCATGGCGCCTGCGTGAAGCCCTGGAGGGGCGCTGCAATAAAAAGCATTTCAGTTGGATGAAGTGAATGGCAAAAGTAGCAATCAGGCGGGAATAAATCAGTAAATTTGCCGGAAAACTCTGAGTCATGGACGAATTTCCCAAAGACCCCGCCATATTGATGAGTTATATCAATATGAAACTGCGTGATTTCTACAGCAATCTCGACGACCTTTGCGCCGACATGGGCATAGACCGCCGCGAGCTTGAGGATTATCTTGCCGCCAACAATCTCGAATACAACGCCTCGCTTAATAAAGTGTGGTAGCACAAATCGGGCGGCAAAAGTGTTATATCAGGGTAAACCGATGAACTGACGGAAATATGGATGCCCTGATTTCAATACTGCCAGTAGTGCTGCTGTTTGTTCTGATGCTCGGATTCAAGGTGCCGAGCTACCTGAGCGCGCTGATAACGTTTCTGGCCACCGTGGCCCTTGCCGTGTGGGGCGCGCCTGCCATGGGCATAATTCCCGAGCGGTTCGCGGGCGATTCCGTCTACAGCTTAGTGGGCTGGGCCACAGCGGAGGGCGCCCTGAAGGCCGTGTTCCCCATTCTGCTCATAATCCTGATGGCGATTTACAGCTACAACATACTTGTGGCATCCAAGTCCATAGAGGTGATAAAAAGCCAGTTCACATCCTTTACCGACGACCGCGGGGTGCTCGTGCTCATGATGGTGTGGGGCTTCGGCGGCCTGCTTGAGGGCATGGCCGGATTCGGCACGGCCGTAGCCATTCCCGCCGCCATACTCATAGGCCTGGGATTCAAACCGATGTTCTCGGCGCTCGTGGCTCTGCTGGGCAACTCTGTGCCCACTGCGTTCGGGGCGGTGGGAGTGCCTATCACTACGCTCTGCAACGAGATTTCGGCCGGAGGAGCTTCGGCACAGACCGTGTGTGAGGTGTCGGCCTTCGCCGTGGTGCAGCTTGCGCCTCTCTTTTTCCTTATTCCTTTCGTGATACTGATGCTCACCGATCACAAGGCGTGGGGACGTAACATAGTGCTTGCGCTGTGGACCGGCGCCGTGTCGCTGGGCGTGCAGATACTCTGCGCCACCCGTCTGGGCGCGGAGACGCCGGCCATAGTAGGCTCTCTGGCGGCCATACTCGCCATCATAATCTATGTCAAGGTGTTTGCAAAGAGCAAAAAACCGGAAAAGACTGAAACGAAATTCAGTGCCGGGCAGACATTCAGGGCATGGAGCGTGTACATCTTCATTCTGGTACTGATTCTGCTCACCGGGGCGCTCTGTCCGCCGGTCAACGGCTTTCTGCGCACTCACCTCGTGAGTCAGTCGCCTCTGCCGGTCATAGGCTCCACATTCAAATTCGGCTGGATCAACAATGCCGCCCTGTGGCTGTTCACAGGCAGTGTGGCCGGCGGCCTGCTTCAGGGCCTCACCCCTAAGCAATTGCTGAAAGTGCTTGCCACCACCATTGTCAATCTGCGTTTCACCACCATAACCATAGTGTGTCTGATAGCTCTTGCCTCGGTTATGAACTACAGCGGCATGATAGGCGCCATAGCCGCCGGACTTGTGGCTGTGACGGGTTCGTATTATCCGCTCTTCGCCCCGCTTATCGGTGCCATCGGTACGTTTGTCACCGGCAGCGACACATCATCGAACATCCTCTTCGGCAAGCTGCAGGCCAATGTGGCCCATCAGCTGGGAATGAACGGCACGGGCACTTTCCTGGGCTTCCATGGAAGCGAGGCCGACTGGCTGGCGGCGGCTAACTCTACCGGCGCCACCGGAGGCAAGATGATTTCGCCCCAGAGCATAGCCATAGCCACGGCCGCGTGCGACATGAAGGATGCCGACGACGCCATTTTGCGCCGCGCCATACCCTATGCCCTCGGCTACATAGCCCTCGGCGGACTCATGGTCTACTTCTCGCTCTGAACCGGCTTCTCCGAGACACGGTTTTTAACAAAAGATACTTAAATAATTCCTTAATTCGGGCGGATAGACTACCTTTGCAGATTATGAAACGCCCCCAGTCATACATGCGTATTTTGCCCGCGGCCGCCCTGGGCCTTGTGCTGGGCGCCTGTGCCAGCATGGGCCGTCCCCAGGGCGGAGAGCGCGACTTCGACCCCCCACGGTTTGTGCGCAGCAACCCCGCGCCGGGTTCGGTCAACGTGGACCGCTCACGCATAATCATAAACTTCGATGAGAATATACAGCTCGACGACCCCATGAACAAAATCGTGGTGTCGCCGGCCCAGAAAAATACCCCGCAGATTTCAGGCGTGGGCCACCGCGTGAGCATAGAGCTGCGCGATTCGCTGATTCCCAACACCACCTATACCGTGGATTTCACCGACGCCATAAAAGACCTCAACGAGGGCAACATACTTGACGGCTTCTCGTTTGACTTCTCCACCGGCCCGGAGATAGACACTCTTTCGATTTCGGGCATGGTGTTCCAGGCCGAGAATCTGGAACCTGCCCAGGGAATGCTCGTGGGCGTCTACAGCAATCTCAGCGACACGGCCATACGCACTCTTCCATTCGAGCGCATCACCAAGACCAACCAGCTGGGACAATTTACCGTGCGCAATCTCAAGCCCGGCACATACCGCATCTACGCCGTCAACGACGTGAACCGCGACTTCCACTGGGACCGCTCGGAGGACGTGGCTTTCTTCGACACCACGCTGACTCCAACGGCCGTGCAGGCACAGCACACCGACACCATTTTCAGCGCCAACGGCGACGTTGATTCGGTGTTTACCCATGCCGTGACTGAGTTCAAGCCCGACAACGTGCTCCTGACCTGGTTCAACGAAAACTACAAGGCACAGTATCTCATGGACCGCGCGCGTCCCGAGGCCAACCGGATAACCCTTAATATGGGCGCTCCCTCCGACACCCTCCCGCTTCTGCGGATGCTCGGGGGCTCACGCCACGGTGAGAACATAGAGCGCTGGGCGGTGCTCAACTCCTCGCCCACCCGCGACACCCTTGAATACTGGATAACGGATTCGGCCGTGATACTTCAGGACACCATAATGCTCGAGGCGCGTTATCAGCGCACCGATTCCCTCGACCGCCTCTCGTGGACCACCGATACCCTCGTGATGAATCTCCGCGGCAAAAAACGTGACAGGAAAAATGACACCGAGCGCGCCAAAAAAGGAAAGAACGACGGTGACACCGCCAAGGCTCCCGAGGTACCCGTGATGAAAGTGACGGTCTCGAGCCGCGGATCGGTGGATGTGTACGCACCCATAGCCCTGACGTTCGAGCGTCCGCTGGCGCGGCTCGACACATCGGCCGTGCGCCTTGAGATTCTCGAGGACTCCACCTGGTATGAGGTGGAGCGCCCCGTGTTCCGTCCGTCGTCTCCACTTGACCTGCTCCACTATGCCGCTCCCTACGAATGGGAGCCGGGACAGAAATACCGGCTCACCGTCGACTCGCTCGGCATGACCGACATATATGGTGTGAA
The DNA here is from genome assembly GCA_009775605.1 of Paramuribaculum sp. Classification (GTDB taxonomy): domain Bacteria; phylum Bacteroidota; class Bacteroidia; order Bacteroidales; family Muribaculaceae; genus Paramuribaculum. Next base: position 4,015 of record VSPV01000135.1, read on the forward strand.
TTCCGGCACGATAAGCGAGGAATTCACGGTGAAGAATCTCAATGAATATGCCAACCTCTCGCTCGCGGTCACTGGACTTGACGGACGCCCGGCTGTGGCAGAGCTGCTGTCGCGTCAGGATGCGCCGGTGCGGCGCGTGCCGGTGGTCGACGGTCATGCAGTGTTCAGCAACATCACCCCCGGCGACTACTTCGCGCGCCTGTTCATTGATGCCAACGGCAACGGTAAGTACGATACCGGCATACTCGATTCCATACAGCCCGAGGAGGTTTATTACTATCCCAAGAAAATAGCGCTGAAGAAAAACTGGGATGTGGACCAGACGTGGGACATCAACGAACTGCCCATCGACCAGCAGAAGCCTCAGGAGATAAAGAAAAACAAGCCCAAGAACAGCACCGGCCCGCAGGAGGACGAATATGAGGACGACCAGTATTACGACGAGTTCGGAAACCCGGCCGTAGACCCCGACGACCCCTTCGGGAAGCGCAAGGGCAAGAACCGCGACAGCAACTATAACCGCAACTCACGCTTCGGAGGCGGAGGCCTCAACGGCAATACCGGAATGGGTACCGGGGGCCGTATGCGCGGCGGAGGTGTATACCGCTGAAAATCTTGATTGAAATCTAAGAACAATGCAACTACAGGATAAAAAACAACAGCCGTCAGGCCGGTATCCGGCACCCGAACCCACTCTGCGCCGCCTGCCGTGGTATCTGGCCTACGTGTCGATGCTCGAGGCGCATGATGTGGAACATATCTCCTCCACTGCCATCGCCAAGGAAATAAACGTCGACGCCGCCCAGATAGCCAAGGACCTTTCTGTGCTCGACATCAAGGGCAAGACCCGCATAGGCTATGACGTGAAGGAGCTCGAGCGGGCTCTGAAGGATTTCCTCGGCTTTGACCGCGAACACCGCGCCGTGATAGTCGGCGTTGGTTCGCTCGGCTCCGCTCTGATGGCCGACAAGGGTCTGGAGCGCTATGGTCTCAACATCATGGCCGGATTCGATATCGACACTTCTATTGTGGGCAACACCATCAAGGGCAAGCCGATTTTCCATATAGACAGTCTCAGGGAAAAGATAGCCCATTACAACGCCGGAATAGGAATAGTGACGGTGCCGGTGGAATACGCCCAGCAGGTTGCCGACCAGCTGGTTGAGGCGGGTGTGAGAGCCATCTGGAACTACACTCCGTTCAGAATCCGCACAGCTTCGGATGTGGTGATTCAGAATACATCCATCTACGCCCACCTCGCAGTGATGTACAACCGCATACTTTCGGAGAAATGAAGATAATAGCCTTCGACCGTCATGCCGACTCGCCCTTCATCCTACCGCCGGCGGTGGAACTGATTGCCGATTCGGCCGTGGTGACACCGCCGCATCCCCTCTTCCTTCCCGATTTCGACACGGAATGGGGAGGCCGCATCTGTCCGGCCTACCGTATAGGACGCCTCGGCAAGACGGTGGATGCCCGCTTCGCTCCCCGCTATATCGACGCCTACGGCCTGGTACTCCGCCTTATCCCGGCGGGAACAGACAAGGCTCTGCGCGCCGCAGGTATGCCTGCCGGACTTGACGGCATGTTTGATTCGGCGCTATACACAGGCGCGTGGCTGCCGACCGAGGGTGTCGACATGAGCGCTCCTCTGGCTGTGAGCTGTGCCGGGGTCGATTCGGTAATCAACAATCATTTCGAGGCCGCGTGCAAGGCGGTGGAGTGCGTGACGCGCTACGCTACCGTGAAGACCGGCGACATCATCATTCCATCGTGGATGCCCGTGTGTGTGGTGCCCCGGCCGGGCGTCACCATTGAAGGCTCCATCGACGGCGCGGTGTGCCTGAGCGTGCGCATAAAATAAAAAACCGAAGCATTCAGCGCCAATTTACACGTCTGTGGCAATAAAACGGCTACGTTTCAAGTTATATATATAGCCAATCAACTCCATTTCCACAGCCGTTATGAAAGCTATATCCAAGATTGTGGCGCTTATTGCCGTAATTGTCGCCGCCGTTTCTCCCCTCAGGGCCCAGAAAAGCGATTTCAATCCGGTGCAGACCGGTATAAATTCCCTCGATATCGCTCCCGACGCGCGCTCAGCCGGCATGGGCGAACTGGGCGCCGCCACCGACCCCGACGCCAACTCCCAATACTGGAATCCGTCGAAATACGCTTTCGCTCCGAGCCGGGGCGAAGTATCGCTGAGCTATAC
>VSPV01000136.1 GCA_009775605.1 Paramuribaculum sp.
TGGAAGGCCGCACCATCCGCGACAGTGTGATCGACGGCTCCGTTGACCGCATGAATCCCATTCTCATGACAGCCATGACATCGGCTCTCGCTCTCATCCCTCTCGCGTTCCGCGGCGATCTGCCCGGCAACGAGATCCAGAGCCCTATGGCCGTGGTTATCCTCGGCGGCCTGCTCTCCTCCACTTTCCTAAACGCTTACATCATACCATTGGTCTTCCTCGGATTGAACCGTAAAGGCCGTAAAGTTCAAAAAGCAGTTACCGAATGAAACCATACATATTCCCATTAGCTCTGATTCTCTCGCTCCCCGCCTCTGTTGCAGCCCAGGGAATCGACAGCGTGCTCTCGGCAATAGAGACAAACAATATACAGCTCAAAGCCATGAGAGCCGAAATCAACGCTGCTACCCATGAGCTGAAAGCAGAGAATTCACTCGACGGTCCCTCGATTGAATACAGCCCGTTCTTTCGCCGCGGTGCATCAGGCGTGGCGAGTTCGGAAATGGTAGTGTCGCAGGAATTCGATTTCCCCACACTCTACGCCGCCCGCGGCAAATCCGGAAAATTGCAGCGGAATGTGCTTGACAAAGGCCTCGACTCGTCACGACGCGACATTCTGCTCAATGCCAAACTCACATGCCTTGAACTCATATACCTCGACCGCCAGAAAGAGATTCTCGCGGAGCGCGAGGCCGTGGCAGTGGAACTGCAGAAGCTTTTCGGCAAGCGGTTCGACGAAGGCGAGGTCAACATTCTCGAAATCAACAGAGTGAAAATAGAGAATATGGAAGTGCTTGCAGCCGTGGCTGAAAACCGCGCCGCCATATCCCGCGCGCTCAGTGCCCTTACGGCGCTCAACGGCGATATCCCGCTTGAACCCGGCGAAATCTCTTATCCCGAAGTTCCTCTCTGGCTTATCTCCGACGAAGGAGCGCCCTCCCTTACCGAGAACGATACCGAGCTTAAAGCCGCACACGCCTCTGTCGAGGCCGCGCGTCAGGAAATAAACGTGAGCCGTCAGGGATGGCTGCCTAAAATTTCGCTCGGCTATCGCCGGAATACAGAGCTTGACGAGGCAAGCAACGGCTTCCTTGTCGGTGTATCGGTTCCCATTTTCTCCAACAGCTCGAAGGTAAAGGCCGCAAAATCACGCCTCGTGGCATCGCAGCTTAATATGGACGACACCCGCGCGCGCATAGCCAATGAGGTTACGTCTTCTCTGGCCGAGCTCAAGAGCCTCCACGGCATAATCAGTCTTTACGACCTCCCTCTTATGAAAAAGACTCTCGCGCTCATGAAAAAATCCGTTGAACTCGGCAACATGTCGGTGATTGATTTCTATATCGAATCCGACAAGATTTATTCCAAAATACAGGATTATCTCTCCCTCGAGAACCGTTACCACACTCTCGCTGCAACTCTGCTCAAGAACGAACTTTAAAAGGTACGCACAAAACGATGCCGGTGTGTCAGGAGATGATTTCCTGACACACCGGCAATTTATTTTACAGCAGACCGCAGAACTCAGCTCTTGTTCAGCTTATGTCCCATGCGTTCCTTCTTTGTATGCATGTAGAAACGGTTGTAATCGTTAGGTTCCACCTCTATAGGCACATTCTCCTCTACGGTCAATCCGTATCCCTCAAGGCCTATACGCTTGCGGGGATTGTTCGTCAGAAGCCGCATGCGTTTCACTCCGAGTTTATGAAGAATCTGTGCGCCTACTCCGTAATCGCGTTCATCAGCCTTATGGCCAAGATGCAGGTTGGCATCCACCGTATCAAGGCCTTCTTCCTGGAGCTTGTATGCCTTTATCTTATCCATCAGGCCTATTCCGCGACCTTCCTGCTGAAGGTAGAGCAATACACCGCGGCCTTCCTTTTCAATCATCTGCATGGCGCGGTGAAGCTGCTCTCCGCAGTCGCAGCGGCAAGAACCGAAAATATCTCCTGTGGCGCATGACGAATGCACACGCACAAGCACCGGCTCTCCGTCGGCCACATCACCCTTTATAAGGGCTATATGTTCGCGGCCGTCGGTCTTTCCCTTGAACGGTATGAGCCGGAAATGTCCGTAGGCGGTGGGCATGTCCACTTCCACCCCCTGCTCAACCGACGATTCTTTCTTCAGACGATAGGCTATGAGGTCGCGGATGCTTATAAGCTTCAGGCCCCATTCGTCAGCTTTCTTTCTGAGCTGCGGCAGACGCGCCATGGTGCCGTCCTCGTTTAGAATCTCTATCAGAGTGGCGGCGGGACGCAGCCCGGCAAGCCGTGCGAGGTCTATCGAGGCTTCGGTGTGACCGGGACGGCGGAGCACGCCCTCATCCTGGGCGTAAAGCGGATGAACGTGACCCGGACGGCCGAACGTCGAGGCTACCGAGTCCGGATCGGCCAATGCCTGGATAGTGGCGGCGCGGTCGTGGGCCGAAACTCCTGTGGTGCATCCTTCAAGCTTATCCACAGTCACGGTAAAAGGTGTTCCGAGCATCGACGTGTTCTCTTCCACCTGATGGGCGAGGTCGAGGTCGCGGCAACGCGATATGGTGAGCGGTGCGCACAGCTCTCCGCGTGCGTTCGTGATCATGAAGTTCACATGCTCCGGAGTCACTTTCTCGGCCGCCATTATGAGGTCGCCCTCATTCTCGCGGTCCTCGTCGTCAACCACTATCACAAACTGTCCGTTGCGGAAAGACTCTATGGCCTCTTCTATTGTATCAAGCTTTATATTTTCCATATTTCGGTGTTTATTCTTTTTCAGAGGCATCCATTGTGCCCGGATTCATTCCTTTGCTTTCGAGGCCCTCGCCCAAAGCTATCAGCCGGTCGGTAACCGAAGCCACTTTCTCCAGTTCCTCCCTGAGAATCCTCAGATGTCGCAGGCCCGCGAAATACACAGGAAGCGACAGAGGCAGAATGGCCATCAGGCAGTATCCGGCCCATTTTCTTGAAGCCGGACGGTAGAGCCACAGATTACGTATAAACGGATATTCGTTAAGAAGGTTCATCACCTTTTTGTTGCGCGTGTTGGATAGATAGCCCACTACCGACTCCAGCGTCTGCGACACCTGTCGCAGTTCTGTCGTGTCATAGCCTTTGAGCCAGTATCTCAGGAAACTTATACGCTTCGGATTGCGCTCCAGGAACTCCTTGTCGGTCTGGCGCAGACGGTAAAGAAGGGTAAGAGCCTCCGTCGGATCCACATCCACCATCACCAGCTCCTTTATCTCCATGCTGCGTTTCTCGCGCATGCCGGCGAGCCGTCGGAAGAAGTTCACGTAAGCATCCTTGTTGAACACCGCAGAGTCTCGCATGGCCTTATAGGTAAAGAATATGCCGAGGGGGAGCAGTACGGCGGAGCTGAGCCACATGCCTTCCCATACGGGAATTTTGCCTTCACGGGCCATCTTATAACCGGTGTTGTCAATAATGAAGTAGAATATGAAAAGGAACACCGATATCACGAGCGGCATACCCAGACCGCCCTTGCGTATTATGGCGCCAAGCGGCGCGCCGATAAAGAAGAAGATGATGCACGCGAACGAAAGGGTGAATTTCTTCTGAAGTTCTATGGCGTGACGGCGTATGGTCTTGCGGTCGTCCTGAAGCATCAGACCCTTGAACTCGAAGTCCTGCTTCTGGCGCTTTGCACGGTTCAGAGCCTGGTTTATATAATTGAGATTGGAGGCCGACGAACCGCCATGCAGCATGGAATCTACGTTCATGGCTTTGGCGATTTTCACGTCGGGCACGAGCGTCGAACGCATTACGCCCGCTGTATCATACTCCACGCGGTAAGGCTGCACGCCAAACCGGCGCATCTGCCGCATTTCCGTTCCATAGGTACGTCCGATGCTGTCGACCCTGAGCGAGACCGAATCTATCGTAGCCTGGAGTTCGGCTATGTTCTTGCCCACATACTGGCTGCGCATCCCCTCCTCGTCCATTCGGTTGAAATTGGCATCGAAAGCCACAAGTATCTCCTTGTCGTCAAACGTCTCGCGCCGGTAAGGCACATTTCCCATTGACTGTCCCGCCTCCTTGAGATTTTCGAAGGATTCGCCGTTCCACAGTTTCAAGAACAGGTGTGTCTTGTCCTCGGTCATGGCGAGGCGCCCGGAATCGGCAAGGATTATGCTGGCGTTGTCGAATCCCTTCGACACGTCATATATCATTATGTCGTAGAGCGTGCCGGTGTCGCGGTTCTTTTTCTCCACATAGAGGTTGTAGCCCGGAATCTGGTCGTAGAACACGGCTTCGGGAATCTCGAGCTCCGGCGATTTCTGCCTCATGGAATAAAGCAGGGTCCACATCTTTGTCTGTGCTACCGGGAGCACATTGTTCTGGAAAAAGAAGGCGGATATGGCGATTATCACCATCAGCACTATCAGCGGACTCATGACCTTCAGAAGCGATATTCCGGAGGCCTTCATGGCCGTCAGTTCAAAGCGCTCGCCCAGATTTCCGAAGGTCATAAGCGAGGCAAGAAGTATGGCGAGCGGGAGCGCCATTGGAATCATGGTGAGTGCGGCATAGAAAAACAGCTCCGCGATCACGTCCACTCCCAGACCCTTACCCACAAGGTCGTCGATATAGCGCCACAGAAACTGCATCAGCACTATGAACAGGCAGATGAAAAACGTCATGACAAACAGAGGCACGAAGCTCTGAAGCATGAAAAGGTAAAGGCGCTTGATTTTTATCATCTTTTATACCGGACAAATAATTAACGCTGGGGCTAATGGTTATGATAATCCGGACTGCAAATATACGAAGAATATTCGACGAAACATAATAGCGAATGTCGGCCAAAGGCCGGTTCGCGGTGACGAAGGCAATTATGTGAGTCAAATATTGTCAAATATTCGAAAAAGCGGTGTGCCGGAATTCGGGTTCCGGCACACCGCCTGATACTTTTGCCCCGAAAGGGGGACTATTCTGAACTGTAAGGAATCAGAGTATACCCTGAGCCATCATCGCGCGGGCCACTTTCATGAAGCCAGCCACATTGGCGCCTTTCACATAGTTGATATAACCGTCGGCCTGCTTGCCGTAAAGCTCACACTGGTGATGGATGCCTTTCATTATCTGGCGAAGGCGCGTGTCGACCTCTTCGGCCGTCCAGGAAAGTTTCTGTGAGTTCTGAGCCATTTCCAGACCCGACACGGACACACCTCCGGCATTGGCTGCCTTTCCGGGAGCATACAGTATGCGGGCGGCTATAAATTCCTTTATGGCATCGGGAGTCGAAGGCATGTTGGCACCCTCGCTCACGGCGAAACATCCGCCTTCCAGGAGCGCGCGGGCATCATCGCCGTCAATCTCGTTCTGAGTGGCCGACGGCATGGCTATGTCGCACTTCACTCTGTGCCACGGACGCTCACCGGGATAGTACGGCAGACCGTATTCCTCGGCAAACTCGCTGATGCGGCCACGGTATTCGTTTTTAAGTTTGAAAACAAAGCGGAGCTGCTCGTCGGTTATTCCGTCGGGTATCACCACGGTGCCGTCGCTGTCGCTCAGCGACACTACTTTCGCTCCCAGCTCCACAAGCTTCAGGGCCGTATAGGTGGCAACATTGCCCGAACCTGATATCGCCACGCGTTTTCCGGCAAGCTCTATACCGCGGGTAGCAAGCATTTCCTGAAGGAAGTAGACATTGCCGAAACCGGTGGCCTCCGGACGTATGAGCGATCCTCCGAATTCCAGTCCCTTGCCGGTGAATGTTCCGGTATTCTCGCGGGCCATTTTCTTGTACATGCCATACATGTAGCCGACCTCACGGCCTCCTACGCCTATGTCGCCCGCAGGGACATCGGTGTCCGGGCCTATCTGGCGCCAGAGTTCCTGGATGAAAGCCTGACAGAAACGCATCACCTCCATGTCGCTCTTGCCGCGGGGCGAGAAGTCGCTGCCGCCCTTTGCTCCGCCCATAGCAAGTGTGGTGAGGGAGTTCTTGAACGTCTGCTCGAACGCAAGGAATTTGAGAATGGAGAGATTGACCGAGCTGTGGAAACGGATACCGCCCTTATACGGTCCTATGGCATTGTTGTGCTGGATACGGTAGCCCATGTTGTTGCGCACACGCCCCTTGTCGTCCACCCACGACACACGGAACGCAAACACCCTGTCAGGGATGCACAGGCGCTCAATAAGATTATAACGCTCGAATTCCGGATATTCGTTATACACATCCTCGATGGAGGTCACCACCTCCTCT
>VSPV01000137.1 GCA_009775605.1 Paramuribaculum sp.
GCGGGATGGCCGGCCCGGGGTTGCCGCCGGGATTGGCTCCCGAATTGCCCGGACGCACATTGCCTATGTTGATTACCGGACCGGGATTGCCGCCGTTCCACTGGGGCGGACGTGAGTGCGGCGGCCGCGGAGCAGGCGCCCATGATGGCGGGTAATAATTGCCGGGATAACCCCAGTTGCCTGACCATCCGGGGCCCGACAGCGTAGGCCACCAGTTGTTGAATATGCCGTTTCCGTAATAACCGTCGCCATAGTAACCGCCGTCGTAGTAAGGATCGGAGTCGATGGCTGTGCCCCACATCACGTCGCACCCCTGGACCAGAAGTCCCGAGGCCGTGACAGCTGCGGCCGCCATAATCTTTTTCAGGACATGACGTTTCATAGTCGAATTTCTTTATGTAATTAAGACGCCGGCGGGGCGGAAAAAGTTTGGCTCCGACACTGTTAAATAAATCTGATACAAAGGCGGCCACACCCTCCCGGAAACGCTCTTAACATTTTTTTTTGAGAGAATCCTGAAGCGTGGTTAAACCAAATCTAACTTTTATAGTCAATTTTTTTGTGAATTAGTTTTAACAGCATGGTTTCCCGGCCGACCGATGGCCCGTGAACCTCGCTTAGATTAAAAATCAAACCAAACCGAACAGATTTATGAGAGGGACAATTACCGCTCTGATGCTTCTTTGCTCCATAGCCGGAGCCCTTGCCGCCAATATCCGGGGCAAGGTGACCGACACTGCGGGCGAACCGATGATGCAGGCTACCGTGAGGCTTCTTGCCGCAAAGGATTCCACGTATATAAATGGTCTGAAAACCAAAAACGACGGCAGCTTCGTGCTTGCCGGCGTGAAATCAGGCAAATACATTGTGGAGGCTTCCTATCTTGGCTATAACAATACGTTTGTAGACGTTACGGTGGGTTCCGCCAATGTTAATCTGAAGCCCATAGTGCTCAACGAGTCGTCAATCATGCTCCAGGAAGTGAGCGTGACAGGCGTGAAGACGCAGATAAAGGTATCGGAGGACACGGTGGAATATAACGCCGACTCTTACAAGACGCAGCCCAACGCCGTGGTTGAGGACCTGCTGAAACGCCTGCCCGGCGTGGAGGTGGACTCCGACGGTAAAATCACCGCCAACGGTAAGGAAGTCAGCAAGATATTGATTGACGGCAAAGAGTTTTTCAGTGATGACCCCAAGGTGGCATCGAAAAACCTTCCCGTGGAGATGATAGAGAAGCTGCAGGTGGTTGACCGCAAGAGCGACCTGGCCCGTCTGACCGGCGTGGACGACGGCGAGGATGAGACCGTGATCAATCTTTCGGTGAAGAAGAATATGAAGAACGGTTATTTCGGAACCATCGAAGGCGGATATGGCACCGACAAACGCTATCTCGGCACATTCAATGTCAACAAGTTCTGGGGCGACAACCAGGTGACGCTTCTGGGCAATTTCAACAATGTGAACCAGCTCGGCTTCACCGACAGCAACGGCAACCGTTTCCGCCGCTTCGGAGGCACCAACGGCATAAATGTGTCGCAGGCCTTCGGCGTGAACTTCAATGTGGGCAACAAAGAGATATTCCGCGTGGGAGGTAACGTGATGTACAGCCACTCCGACCGCACTTCGCTCATGAAACGCGAACGTCAGTACCTCTTCCCCGACTCATCATCATGGTCGACATCCGGACAGGACAACCGCAACCGCGGCCATAACATACGCGCCGACTTCCGCATACAGTGGAACCCCGACTCGTTCAACACCATTGAAATCCGGCCCAATATCTCCTACAACATGAGCAACACCGAGAGCCTCGACTCAACGCTGCTCCGCGCCGGCGACGCCCTGCGCTCGCCCGTGAACCGCTCGTTCAACACTTCCGATTCCAAAGGTCACTCCATAGAATTCGGACTGAATTTCATCTATAATCATAAATTCCGCAGCCGTCCCGGACGCTCATTCTCCATTCAGGCGCGCTACGGACACTCCAACGTGCGCGAGGACGAGACATCCTATTCGCTCAACCGCTTCTTCATGCTCAACGACTCCATCGACCTCTACGACCAGCTGCAGGACAACCACACATGGAGCGACAATGTAAACTCACGCATAAGCTGGACCGAACCGATAGGCGACGTGAAAAACGGCAACTTCCTCACCGCTTCTTACCGCATACAGTACCGCTGGAACAATTCCGACAAAATCGTGGACTATCATCCGGTGATTCCCGGCATTGACGGAGGCATGCCCGAACTCGATTACTCTCAGATACTCTATGCCGACAGCCTGAGCAACCGTTTCCGCAACGATTACTTCAACCAGGACATTCGCCTGGGCTTCAAGCATGTGTCGAAAACCCACAATCTCGACGTGGGTATGTCGCTGGTTCCCTCGATGCTCAAAAGCATCAATCTTATCAACGATGCCAAGAACATCCCTTCGCGCTGGGTGTGGAACGTGGCCCCCTATATGCGCTACCGCTTCAAGATAAGCCGCACCAGTTCGTTTAATGTTGACTACCGCGCGCGTTCCTCACAGCCTTCGGTGACACAGCTGCAGCCGGTCGACGACGTTTCCGACCCCCTCAACATCGTGAGAGGTAATCCTGAGCTGAAGCCCACGTTCAGCCACAACATGAACATACGCTATCAGAACTTCAACGCCGAAAACCAGCGCTCGATAATGGTGATGACCAACTGGAGCCTCACCCAGAATTCGATAGTGTCGCGCACCACCTTCAACAGCCTTACCGGCGGTCGCCTCACGGAATACGTGAACGTGAACGGCGTGTGGAACGGAAACCTGATGGCCATGTACTCGCAGCCTCTGCGCAACAAAGCCTGGCAGGTGAGCCTCCACACATTCAACCGCATATCGCGCACCATAGGCTACAACAACGGAGAGGAAAACCGAAGCACCTCCCTCAACGTAAGCTTCATGCCCTCGATTGCATTCCGTCCGTCCAACCTGGAATTCGAGCTGCGTCCCCGCTACAGCCTCCAGCACACTGTCAACAGCCTCAAGTCGAGCGGCAACATGAACGTGCACAGCTACGGAGGCTCATTCCACGCCTACTACTATACTCCGATAGGCATAGTCCTTGACTCGGATCTCAACTATTCCGCAACCAAGGGTTACTCCAACGGCTACGATACCCACCAGTGGCTGTGGAACGCCTCCATCTCCTATCAGACACTGCGCGACCGTTCGCTCACATTTGCCGTTAAAGCCTACGACCTTCTGCAGCAGCGCAGCAGCATCTCGCGCTCTGTTACCGCCAACTATATCGACGATACCCGCTACAACAATCTCACCCGTTACTTTATGTTCACGGTAAGTTACCGCTTCAACACCTTCGGCAAGGGCAACCGTCCTTCCGACCGTAACGGATTCGGCGGCCCCGGCGGTCCCGGCGGCGGTCCCGGCAGAGGCGGCCGTCCTCCACGCTTCTGATAAATGCCCTTCCCTCCCTCGATTTAATAAATAAGGATAAGCTTTAAAAGTCCGTTTCCGCATGCTGAGGCAGCTAAAGGAAACGGACTTTTTTTCTATTTGTGCCGAAAAAATTATATTTTTGTCAACACCAAAATCCACTATAGGAAACGTCACGCCATGAAAGATAAGAATACCTCCCCGGAGACAGCGCCGACAGCTGCCGGCAACAACAATATAGTGATAACCATAGGCCGCTCGTTCGGGAGCGGCGGCCGCGTGCTCGGCCGCAAGCTGGCCGATGCCTTCGGATTCAGCTATTATGACAAGGAGCTGCTGAGCGAGGCTGCCAAGCGTGCGGGCGTGAGCCGGGAGTTTTTCGAGAAGAGCGACGAGCGGTTTCCGTCGTTTTTCAACGGTATTTTCTCGTTTGCCTTCGGCATGAGCCCCACAAGCTATTTCACCGGCCCCACGGCCATAAGCGACGACAGCCTTTACCGCGCCCAGAGCGATTTCATCCACTCGCTTGCCGAAAAGGATTCGTGTGTGATAGTGGGCCGCAGCTCTGATTACGTGCTGCGCGATTTCCCCCGCACCGTCAATATTTTCGTGCATGCTCCGGAGGATGTGTGCGCGCGTCGTATAAGGGACCGCGACCCCGACGCTCCGACTCTTGAAAAAGCCCGCGCCAAGGCCGCACGCATCAATAAACTGCGTTCGAACTATTACAATTTCTATACCGACAAGACGTGGGGTGCCGCGTCAAGCTACGACCTGACATTCGACACATCCCTTCTGACAATGGACCAGATTGTGGAAGTGGTGGCTCACTACATCAGGCTGCGTTTCCCCGACGCCTTGAAGGCGAAGTGACAAGCATGCGCTGAAGCGCCCAGTTGAGGGCTGCGCTCACGAGCAGTATGCCTGTGAGCAGTACCACCACGGAGTTCATGGTGCGCACCGTGGTGCAGAGAATCACCACGCCTGCCCCTATGAGCACTACCGGAATTATGTAGAAGCCGAAAGGCATGGCGAACGGCTTGCTGAGCCATGCCATGAGCACAATCTCGTAGATACCGTAGAGAATCAGCACCGCAGCGAAGAGATAGGCTATCAGCCCCACGAAGAAACCGGGCTGCACCACCATCCACACACCGAAAGCGATGCATCCTATGGATGCGACTACCGACGAGCCGGTGGCGCGGCGGCATTGGGTGCCGTCGCCGCAGTCGCGTTTTTCCATAAATCCGGAAATGAGGTTATAGATGCCTGGAATTATGAACATAAGTCCGACGGCTATTACAATCCACGAAAGGATGTCAAGGCGTGCGTGCCATACAATCATAAGTATGCCCACCAGTGCTGTAAGGAAGATGGTGAGCCAGGAAGTGCTTGAGCGCATAGTTGTAAACGTTAGTTTATACTAATACGCCGCGGAAGCCGGGATTGTTCGCGGAAATCAGGCCAGCAGGGCCAGCATCACGGAATAGAGTAGAATAAGGACGGCCGTCATGCCGAGGAGGGGTGTGAGCGCGGCCCCGGTGCGACTTCCCATAGCCATGCAGATTCCTCCTGATGCCGCCAGATAGACAGCAGGCACGGCGAGTGCCCAGGGGGATATGGCAGCCCAGACGATCCACATGAGGGCCACGGCGGCAAGCGCGTTGGCTGCATAGAGGCCGCGGGAGAGCGTCGGGCCGAGAAGGATGGCGAGGGTTGTCTTGCCCACGGCGCGGTCGTCGGCTGCGTCGCGGTAGTTGTTTACAATCAGCACATTTGCTGTCATCAGGCCTATGGCAACGGATGATGCCGCCACCGTGGCTGTGAAATATCCCGTCTGGAGATAGAAGGTGAGGTTTACGGGTACAATGCCGAAGAACACCACGACGGCTACTTCGCCCATGGCGTGGCGCGAAAGCGGGTATGGGCCTGCGCTGTAGGCAAGTGCTCCCAGAGCCGTGACCGCACCGACAATCAGTAGCCACCATCCTCCGAAAGCTATCAGCGACAATCCTATGCAGCAGGCCACGCCGAGAGTGGCGAATGTGGCCACGAGCATGGCGCGCGGGGTGATGTCGCCTTCGGTCACGCCGCGTCGCGGCCCTTCGCGCCCGGGACGGTCGAGGCCGTCGCGGTAATCGTAGTATTCATTGGCGAAGTTGGAGGCAATCTGGGCGAGTACGGCGAATGCCAGACACAGTAGCGCCGGCACCAGGCGTGACGCCCCGTAAAGCGAGGCAAGTCCCCAGGCCGCTATCACGCCGGCCACGGATACCGGGAGGGTGCGCAGCCGCATGGCCTCTATCCACGATTTTATTCTCGACGGATGGCCTGTGGGTTCCGCGCTTTCAGACATTTTCATTTCTGAGGTTCTAAGTTGAAACATTTCATGATGGCGCTTCTGATTTCAGCAGCGCCTTTTTCTTCGTTACGCAGGATTTTTATCACGCTGGCTATGTATTGCTCTTTGGTCTGCAGCCCGCAGAGCTGCGCCACATTGGAGGTGGAGAGCATCGATTTCTGGTTGTAGACTCTGAGCACTCCCGCATAGTCGCCGGCGGCCACGTAGGAGCGGAACTCGCGGCACAGCTCCTCGTAGAGTCCGCGCGGGTTCACTTCCTGCCAGAGGTCCTGCACATGCTTCTCGAGGGTGTTGATTGAGGTGAAGCGGCCGTCGATACGGTATTCCCCGGGGCGTTTCACGCGGTGGCGTGGATGCTGGAGCGACTGCTGCTTGAGG
>VSPV01000138.1 GCA_009775605.1 Paramuribaculum sp.
CTGGTGGAACTGTTTGCCGACAACTTCCGCATAGCCTCGCGCCACTTCACATTAAAGAAATAAGCAACCCGGTTTCCGATGGATTTCAACTCTCTCTACGACGCAATCAACTCGGTGGAGGTCACAACCGCCTCATCCTCGTTCAAGCTCATACTGAGCATGCTGCTGGGATGCTGTGTGGGGCTTGAGCGCAAACGCAAAGGCCAGATAGCCGGCGTGCGCACATTCGCCCTCATCTCCATGGGCGCCACTCTTGCCATGATTCTCTCCATCTATGTTCCGCAGGAATACCTCGGACTGAAAAACGGCGACCCAGGCCGTATTGCCGCCCAGGTAATCACCGGCATAGGTTTCCTTGGTGCCGGAGCGATAATCCAGGGCAAAGGCTCGGTGCGCGGTCTCACCACCGCCGCCGGAATATGGATGGTGGCCACGATAGGCATGGCTGTGGGCGTGGGAATGTATGCCATAGCCATCATCGCCACGGCTCTGATAATAGTGATTCTGCTCTTCCTCGAGCAGCTTGAGCACCGCGTGCATCTCGGGGGCGAAAACCGCATAATCCGCGTGAAGACCGAAAGCATCGTCACCAGCATCGACCCATACCGCGAGATAATAGCCGGCTTCCGCGGACAGCTTGTGAACGTCTACGCCGAATATGATTTCAAAGACCCCTGCACGCGCCTGAATCTGGTGACAATCCTGCCGGAGAACACCGATTATGTCAAGCTGTTTTCAAGGCTGCGCAAACTCAACGAAACCACCGCAATTTCTCTCGCTAATTCCGTTACCATCTGAACCCAATGCTGACAACATCAATAACTGCCGCCGCCAATATCAGCGTTGAAAGCCTGATTTCAGACCTGGCTTTCATACTGATTCTCGGCGCCGTGACCACATTGTTTTTCAAATGGATAAAGCAGCCGGTGGTGCTCGGCTACATAGTGGCCGGATTTCTGGCAAGTCCGCATTTCGAATACCTTCCGTCGGTCACCACCGAAGCCAACATCGACTTCTGGGCCCAGATAGGCATCATAGTGCTCCTGTTCTCGCTCGGACTTGAATTCAGCTTCAAGAAGCTGCTCAATGCCGGCGGTTCGGCCGTGGTCACGGCTCTGGTAATAGTATGCGGCATGATGATAGCCGGATTCACCATAGGACACCTTCTGGGGTTCTCGCGAATCAACAGCCTTTTCCTCGGCGGAATGCTTTCGATGTCGTCCACCACCATCATCATCAAGGCATTCAATGATCTCGGCCTTACGCAGCGAAAGTTCGCCTCACTGGTTTTCGCCGTACTGATTGTGGAGGATCTTTTCGCGGTGGTGATGATGGTGATACTGTCGTCAATAGCCATAAACAACAGCGTGGAAGGTTCCGAGATGCTCTACAGCATAATGAAACTGGGATTCTTCCTCATCATGTGGTTTGCCGTGGGGGTTTTCCTGATTCCCACGTTTCTCAATGGCACACGCCGTTTTCTCAACGACGAGACTCTGCTCATCGTGGCTATGGGAATGTGTCTGGGCATGGCCGTGTTCTCCGTCTACTGCGGATTCTCGATGGCTCTTGGAGCTTTCGTGATGGGTTCGATTCTCGCCGGTACAAGTTTCGCCGAAAAGATAGAGCACGTCACTGTCCCGATCAAGGACCTTTTCGGTTCGGTGTTTTTCATCTCGGTAGGCATGATGGTCGATCCTACCATCATAGCGCAGTATTGGGTGCCGATACTTATTTTATCCGCGGTTGTGATCGTAGGTATGATTGTTTTCGGCACATTCGGCATGCTTATCACCGGGCAGACGCTGCGCATTGCCATAGAGTCGGGCTTCTCGTTGACTCAGATAGGTGAATTCGCATTTATCATCGCATCGCTCGGCATGAGCCTGGGTGTGCTCGACCCGACGATTTATCCTATTGTGGTGGCCGTCTCGGTGCTCACCACATTCACCACGCCATATTTCATACGCATGGCCGACCCGTTCTACAGCATAGTGGAGAAACATCTGCCGAGCAGCCTTCAGTTCCTTATCACCCGCTATTCCAAACAGGCCTGCGAAGAAAGCGAAACCGCCCTGCTCTGGCGCACCGTTCTGCGCCGCTATCTCTGGCGCATAGTGCTGTATTCGGTGATTCTCATCACCATCTGCATCATCACCCAGCGATGGCTTTTGCCCGTGATGACTTCGCTCATGCACGGCTGGGGAAGGTTTGTTACAGCCGTTATCACCATTGCCGCCATGGCACCCTTCCTTCTGGCACTTTCACTTCCGGCCTCACGCCGCACAGAGCGCTCGCGCCTCATCTCGGCCAACGCGCGCTTCGACGTGCCGCTTATTGTAATGACGATTTTCCGCCTGCTCCTTTCGCTGAGTTTTCTGGTGTATATCCTCTCGGCCATTTACACCTGGAGCGTAGGCGTTACTGTAGCCATCGCCTTCTTCCTGATTTTCATATTCATGATTTCCAAGAATGTGAAGAAACGCATGGCCGGAATTGAAAAGAAATTCCTCAATAACCTCAACGAGCGCGAATTGCGCCGCAGCGGACGCAACAACAATGTGATTTCCGACCTTCATCTGGCGTTTATGACCGTGGGCTACGGATGTCCGTTTCTGGGCCGCAGGCTCGACGAATCGGAAATAGCCCGCAAATACGGGGCATCGGTAGCATCCATCCAGCGTGGCGATATCACCATTCCGGTGCCGGGCGGAAACGAACGCATATTCCCGGGCGATGTAATAGGCGTGATAGGAACCGACTATCAGATACAGGAGCTTCTCTCCCAAGTGGAAAAGCCTTCAGACATAAAGGAAACGGTGAACACTTCCGACATGAAACTCACCTCCCTGCATCTGACCGAGGCCTCTCCGCTCATCGGAAAAACTCTTGCTCAAAGCCATATACGCGATAAATTCCACTCGTTGATGGTGGGCGTTAACCGCGACGACAAATTCCTCAACCCCACGGCCGACCTTAAGTTCCAGACCGACGACATAGTGTGGCTGGTGGGAAATCCCGCGGAACTCGCTCCTCTGAAGGGATGATATCATAAGAGGCGATACGGCGCCTTGACCGCACCGTTTTTGCATCTGTGATGCAAAATTATTAACTTTGTTCAGTTGAATTCCTCTACAATATTATGCAGCAGAAAATAGTAATTCTTGATTTCGGCTCTCAGACCACCCAGCTTATAGGCAGGAGAGTGCGCGAACTCAACACTTATTCGGAAATTCTACCTTACAACAAATTTCCTTTCGATGACCCTTCGGTAATCGGTGTGATTCTTTCAGGCTCGCCCTTCTCGGTTTACGATGAGAAAGCTTTCAAAATCGACATTGAAAAGATACGCGGCCGCTATCCCATTCTCGGCATATGCTACGGAGCGCAGCTCATGGCCATGGCCGGAGGAGGCAAGGTTGAACCCGCCGACAGCCGCGAGTTCGGACGCGCCATTCTCTCGCAGGTAGATGAAGCCAATCCGCTCCTGCACGGCATCGAGCCGGGCAGCCAGGTGTGGATGAGCCACGGCGACACCATCACCTCCCTTCCCGAAGGATTCGAGATTATCGCTTCCACAGAAAAGGTGCCCGTTGCCGCTTATCAGGTAAAAGGAGAGAAACGCTGGGGCGTGCAGTTCCATCCGGAGGTATATCATTCGACCGACGGACTGACGCTGCTCCGCAACTTCGTGGTAGGCGTGTGCGGCTCGCGTCAGGACTGGAGCGCCGCTTCGTTCATAGAATCAACCGTGGCGGCTCTTCGCGAGCAGCTGGGCGACGACAAGGTTGTGCTCGGTCTGAGCGGCGGCGTCGACTCGTCGGTTGCCGCTGTGCTCCTCAACAAAGCCATCGGCAAGAACCTCACCTGCATATTCGTTGACCACGGAATGCTGCGCAAAAACGAATTCGCCGACGTGCTCAGAGATTACGAGGGACTCGGCCTGAACGTGATAGGAGTCGACGCATCGGCAAAATTCTTCAAGGAACTCGCCGGAGTGACCGACCCCGAAAAGAAACGCAAGATTATCGGCAAAGGATTCATCGACGTATTCGACGAGGAGGCCCACAAAATCTCCGATGTGAAATGGCTGGGCCAGGGCACCATCTATCCCGACTGCATCGAGTCGCTGTCCATTACCGGAACAACCATAAAGAGCCACCACAATGTGGGCGGTCTCCCCGAGAAAATGAATCTGAAACTCTGCGAGCCGCTGCGTCTGCTATTCAAGGACGAGGTGCGTGCCGTAGGACGTCAGCTCGGAATGCCGGAACACCTCATTTCGCGCCATCCCTTCCCGGGCCCCGGACTCGCCGTGAGAATCCTCGGCGACATCACCCCCGAAAAAGTGGCAGTGCTTCAGGAAGCCGACCATATATTCATCCAGGGACTCCGCGACCACGGTCTGTATGACAAGGTGTGGCAGGCCGGTGTGATACTCCTTCCCGTGCAGAGCGTGGGCGTGATGGGCGACGAACGCACCTATGAGCGCGCTGTGGCTCTGCGTGCAGTGACCTCCACCGACGCCATGACCGCCGACTGGGCACACCTCCCCTACGAATTCCTGGCCGAAATCTCAACAAAAATCATCAACAAAGTGCGCGGCGTAAACCGCGTGACCTACGACATCTCCTCCAAACCGCCGGCAACCATCGAGTGGGAATAAACCATAGATTTTAAGTTACAAATATCGCGTCGGGAAATATCCGGCGCGATATTTTTATGCCCGGTTTAAAGTGATAAACACTAAGGGCGCAACCTTTTAGGGGCATTTCTTGTTTTATTGGAAATTCGGTATTAAATTTGCAGAGCAAAAGCAAAACAGCATACGCACAATTCCCGGCGTATCACCGGTCATCGCATCTGACAATGCATTAATGACCTCCTAACTATCCCCGAACTAAAATTTATTCCGCAAATTCAGCCAAGCGACCGCACCTCCCCGTATTCGCACGCAGGTCAGTCAGGTTTCATGAGCGCTGTTATTGCGGGCACGCACTGAAATTATAGATTTCTCTATTTATGTACACCATTGAAGACCTGAAGAATATGCCCGAGGAACAACTCAAGGGCATTGCCGACTCCATGGGCCTGAAAAAAATCAATGCTGACGATAAAGACAACATGGTCTACGAAATTCTTGACCAGCAGGCTATAAATGCAGCCGCCAACGTCAGCGAACGCGCACCGCGCACACCGAAAGAACGCGTGCGCCGCGGCCGTCCCCCCAAAGCAAAAACGCAGGAAAACGAGGAGAATATTACAACCGACGCTCCATCCGACGCAAAACCTGCACCGAAGCCCAAGGCGAAGCAGAAAAAGGTTAAGAAAGAGGGTTCCGAAACCGCAAAGGAAGCCGAAAATATATCCGCCTCAGAAAATCCCCAGCCTAAAAAACGCGGGCGCAAACCGAAACAGTCGCTTCCAGAAGAGACTTCCGACGCCGCGCCTTCGGCTGTTTCAGAGAGTGAAAACCGCGAAGTGAAAACTGACAACAATGCTGTGGGCACCACTTCTAACGAGGTAGAAAAATTACCCACAAACCCTCCGACCGACTTTATTCCTAATAAACAGGTCTCAGATCAGGATACCACCGGCGCTTCGGCCGAACAACCCTCGGCATCTGAACAGGACGTAGTTCAGCGTCAGGATACTGCAACTGAAGAAAACACTCAATCCGAGCCGCAACAGAAACAGAAACGCGACTTCCGCCCTCAGAAAGACACGGCATTCGGATCATTCTTCCCCCGCTCTGAAGGCAAACGCTTCGTTCCCCGCTCGCAGCGCGAAAAAGAAGAAGCAGCCATAGCTGCGGCAACAGCCCCCATTACTCTTGCTGAACCCTGGCAGGCTGAGAAGCAGCAACAGCCGCAACAGCAGAAAAACCGCAATAAAAAGAACAACCGTTTCCAACGTCAGCAGGAGCCCACATACAATTTCGACGGAATAATCCAGACGTCAGGTGTGCTTGAAATAATGCCGGAAGGTTGCGGATTCCTCCGTTCGAGCGACTACAATTATCTCTCATCGCCCGACGATGTTTTCCTCACACCCCAGCAGATAAAGG
>VSPV01000139.1 GCA_009775605.1 Paramuribaculum sp.
TGTTATGGTTTATCACCCGATATGTCCATTAGTGATTTTTCTGGCCCTTTTCATCACCCAAAATGTCCATTAGACCAAATAATCCGTTGAAGTGTTAAAAACTATTCGAAAAGGATTTTTTCGACAGATAGCTTGAAAAACCGAAGTTATACTCCTTCAAAGTATATTGTAACAGGCGAAAAGCGCCGGAGGCGCGAATTTTTTATAACCGGTTGCGTCAGCTGCCGGAAAAAGAGGCTCATGGATTTCCCCGAGGCAAGCTGCGGAGCATGCGCGCCTCGTAGTGTGCGTAAGCGTGGGAACCCGAAAGAGGCCCCATGCTTTCGCACACTGCGTCATCGCCATTCCCAGGCTCGCCGCAGTTGGAACAGTCCAAGGCTGCAGGTAAATATAAATGTGTACACCACGTTCAGGTTGGCTATAAAAAACAGGTTGGAAGGTGTTGAGCATAAGGCATGTATCTTTCGGCCTGAAATTTTTTGTTTTTGATGTAACGTTTGGTGTGTTCCATTTGTCATTATAGTGACGACCTCAAAAAAATTAGTAGTTTTACAATTAATAAATCAATCATGAAATCATTAAAGTCAATTGCAATAGTGCTCATGGCATTTGGCGCGCTTGCAGTTCAGGCTGCCGATGTAACTCCGAGCGAAACACCCGACAACATTAGGACTCAAGCTCCAAATTCTCTTGTTGGACGTCCTTGTGAGCTGTTTGACGTAACAGCATTCTGTTCCTACTCAAATTTTCATCCCTCGCATTATCTTACCGATAATAACTGGGATATTCTGTGTGCATTCGTTCAGCCCGGAAAGGTCGCCAAATTAGACTCACTCGGCATTCCATACAATAAGAGCCAGCTGAGGTTGCTTGAAGTAGGCGATTTGCTTTCTTCTGACAACGGAGTATATTCGACTTCGATAAACATCTTTGGCAAGGATGAGACTGCTGCCATTCGTAAGCAATCCAAAGAGTTTGCCGACAGCATATTCCCCGTTATCGAGCCTGAAATAAAACAACTCATTTCCGCTTTTGACAAGGCAGGATACGCCAACCAGACTTATAGCCTTATATTTTCCTATCTTCTCGACACATATATATGGGATGACGAGCGATTATCCTCTCCGGTAAGTTGCGAGGATCATGGCACATGGTCGGGAGCATACTGGGCGATGTATGAAAGCCGTTCTCACGATAAAATCGGCACAAATGGCTTTGGCCCGGTAAGACAGAACTGGACTGATAGCTTAGGATATTGGCTAAGTTCCAAGAAGCTTATTTCATTTGCGAAGGAAGTGATGAAAACTAAAGGTGGCAGGATTGAGAGTAGAGAGGTGATTGATGCTGTGGAAGGCTGGGGACTGACAGATGAGACAGGCAATATTCTGATTCCTGTATTACATGCCCGCAACAATGACAATATTGATGTCCTGTGCAAAAGCATCACCAACCGGTTAAGCGACGCCGTCAAGAAATACTGCGCGGCATGGTATAAGGGCCATAATATTTCGTCAGAACGAGTGGGTCAGATCGTTTTTTACCACGAAGTAATGTGGGATTTACTCGACATACTCGAATCACGCGGAATGATTACAATGCCCGCAATTCTAAAAGGCAAAGAAGTAGGCAAGCAACATTTCGGCGATATCTGCTTTATCGTAATAGATGATTCCGAGAAGTAAGACCTAATCCTGTGAAAATCGCCTGCATATAACCGGCCTATTGTTACCGGCCTATTGTTATTGGGTTAATCCACGGGAAAGCGCCGGGGGCGCGAATTTTGTATAACCGACCGCGTTAGCCGCCGGAAAAGCTGTTGCCTGCCTCTCTGCGAGGCAAGCTTGGGAATAGCGCACCTCGCCGTGAGCGGGAGCTTGTGAAATCCCGTAGAACCCTATGCAGTCGCATTCCGCAGCATCACTATTCCCAGTCTCACCGCAGAGAGGAGAATACGTCACCTCTTTTTCCGCAACTTACGTAGCGAGATAGAAATCGCCGCTCCGTAGCTGTAAATCTTCGCGATGATTTTATGATTCCTTATTATTCTGTTGGTAATGGATAAGGATTAGCTGTATCGATAAGTTGTAGTAGTGTATCGGTGTCATCGAAGTCTACCAGCCATTCTCTGTGTCCGTTTTCAAAAGCAGTTATGAATAGAAGAGCTTCAAGTTGGTCGGTATATCGGCCAGCTCGTGCATAACCTATATTAAGCTTTCGTTGTATTTCCGATGTCATATAGTTTTTCCCAACTTTAGCCGATGATAATATCTTTACAAGGTCGTTTGAATAGTTCTTTGCAACTAATGCTTCTTCGATTGTTTTGGTGAGGTCGCTGTTAATACATTCTCCCTTTGCAATGTCTTTATCGAAGTTTCTGTTCATCATTCTGTTGGATATAAGAATGAACTGATTTATTGGATCTGAAAGTTCGAAGATTTCGAAATCGACAGTATGTTGAAACTTAAAAAGAATTGGTTTACGGTTGGGAATGTTCACCATTATACCATCCTGATAAATATTGCATAAAAGGATATTGTTGTATTCAATATGTTTAGTTACATTCTTTTGTTTGCCAATGAAGATAATTCTTTCATTAGTAAAATATATCTTACCGGTATCGATAGGAGAGAATCGTGTTATCTCATTAGCTATTACAGATAAATTCCCAGTACGAAGCGGACCGTTTTTCCATACACAACCAGAGTAGAGAACGTTGGTAAGGGTCGTTTTTTCCTGATATAATGTTACTCCATAGAGTGCATGATAAATATTTTCGTTCTTGTGGAGATTAAGACCGAAATTATCACTTGATATTGGTATAAGTCTCTGATTCGCTAATTCATATCTTTTGCCGATAGTCATTGTATAGGTGGTGAAGACATCGTGGGGTCTCTCTCCTTTGACAAAGGGTATATTTTCTTCAATCAGGTTTGTGTCGGTCCCAAATGCAATGTCATGCGGCATACCGCATTCCTCGTAAATCTCTCTGACGCTTTTCACTTCATTGTCCTTATACAATCTGTCAACAACGTTGAGGAAATTGTTTTGCTCGAGGGTGAATTGTGCTTCTGCCTGTTGCTGCGTTGCTTCAGCGGCTTTTTCTTTCTGCTTCTTCTCAATTTTGCTGATCAGGTAGTAAAGGATGAAGCAGGTAGCCGCAACAATTATGCAAATGATAGGTGTTGACATATTGAGTTCTATTTTCTATTTAGGCATAATACAAAGATAGGTATAAATATTGAGTTCGTTTATCATACCACTGCAAAAAATCAGGAGGATGTCCTCCGTATCGGAGAGAAATAAAATAACGACAAGCGGTGTGTCAGACTTCAGATTCTGACACACCGCTTTTTAGTTGGTGGGTATAGAAGTTATACGAGTTTGCCGATCCAGGAGTCGCGGTCGCCGGGGAGAAGGTCTACCACCGGGATTTCAATCATGGTGTAGGCGCCGGGCTGCAGGCGCGTGGTGGCGCGGGCCACTCCTACGAGTATCTGTGCGGTGAGCGCGGGATTGTTGATAGACATGGTGAACTCAAACCGCTGGTTCTGGGTGGTGCCTGAAACGCCTTTGCGGGTCATGTGCACTCCGTGGCCCATATCCTTCACTGCATCGACGGATTCGACCTCTATCACGTGGGTTTCGTCTGACGCGAAGTAGGGGTCGGCCTTTACCTGGGCGGCAACCTCTTCCAGCTTGGCGCCGGGTTCAAGCTCCACATAGACCATGCGGCGATGGATGCCGGTGCCGAGCGGAATGGTCATGGAAAGAGCGTTTTTCACGCCTTTCTTTGACTTGACGCATACGGTGTGGCCCATGCTCATGCCGGGGCCGAAGTTGGTATAGGTGATGCCCTTGGGAGCGGCGGCTTCGAGAAGAGTGCGCACCACTGAGTCGCTTCCCGGGTCCCAACCGGCCGAGATCACGGCCACTGTCCCGTTCTCACGGGCAATCTTGCCGAGGTTCTGGCGCAGAGAGGGGATGAGGGTGTGGATGTCGAATGAATCCACCGTGTTGATGCCCATGGCCAGATATTCGGAGGCATATTTCTCAACCTCGCGCGTGGGGGTGCAGAGAATAGCCACGTCGACTTTGCCGAGTTCGCGGATGTCGGTCACCACCTTTATCCCCTCGAGTTCGGCGGGAGGATTGGCGGCCGAGCGACGTACCACACCGGCTATCTCGAAGTCGGGAGCCGCGTGAAGCGCGTCGATTACAAACCGGCCTATATTGCCGTAGCCTACTACGGCTGCTTTGATAAGTTCCATTCTGTTTCTGAATTTATTTTTTGAGGCTTTCGACAATCTCGCGGGTGTCGCGGGCTATCATAAGTTCCTCGTCGGTGGGAATAACCACTACGGCCACTTTCGAGGCCGGGGTGGAGATGAGGGTTTCGGTGCCGCAGGTCTTGGCATTGAGCTCTTCGTTGAGTTCCACGCCCATGAAGCCGAGGGGAGCGCACACGTTTTTGCGCACGCCGGTCTGGTTTTCGCCCACGCCACCGGTGAATACGATTACGTCAAGTCCGCCCATTTCGGCAGCGTATGCACCTACGTATTTGATGATGCGCTGCTCGTAGATTTCGAGGGCGAGATGTGCGCGGGGATCGCCGGCATTGTCGGCAGCTTCGATTTCGCGCATGTCGTTGCTTATGCCCGAAACGCCGAGCACGCCGCTTTCCTTGTTGATGAGGGTCTGGACTTCCTTGGCGTTGAGGTTGTGTTTTTCCATGAGGAATGTGATGACGCCTGGATCCACATCGCCTACACGTGTACCCATCATGAGGCCTTCGGTGGGGGTGAGACCCATTGAGGTATCAACGCTCTTTCCGTTGAGCACGGCCGTGATGGAGCCGCCGTTGCCTATGTGGCAGGTGACCATCTTGAGGTTGTTGATGTCGCGGCCGAGGAATTCGGCGGCGCGGGCCGACACGTAGCGGTGGCTGGTGCCGTGGAAGCCGTAGCGGCGCACTCCGTCCTCAAGATAATACTTGTAGGGCAGGGGATACATGTAGCTCTTGGCAGGCATTGTCTGATGGAAAGCGGTGTCAAACACTCCCACCTGCGGAACGCCGGGCATAAGCGAGGTGATAGCCTCGATGCCGGTGATGTTGGCGGGATTGTGGAGCGGAGCCAGAGGATAGCAGTCTTTCACCTGCTGTATCACCTCGTCGGTTATGAGGACGCTCTTGTTGAACTTCTCGCCTCCGTGGACCACGCGGTGACCAACGGCGTCGATCTCGCTGAACGACTTTATGCAGCCTTCCTTGGGGTCGGTGAGGATCTCGAGGATGGCCTGCACGGCCTGACGGTGGTCGATATGGCCCAGCTCCTTGATTTCCTTGGAGCCGTCGGGGCGTTTGAATTTCAGGAAGCCGTCGGGCAGACCGATTTTTTCCACACCACCTTCTGCGAGAGTCTTCTCGGCGTCGGTGTCTATGAGTTTGTATTTTACGGAGCTGCTTCCGCAGTTCAATACAAGTATTTTCATCTTCTGTTTCGGTTATAAGGGGTTTATTTATTGTTCTTGAGTCCTATGGCCTGGTTGGCGGTCATTATTATGGTCTTGAAGATATCTTCGGGATAGCATCCGCGTGAGAGGTCGTTGACAGGGGCGGCGAGACCCTGAAGAACGGGACCAACGGCCTCTACATTGCCAAGGCGCTGCACGAGCTTGTAGGCGATATTGCCGACTTCAAGCGAGGGGAACACGAGCACGTTGGCGCGTCCGCTCAGAGGGCTGTTGGGTGCCTTAGTGGCTGCCACGCTGGGCACGATGGATGCGTCGGCCTGAAGCTCGCCGTCGATGTTGAGGTCGGGGCGCATCTCTTTGGCAATCTTTGTGGCTTCGATCACCTTGTCAACTCGTTCATGCTTTGCGCTGCCTTTGGTCGAGAAGCTGAGAATGGCCACGCGGGGCTC
>VSPV01000014.1 GCA_009775605.1 Paramuribaculum sp.
CACTTCCTGCCAGAGGTCCTGCACATGCTTCTCGAGGGTGTTGATTGAGGTGAAGCGGCCGTCGATACGGTATTCCACGGTGCGTTTCACGCGGTGGCGTGTATGCTGGAGCGCCTGCTGCTTGAGGTCGGCGGCAAACTGGTTGATGATGGCTTTCTTCACCCGGGCCACCGCGCGCTGTCCGTCGCGGTTGTGGCGTGCGGCCACAGCCATTATCACCTCCTCGAGCATGAGGATGTTTTCTACTTCGGCCACTTCCGGCACCATCACGTTCTTGCGCCGGAGATAGTCAACCTCGTGGGCGTCGCGGCGGTCGCGGTCCACGATTCCCACCGAAACCATGTTGTGGAATGAGTTGAGGTCGTTGAATGTGCGCGTGGCCTCTATCACCTTGTTGCAGCTTCCGAGCGACTGCACGGTATAGTCGCGGAACACCAGGGGATAGAGTTTTGAGTCGATGGAGTGAAGTCCGTCGCCTTCGATGAAGAGCACCGGTTTCCGGGAGCCGATTACCGACTGATACACGTCGTCTCCCAGCGGAGTGTTTTCGGGCAGCAGGCTGTAGGTCCAGCGCACGGCGGGGGCGTCGAAATGCTGCACCCATACGGTCATGAAGTTCTGGCGCGAGGAGGCGAAGTCGAGGTCGTGGGTGGTGTAGACAAACCGGCAGTCGGGGCGCATGAGCTCCAGACGGTTCCACACTGACTGCAGTATGGAGGGGTTGAGAAACATCTCCGGGGAATCCACCATCACCGTTGCGCCCTCGGGGGCGTAGGCCATTGCTCCGAGATAGTATATCACGGCGCGTTCGCCGGTGGAGAGCCTCAGGGCCGAGTATGCGTCGTCCGATTTGTCGCGCTGGAACAGCAGGCTGCCGTTGGCTATGAGTATCTTGTTGTCGGGAAAAATCTCCCGCCAGAGTTCTATCACGGTGTCGAGGCGTGTGGGGCGCAGTTCGGCCGCCGGATCGGTTGCATGGCGCAGCTTATAGTCGAGAAGGTTGAGCATCTCGTCGTGCATCAGCAGGGCTATGAGGCGTTCGAGCTGTGTGGTGGGGGAGTTGTGCGGCATTCCTTTCGCCACGGCGTCGGCGTAAAGAATGTCTATTACGGAACGGGATTTTGTATAGTCGTCGCGTTCGAAGAGGGCCGCCAATACCGAGATATTCATCACCGGGTCGGTGAGATGGTCGGCGACCCACTGTGCGAAAAGGCTTTTGCCTGCGCCGTTGGCGCCCACTATAAGCAGCGGATTTCCCGAGGTGTCGAGGGTCAGCGTTTGTCCCTGCGGGTCGGGCGGCAGAATAATCGGTTGATGTTTCATGGTATGGCGGTTCTGAAGAGGTTAAAAGGTGTCAGAATTCAAATTCTACCGGACCCTCGCGGAGCACTACGGGCGCGGAGGAGTCGGTGAGGTCTATCACGGCTGATGGAGTTGCGGAGCCGGAGCCGGCGTCAATGAGCATGTCCACTCCCATTGCTTCCGCGCGAAGCTCGATTTCCCCCGGCTCAGTGATTTCCTCGGGCTCGAGACCGTCGGAGGGGAGAGAGGTGGTGAGCAGCGGAGTGCCCAGTGCGCGCGCGAGCTCGCGGGCCACGTCGTTGTCGGGAATGCGGATGCCAACCTGCTTGCGCCCTTTGAAAATCTTCGGCATGGAGGGCGATGAGGGGAGGATGAAGGTGAACGGGCCGGGAAGGTAGCGGCGCATGATGGCGAAGGCACGGTTGTCGATGCGGGCGAACTCGCTTGCCTGGGAGAAATCGTGGCACACCACGGCCAGTGCGTTTTTCTGCGGGTTGAGGCCTTTTATACGGCATAGGGCTTCGGTGGCCTTGCGCGATGTGGCGTCGCAGCCTATGGCATAGAGAGTGTCGGTGGGGTAAATCACCAGTCCGTCGTCGCGCATTGCGTCGACAGCCCGTGAAAGCACGCGGGCGTCAATCGACGTGGGATGTATCTTGAGCGTGTTCATGATTTTTTACGGGTTCATGATTTTCAAAGTTAGAAAAAAAATCGGAGCGGCGGAAATCCGTCGCTCCGATTCTGTGGATATTTTTCCGGCTGACCTTACCAGATTATGACGCGTTCCGATTCGGGACGGAACATGGGCTGGCCTTCGGTGATGTTGAATGCCTCGAAGAAGGGCTGGAGGTTGCGCAGCGTCACGTTCACGCGGTTTTTGCCGAGTGAGTGGACGTCGCCCTGGGTGAGGGAGCGCATCTCGGCCTCGCGGATATTCTGGGCCCAGAGGTTGGCGTAGTTCATGTAGAACACCTGGAAGGGTGTGAGGCCGTCGATAGTGGCGGTGGCAACGTCGACGCCTTTTTCTTTCTGTGAGTTGAGGAATGCGGTCATTGCCACGCGCAGACCACCCTGGTCGGCGATGTTCTCACCGAGGGTGTAGGCGCCGTTGGCGTTAAGTCCGGGAAGAACCTCAACCTGGTTGAACTGCTCCACGAGTTTGTCGGTAAGAGCCTTGAATGCCTCGGCATCCTGGGGTGTCCACCAGTCGGCCATGTTGCCTTTAGCGTCGAAGTGACGGCCCTGGTCGTCGAATCCGTGGGTCATTTCGTGGCCGATTACCACGCCTATGCCGCCATAGTTCTCTGCGTCGGAGCTTTCGGGGTCAAAGAAAGGAGCCTGGAGGATTGCGGCGGGGAACACGATTTCGTTTGCCATGGGGTTGTAGTAGGCGTTGACGGTCTGCGGAGTCATGCTCCACTCGGTGCGGTCAACGGGCTTGCCCCATTTCGAGAGCTGGTCGCGGGTGTGCCACATAGAAACCTCGTGCATGTTCTCGTAGTAGCTCTTTTCGGGGTCGATGTTCATTGTGGTGTAGTCTTTCCACTTGTCGGGATAGCCGATTTTCACGGTGAAGGCATCGAGTTTCTCGTGGGCGCGCGCTTTGGTTGTGTCGCTCATCCATGTGAGGGAGTCGATGTGCTGGCCGAGTGCGGTGCGGAGATTCTCGACGAGGCCCAGCATGTATTTCTTCGACGATTCGGGGAAGTATTTCTCGACATAAAGCTGGCCCACGGCCTCGCCCATGGCGCTTTCGGTGGCTCCGAGGGCGCGTTTCCAGCGGGGACGCTGCTCCTGCACGCCGCTCATCACCTTGTTGAACTCAAACGAGGCGTTGGTGAAGTCGTCGGAGAGGTAGGGAGCCGCACCGGCCACATATTTCCACAGATAGTAGTCCTTGAGCTCGCGGTCGGAGAGCGACTGCATGAGGGTGTTGGCGCGCGCCATGCTCTTGGGGTCGGTCACAATCACGGTGTCGATGGGAGTCTTTATGTCCATTGTCTCTACGAAGAAACGGTCCCAGGGCACTGCGGGATAGTCCTTTTTGAGGGTCTCGAAAGTGCGGGGGTTGTACATGGCCTGGATGTTGCGGCTTTCCTCGCGGGTCTTTGCGTCCTGAGCCATGGCGGTCTCTATTTTCATCACGGTGTTCATGATGCGTGCGGCGGTGTCGGCGCTGAAGCCGGCGTTCTGAAGCTGGTCGGTGATGAGCTTCTTGTAGGCCTCGCGCACTTCGGTGTTGCGCTGGTCGTCCTTGAGGTAGTAGTCGCGGTCGCCGAGGCCCATGCTTCCTCCGCCGAGGTACATGGCATATTCATTTGAGTTGACCATGTTCTCCATGGGGCCTGCTCCCATGAACGGGCTGCAGTAATAGGTCTGGAGCCAGAGGAAGAGGTCGGTCATGCCCTCGTGGGGGGTGTTCTCGATTTTCTGGAGGTCGGCCTGGATGGGGGCGGCGCCGTCGTTGTTGCGGCGTGTGGAGTCCATGGCCTGGTTGTAGATGGTCGATACCTTGAATGCCACGGTGCCGGGTTCGGGGTTGGTGGCGGCGAGACCGGTGATGATTTCCTTCACACGGTTTTCCGATGAGTCGTTAAGTACGTTGAACTGGCCGTAGCGTGAGTATTCGGCTGTGAGAGGATGGGCTTTCTGCCATTTCTCGGTCACGTGTTCGTAGAAGTCGGTTCCGGCGGGGATGCTGTCGTTGACAAGCGATGCGTCGAGGCTCTTGAGGTGCTCGGCGCGTGAGCCGGTGCAGGCGGTGATGCCTGCCAGCGTTGCTGCTGTGGCTAATGCCATGAATAGATGTTTATACATTGTGATAATTACTTGGTTGCTGTGTAAATGGTGCAGACTCCGAATGTGAGGGGGAGTGCGCGTGCGTTGGTCCAGCCCGACTGCTCTATGAGGCGGCACATGTCGGCGCCCTGCGGGACGGCGGCTATGCTTTCGGGCAGATAGGAATAGGCGCGTGAGTCGCGGCTCACCAGACGCCCCACGGCGGGGATGATGCAGCGCGTATAGAAGCGGTAGAGCGGCGCGGTGAGGCGTCCGCGTGGGGTTGACAGCTCTATGACGCACAGCCTGCCCCCTTTGCGGGTAACGCGGGCCATCTCGCGGTAGCCGGCCGAGAGGTCGGCGAAGTTGCGCACTCCGAAAGCGGCCGTTACGCAGTCCATCTCGCCGTCGGCAAATGGAAGGGCCAGACAGTCGGCCACGCGAAGCTCAATGGCGTGGGAGGCTCCGGCAGCGGCGATTTTGCGTCGTCCCACCTCAATCATGCCCTCGGAAAGATCCACTCCCGTGATTCCGCGCGCGGGGCGCAGGCGGCGGTGCAGCTCCAGAGCGAGGTCGGCGGTGCCGGTCGCCACGTCGAGGATACGCTGCGGCCTGTCGGGGGCGATGAGGCTTATGGCCTTGCGGCGCCAGAGGCGGTCGATGCCCATGGTCATGGCGCGGTTCATGAAATCGTAGGCGGGGGCGATGTTGTCGAACATCGCCTCCACCTGCTGTGATTTTCCGCGGTTGTCGGAGTCGCCGTAGGGGTTTATGTTTTCGCAGTCGGCGTGCATGCGGCGTCTCAGAGCTGTATGTTCTGGAGGCAGTCCAGAACGTTTACGGCTATGCGGTCTTTGAGGTTTGACTCGTCGGCCTTCACGAAGGGACGTCCTGTAACGTGCTCGTAAAGCTCGATGTAGCGGTCGGTAACTGTGGCGATGAACTCGGGAGTCATCTCGGGCACTTTCTGGCCGGGCTTGCCCATGAATCCGTTCTCGATGAGCCACTGGCGCACGAATTCCTTGGAGAGCTGGCGCTGGGGCTCGCCTTTGCGGAAGCGCTCCTCGTAGCCGTCGGCGTAGAAATAGCGTGATGAGTCGGGGGTGTGGATCTCGTCGATGAGATAGATTTTGTCGTTGTGCTTGCCGAACTCATATTTCGTGTCCACGAGAATCAGACCCTTTTCAGCGGCCATCTTGGTGCCGCGTTCGAAGAGGGCGCGGGTGTAGCGTTCCACCACTTCGTAGTCGGCGGCGCTCATTATGCCCTGGGCGATTATCTCTTCTTTGGAGATGTTCTCGTCGTGGCCGGCCTCGGCCTTGGTGGTGGGGGTGATGATGGGCTCGGGGAAGCGTTCGTTCTCACGCATTCCGTCGGGGAGCTTCACGCCGCAGAGCTCGCGGCAGCCGGCCTGGTATTCGCGCCATGCGCTTCCGGTGAGATATCCGCGGATAATCATTTCCACGCGGAAGCCCTCGCAGCGGATTCCGACGGCCACCATGGGGTCGGGAGTGGCGAGTTTCCAGTTGGGCACGATGTCGGCGGTGGAGTCGAGGAAGTATGTGGCTATTTCGTTCAGCACCTGACCTTTGTAGGGGATGCCTTCGGGGAGCACGACGTCGAAGGCCGAGATGCGGTCTGTGGCGACCATCACCAGAAGGT
Organism: Paramuribaculum sp.; assembly: GCA_009775605.1. Taxonomy (GTDB): domain Bacteria; phylum Bacteroidota; class Bacteroidia; order Bacteroidales; family Muribaculaceae; genus Paramuribaculum. Next base: position 5,743 of record VSPV01000014.1, read on the forward strand.
CTTCGCCTATGGAATAGACGTCGCGTACTTTGCCGTGATACACTCCGGTCTGACCGGGGAAGTGGAAGTCGGTGCTTAACAATGCTTTAGCCATGATAATCTGATTGGATGCAAAGTTGAAAATAATAGTTGTATGAATTATGGGGCGAAATTACTCAAAAAATTTGATATTGAGCAAAATATTATGCAACAAGCTCTAAAGTTATCTGTAGCCGGGCTTGCGGCGTCCGTTGCCCTCGTGGCCGGTGAGGTCGTCGCCCAGATCGCGGCGGTAGCGGTCGGCGGCCTCGTTCAGGCGCTTGGCCACTTCGGGTTGCTGCGAAATGATGTTGTAGCGTTCGCCGGGATCGCGCCGCATGTCGTAAAGCTCACATTCTTCTACCTTGAGGTTGACCATCTTTCCGGGCTTTCCGTCGTTGCCGGGCATGCCGTAGCCCAGATAGGGGTGGGGGAAGATGAGTTTATAGGTGCCGTCGGTTATGGCCTCGAGGCTGTTGTCCTGATAATAGAGGGCGAGTTCGGCGCGCACCGGGTCGGTGTCGGGGTTTTCAAGCATGGGAACCATGCTCAGGCCGTCTATCTTATGGTCGGGCAGCGGGGCGCCGGCAAGCGAGGCGAATGTGGGGAGAATGTCGATGTTGGATGCCAGGCTGTTGCACACGGTGCCTTCGGGAATGCGGCCTTTCCAGTAAGCGATGAAGGGCACGCGCAGTCCGCCGTTGAATGTGGTTGCCTTGGCCTCGCGCAGTCCGGCGGTGGAGCCGGCATGGTTGCCGTAGGCTATCCACGGACCGTTGTCGGAGGTGAATATCACCAGGGTGTTGCGGTCGAGGCCCAGCTCCTCGAGAGTCTGCATCACTTCGCCTACGCTCCAGTCAAGTTCCATCATCACGTCGCCATACAGTCCCTGGCCGCTCTTGCCTTTGAACTTGTCGGAGACGGCAAGCGGCACATGCGGCATGGAGTGGGCGAGATAGAGGAAGAACGGACGGTCTTTGTTCTCGCGGATGAATTCGACGCTCCGGCGTGTATATTCGGTGGTGAGGGGCGACTGGTCGAGGTTGTAGCCAAGCACGGTGTTGCCTTCGTAGGTGGGAAGGTCGGGGAAGTCCCACTGAGGGTGGAAGGGCCACATGTCGTTGGAGTAGGGAAGTCCGTACCAGCGGTCGAAGCCGTGTTGCAGCGGCAGGAATTTCTCGGCGTCGCCAAGGTGCCATTTGCCGAATATGGCCGTGGCGTAGTCGCGCTTTTTCAGCACTTCCGCGATAGTTTCCTCGGAGTCGTTTATGCCGTAGGGGCAACCGGGGCTGGGCGCGTGGGCAAAGCCGATGCGGTTGGGGTAACAGCCGGTGAGCAGTCCGGCGCGCGAGGCGCCGCTGATGGGCTGCACGGCATAGAAGTTGGTGAACCGCATGCCTTCTCCGGCCAGACGGTCAATATTGGGAGTCTTGTAGTTGACGGCACCGGTATAGGAGAAGTCTCCCAGTCCGGCATCGTCAAGGTTTATGAGCACGAAGTTTATGTGGTCGGGATTTTCGGCGGGTTCAGGCGCCTTGTCAGGTCGGGCGGCAAGCATTGTGCCGGGAACCAGTGCCGAAACGGCTGCTGTAAGCGGTATGGTTCTGAGATGTTTCATGGAATGAATATGATAATGGTTGAAACGGTTTGACGGATTACTGATACAGGTCATGGCCGAACGCCCAGCCGCGGTAGTGGGCGGGGAGCGAACGTTTCTAATCTTGTAATCTGATATGGTGTGTAAAATTAGCGAACTTATCGCACACCTCAAAGTCCCGGGGCCCTTTCGCGCTTGTTGGCGGGTTGGGGAGGAACGCAGAACTACGCGGGAACGGCAGAATAACGCAGAGCTTAAATCTTTTTTGATGATGGGAATTGGTTAAGTGTTATGAACTGTGATTAAAGGGATATTGTTTAGATGGTAAGTATGATTGAAATGTGAAAATCAAATCTTCGGTATGGATAAGATGCCTTACATAGGACTGACGGTGGTTGCACTTGGTTTTATACTGCCGTGGCTTGCGCGAGCCTATTTTTCGTGGCGAGCGATGAAAGATGATGATAATATCTATTCGGCTACCCGTCAAAGTTATATTAGATATCTCAAAATGGTGCGTTGGGTGTTGGTCATTATTGGTTTTATTCTCATGAACTGGTAAGCGTTTCCCCGAAAAGATAAAGTCATTTAAATAGAAACAGCGATATGCCGGACCGAATGTGGGTAGTAATCGACTTAAATGCTATGATATGGATGGATTGGTTTATCTGGGCTTTTCTCTCGCGGTGGCCGGTGCTGTGCTGCCTAAGCTGGGGCTAATATATATCAGTTGGCGGGCAATGAAGGGCGACAGAAGGTTTGAGGCCCCCGATGTGCGCCGATACTATTTTCTTGAGTTCAGAAAAGTGGGTCTGGGATTGGTGGTGTTAGGGTTCGTTGCCTTTTTCATTGCTGAAATTATGTCCAGATAGATACATAAAATAATAAACAGCGATGTGCCGACCGGATGGGTGGCACATCGCTGTTTATTATGGGGTGGATGGCGGGACGGTATCAGTTGCAGCCGCAGCCGTCGGAGCATTTGCTTTCACCGGAGCAGTCGCAGGAGTCGCCGCAACCGCAGCCTTCGCCGCAGCCGCAACCCGACTGGGGCTTGAGCTCTTCGGGAGTAGCGTCGCGTACAACGGTGATCTTGCCTTTGAAACGCACGTCCTTGCCTGCCAGAGGATGGTTGAAGTCCATCACAACGTCGGTGTCGGTAACGTCGACAACCACGCCGTTGATGCGGAAGCCGTCCTGTGTCATCATCGGGAGCACGGCGCCTTTCTTGATGACTTCGGGGTCGAATTTGCCGTCTACTTCAAAAATGTCGCGGGGCAGCGTGGCCACCTGCTCGGGGTCGTGGGGACCGAAAGCCTCGTCGGCCGACACTTTCACGTCGAAAGAATCACCGGGCTTGAGGCCGTCGATTGCGTGCTCCAGCGGCACGATCACGCCGGGGGTAACGCCAAACACTATCTTTTCGGGGTCGTCGGCCGAGGTCTGGTGAACGAGCTTGTCGCCGTCAGGAGTAACTTCGTAGAGGTCGTAGCCGAGTTCCACGTATTTTCCGGGTTGAATTGTTTCCATATTGTTCTGTATTTAAGATTTTATGTAGTTACTAAAGCTATAACAAAAATGGGGCCAAAAAGTGAGGCGGGGGCTCAGGCTTCTTCGGGGTGGCGGAGAGAGGTGACGGTGTCGTAGAGATTGAGGGTGGCGTCGGCAAGCTGGTCGAGCACGAGCTCGAAGCCTTCGGCCCCTTCGTAATAGGGGTCGGGCACATGGTCGTAGCGCGAATGGGAGCCGAAGAAGTCGGCCATGGCCATTACGCGTTCCTCGTCGTCGACCGTGGGCGCGAGGCTGCGGAGATTGCGCACATTGTTGTCGTCCATGCCTATTATTATGTCGAAATCCTCGAAGTCATGCTCGCGTATCTGGCGGCAGCGGTGGGTGAGCTCGAGGCCGCGGCGCCGGGCGTGGGCGCGCATGCGCGGGTCGGCCAGCTGGCCTATGTGGTAGTTTCCGGTGCCGGCAGAGTCGACCTTCCAGCCCTCGGCGGCATTGTGCTCGCTGAGGGTCTCGAGCATTATGGCTTCGGCGGCGGGGCTGCGGCAGATGTTGCCCAGACACACGAAAAGCACTCTCACAGGGGCGTCATCGCTTATGTTCTCTATTATGGGTTTGAGCCGTCTGATTACGGCCGGAGTGGTGATTATCATTGTCGTTCGTTTTTAGAGCTCATGAGATCGCTGGTTATGATGGCTGCGGCAGTCGCTGCGGCATGGCTTGTCCCCAGAAGCTGGCGCATCCGGGAATATCCCTCAAGCTGCAGGGCGCGTCCGGGCGCGTCGAAGATTATCTTGCGCAGGTGGCTGTCCACTTCTTCCGGGGTGCAGTGATGAAGCAGCATTTCCGGTATAACCTCCCGACCTACGATAAGGTTCGGAAGAGTGACATAGGGACATTTTATGAAGTGCTTCATAATATTGTAGCTCAGCCGCGACCCGTTGGCGCGGTAGCAGGCCACCTGAGGCGTCCCGGCCAGGGCGCATTCGAGTGTGGCCGTGCCGGAGGTTACAAGGGCGGCGTCGCTGTGGAGCATGAGGTCGAAGGTGGCGCCTTCTATCAGCGGAAGGTTTGTCAGGCTCCTGTAAAACTCCCGGTCAATGCCCGGGGCCACGGCCACTACGGGCTGCATGTCGGGGTGCATGTGGGCCACGGCATCCATCACCGGAAGATTGTTGCGTATCTCTCCGTAGCGGCTTCCGGGGACGATGGCCAGAAGAGCCCGGGAGGGGAGACGGTGCTGGCGGCGGAACTCCACGGCGTCAGGGGCCATGGAAATGCGTCGGTTCATTTCCTCTACCGATGGGTTGCCCACATAGTCCACACGGATTCCGCGCATGGCAAACCAGCCCTGCTCGAAGGGAAGGATGGAGAGCAGACGGGTGGCGTAGCGGCGCAGCTTGCGCACGCGGAATTCCTTCCACGCCCATACCTTCGGAAGAATGAAGTAATATACCGGAATACCTCGGCGACGGGCGTAGGCTGCCAGCCGCAGGTTGAAGCTGGGATAGTCTATGAGAATGAGGGCGTCGGGCCGCGAGCTGTCTATGGCCTTGCGCGCCTGGCTGAAGTTGCTCATGATCACGCGGAGATTGCGCAGCACCTCGCTGAATCCCATGAAGGCCATGCGGCGGTAGTCGATCACCGGCTCCTGGCCTGTGGCGGCCGACATGGCGTCGCCGCCGAGGAAGGCGAAGGAGGCGTCGCGGTCGTGCCTGCGCAGCTCCTCTATGAGCATGGCTCCGTGAAGGTCGCCCGAAGCTTCTCCTGCCGAAATAAAATATTTCATAGCATAAACGGATGTCGAAATTAATGCTTCAAAGTTAGTAAATTTAACGGTAGCTTTAACAGTGGAAGTTCTGCATATTGTCTTTGTGTCGGTTAAAATTACTACTTTTGCAGTCTGAACCATCATCATTCTAACGATTTCATGGGCGACCTTTGGAAAATTCTCAGGAGATTCGTTCCTCCTTATAAAAAATATCTCTTCCTCAGCATCCTTTTCAATTTTCTGGCTGCGTTCCTCACCATATTCTCTTTTGCGGTCATAATGCCTATTCTGAGAATGCTCTTCAGAGTGGACACCGGAACTTACGAATACATGGAGATAGGGCGTCATAATTTCACCGACGCGCTGCTGAACAATTTCTATTATTACACGCAGGAGGCCATTGCGCTATGGGGCCCGTCGACCACACTGGCGCTCCTTGCCGCCACTCTCGTGGTGATGACGGCGCTGAAAACCGGCACCACGTTCCTGAGCAGCTACTTCATAGTGCCGATGCGCTCGGGCATAGTGCGCGACATACGCAATGTGCTTTACGACAAGATAGTGTCGCTTCCCATATCGTTCTTCACCACCGAGCGCAAGGGCGACGTGATGGCCCGCATGAGCGGCGACGTGGCCGAGATCGAGAATTCCATCATGGCCTCGCTCGACATGCTTTTCAAGAATCCCGTGCTTATAATAGTGTATCTCGCCACCATGATCATTATCAGCTGGAAGCTTACGCTGTTTGTGCTCATACTGCTTCCGGTGGCCGGATTCGCCATGGGGCGCATCGGCAAGCGACTGAAACGCACATCGTTAGAGGGCCAGCAGCAGTGGGGCGTGATAATGAGCTATATCGAGGAGACCCTGGGCGGTCTCCGCATCATCAAGGCATTCACCGCCGAGCGCAAGGTCGAGAACCGCTTCCATGCGGGAACGCAGCGATTCTTTGTGCTGAGCAACCGTGTGGCCCGACGCCAGGCCCTGGCTCATCCAATGAGCGAGTTTCTGGGCACGCTCACCATAGCCATAGTGCTGTGGTTCGGCGGCTCGCTGATACTTTCGGGCGGCTCCACGCTCGACGCCTCCGACTTCATCTATTATATGGTGGTGTTCTACTCCATAATAAACCCGGCCAAGGACCTGTCGAAAGCCATGTACTCCATCCAGAAGGGTCTTGCCTCGATGGAGCGAGTGGACCGCATACTCGGTGCCGAGAATCCCATCACCGATCCGGCTCATCCCCGCGAGATAACAGAGTTCAAGGGCGAGGTGCGTTATCACGACGTTACCTTCTCCTACGACAAGGAGACTCCCGTGGCGCGCAATGTAAGCTTCACCATAGCTCCCGGAGAGACCGTGGCGCTGGTGGGAGCGAGCGGCAGCGGCAAGTCTACGCTGGCCGACCTGCTTCCGCGCTTCTACGATGTGGACGGCGGCAGCATAACGATTGACGGCGTGGATGTGCGCGACATGCGTGTGCACGACCTGCGTTCGCTCATGGGCAATGTGAATCAGGAGGCGATACTTTTCAACGACACGTTCTACAACAACATAACCTTCGGAGTTGACCACGCCACGCAGGAGCAGGTTGAGCAGGCCGCGCGCATAGCCAACGCCCACGACTTCATAATGGCATCGGAGGAGGGCTATCAGACCAACATAGGCGACCGTGGCTGCCGGCTCTCAGGCGGCCAGCGGCAGCGTATCTCCATAGCGCGCGCCATTCTCAAGAATCCTCCCATTCTGATTCTCGACGAGGCCACGTCGGCTCTTGACAGCGAGAGCGAGCTGCTGGTGCATCAGGCGCTCGAACGCCTGATGAAGGACCGCACCACGCTTGTGATTGCCCACCGGCTTTCAACCATCCAGAACGCCACGCAGATATGCGTGATGCACGAGGGACGCATAGTGGAGCGCGGAACGCACGATGAGCTTCTGGCTCTGAACGGTTTCTACAGCCGCCTGGTGGAAATGCAGTCGATTAACCATTGATTTGTTATTAAAAAAGCGTTTAAGCGCCGTTAACACATATGGCGAATCGGCCGTTAACAATTTATTTTTAGAAAAATTCTGAAAAGTAATTTTTGTTGATAAAAATACGTTTTTGGGTCGTTATTGCCTCTAGTTTGGATAATTATTAATAATCAGATTTTCAAGGAATTTTAGATTGTTAAAAAATTATCTTAATTTTTTTTGAAAATTCAAGGTTAAGTTTTATATTTGTGCCGTTTAAGAAACTCATCTGTATAAAACCAGGAAACACTAATTCAACTAATCACATCCCTGTATACACTTTACAACATGTTAGTGAGGGCTATGTCGCGAGACATGGCTCTCACGCCCTTTTAAAGGGGGTGGATTTTTTTAGCTAAGGTAGCTAATTTAGCTAAAGTAGCTATCTTAGCTGCTTTAGCGGAGCCTGAAAAACAGCCGCCCTCCCGCTGAGCGGGAAGGCGGCTGAAAGTTTATTGTCGCCGGTGGGGTTAGCCTTTGAGGGCGCTATGGAGGGCACTTACCAGAAGTTCGCTCAGGGTGGGATGGGGATGGATGGTGGTGACGATATCGGTGGCGGTAAGGCTGTTGGCTATTGCCACACTCATTTCCTGAATGAGATCGGAAGCGTGGGCGCCGCATATATGGCAGCCGAGAAGCTTGCCGCGCTGGCCCACGATCACTTTCACCATTCCGTCGGGCTCGTCCATGGCGAGCGCTTTGCCCGATGAACGGTATATGGCGGTGCCGGTCTTGTAGTCCATCTGCAGCTCGGCGCACTGCTGCTCCGTAAGACCCACTGAGGCGCATTCCGGCACGGTGAACACGGCCGCAGGCACGGTGGAGAGCTTCGAGGCGAGTCCAAGTGCCACGCGTCCCTGCGCTTCGGCGGCATGGGCGAGCATGCACAGACCGTTGACATCGCCCACGGCGTACACGCCGGGAATCGAGGTCTGCATTTTCAGCTTGTCGACCTTCAGGAAGCCCCGCTCCGTTTCAGGGTTGAGTTCCATGAGGCCGGGAGGGAGAACGGGACGGCGGCCCACAGCCATAATCACGCTCTGGGCTTCGGTGGTCTTTTCCTTTCCTTTGAAGGTGTAGCTTACGGTGCGTTCTTCGCCGCTGTCGGCAATGGCGGTGACGGCTGCGGAGGTCTGGATTGACACACCGCGGCGCTTGAGGCTCATGCGCAGGCGTTTCGACAGGTCGGCGTCGAAGCCGGGAAGAATTTCCGGCGCATATTCGAGCACGGTCACGCCGCATCCGCATGCGTTGAGTATGGAAGCGAATTCAAGGCCTATCACGCCTCCGCCGATTATCACGGCTGAGGAAGGAAGTTCGGTGGCGGCAAGCATGAAATCACTGTCCACGGCCAGTTCTGCACCCGGAATGGGAAGTGTGGCCGGACGGGAGCCGGTGGCCACGATGATTTTCGGCGCGGTGAGCGTTTCTGAACCCACTTCAAGGGTATGGGCATCCGTAAACCGGGCCTCTCCCTTTATCACGGTCACGCCGGAGAGCACACCCTCCACGGCTTCGCGGAGCGAGGCCACCACGGAGTCCTTGCGGGCGGCGGCGCGGGGATAGTCGAGCGTCACCCCTGCGACATCAACGCCAAGAGCGGCGAAACGCGAGGCCGAGAGCATGGCCTCGGCGGTAGCGGCGAGGCATTTGGTGGGGATGCAGCCCCGGTTGAGGCATGTGCCGCCGAGGATGTCGCGTTCCACCACAGCCACATTCGCACCAAGGCTTGCGGCCAGGGCGGCCGTGGTGTAGCCGCCCGGACCGGAGCCGATGATTATGAGGTCGAACTGTTTCACTTTGCGGTAAGATCGGAGTATTTCACTTTGGGTTCGAGCGCGGCCTGGGTGTCGTCGGGGTGACGCACCGGGGTGTGGTGCGGGGCGTTTATCACCTTTTCAGGCTCTTCGGCAGCCTCGCGCGCAATCTCACGCATCACCGCTATGAACTCGTCGAGAGTCTCGAGGCTTTCGGTCTCTGTAGGCTCGATCATGAGCGACTCGTGGAAGAGCAGCGGGAAGTAGATGGTGGGAGCGTGGAAGCCGTGGTCGAGCAGCCGTTTTGCCACATGGAGGGTGGTGACGCCGGTGGATTTGTCGGCGAGGCCGTCGAACACGAATTCGTGCTTGCACACGCGGTCTATGGGCAGCTTGTAGAGGTTGCGCAGCGATTCCTTGATATAGTTGGCGTTGAGAGTTGCCAGCGGACCTGCGAGTTTCAGACCCTCGTTGCCCAGGGAGAGGATGTAGGAGAGGGCGCGCAGTTGTACGGAGAAGTTGCCGAGCGTGGCCGATACGGAGCCGAGGGCGGTGTTCGGCGCGTCGAGGGCAAAAGTGCCGTCGGGACGGCGCACCACGCGGGGCGAGGGGAGGAACTGCTCCAGACCCTTGCGCACACCCACCGGGCCGCTGCCGGGACCTCCGCCGCCGTGGGGCGTGGAGAATGTCTTGTGAAGGTTTATGTGCATCACGTCGAATCCCATGTCGCCGGGACGGGCAACGCCCAGAAGCGGGTTGAGGTTGGCGCCGTCGTAATAGAGCAGCGCGCCGGCCTCGTGGACCATGCGGGCTATTTCGGGAATGCCGTGCTCGAAAATGCCGGTGGTGTTGGGGTTGGTCATCATCACTGCGGCCACCTCGTCGGTGAGCAGCGGGCGCAGGGCGTCGATGTCTATGGTACCGTCGGGGTGCGATTTCACTTCCACCACTTTCAGTCCGGCCACGGCGGCGCTGGCGGGGTTGGTGCCATGGGCCGAGTCGGGAACTATCACTTTTGTGCGCTTTGTGTCGCCGCGGCTCTCGTGGTATGCGCGTATCACCATCAGGCCGGTGAGCTCGCCGTGGGCGCCGGCAAACGGGTTGAGGGTGAATTCGCTCATGCCGCCAATCTCGGCCAGGAGCTGCTGGAGGGTGAAATAGGCCTCAAGGGCACCCTGCGCCGTCTCCGCGGGCTGATAGGGGTGCAGACCTGCCATGGCGGGGTGGGCGGCCATCTCCTCGTTGATTTTGGGATTGTACTTCATGGTACAGGAGCCCAGGGGGTAGAAACCGTTGTCAACGCCGAAATTGTTGGTCGACATGTTGACGTAATGTCTTACCAGCGACGGTTCGTCTACCTCGGGAAGAGCCGGTTCGGAGCCGCGCAGGAGCACGTCGGGAAGTGCGGCGGCGGTTTCGGGCACATCGGTGCGCGGCAGGCTGTAGGCCCGGCGTCCGGGACGCGAGAGCTCGAATATAAGCTTGGAGTATAGTTTTCTGTTCATAGCGCTTCGGAATTACATTGACTCTACGATTTTCACAAGCTCGTCCATCTGGGAGCGCGACTGCATTTCGGTGACGGCGATGAGCATGCGGTCCGGCGCGATTTTCACGCCGGGAAGAATGCCGGCGGCCACGCAGCGGGCAATAAACTCGTCGATATCGAAATCGCAGTGCATCACAAACTCGTTGAGGAATGGATCCTCCGGGAACGCGAGGCGCATCTTGCCGGTGGCCTGCAGGCGGTCGGCGAGATAGTGGGCGCCGTGGTAGCCTTTCTCGGCCACTTCCCTCAGGCCTTTGGGACCGAGTGTGGCCATGTAGACGGCGGCGTAGAGCGCCATGAGTCCCTGGTTGGAGCAGATGTTGGATGTGGCTTTGTCGCGGCGTATGTGCTGCTCGCGCGCCTGGAGCGTGAGCACGAATGTGCGCTGTCCGGCGTCGTCGGTGGTTGCACCTACAATTCGGCCGGGGAGCTTGCGCATAAGAGCCTTCGTGCAGCAGATGAAGCCAAGATAGGGGCCTCCGTAGCTCAGCGGCATGCCGAGCGACTGGCCGTCGCCCACGGCTATGTCGGCGCCCCATTCGCCAGGAGTCTTGATGACGGCGAGGTCGGCCGGAACGGTGTGGATCACGAAGAGGGCCTTTGCCTGATGGCAGAGGTCGGCCCAGCCGGAAAGGTCCTCGAGGATGCCGTAGAAGTTGGGGGTGGAGGCTATGACACCGGCCACGTCGCCTTTGGCGAGCATGTCGGCAAGAGCGTCGCGCGAGGCCACTCCGCCATGATTGGGAATCTCGTCGATGACCACGCCGTGATAGTGGGCGTAGGTCTCAATCACGCGGCGCACGGCGGGATTGAGCGTGGAGCTAACGAGCACGCGGTTGCGCTTGCGGGCAGCGGCCACACACATCAGCATGGCCTCGGCGGTGGCGGTGGTGCCGTCGTACATCGAGGCGTTGCTTACGTCCATGCCGGTCATCTCGCACATCATGGTCTGGTATTCGAAGATATACTGGAGCGTGCCCTGCGAGATTTCGGGCTGATAGGGGGTATAGGCAGTGAGAAACTCGGAGCGGGATAGGATGGTGTTGATTACCGAAGGTGCGTAGTGGTCGTAATATCCGGCGCCGGCGAAGCACACGAGCTGCTTGTTGCGTCGGCCCAGACCGTCGAAGAAATCACGCACCTCTTTCTCGCTCATCTGCGAGGGCACCTGATAGTCGCCGTGGAAACGGAGCTCTTCGGGCACGTCGGCATAGAGGTCGTCGAGCGAGCCGACGCCGCAGCGTTGCAGCATCGCCTTTATGTCGGCCTCGGTGTGGGGGAAATAACGGTGTTGCATGGGTGAGGATGCTGGGTGGTATCAGTGCGATTCCTGTTTGCAGAATTCGGCGTATGCGGCCTCATCCATAAGGTTGTCGAGTTCGGCGGGGTCGGTCATCTCGACCTTGATGATCCAGCCGTCGGCAAGCGGACTCTGGTTCACAAGGCGTGGATTGTCGAGAAGCACTTCGTTGGACTCCAGTACGGCACCGCTCACGGGAGCGATAAGGTCGCTGGCAGCCTTCACGCTTTCAACAGCGCCGAAGTCCTCACCGGCGGTCACGTCCTCGCCCTGCTCGGGCATGTCGACGAACACCACGTTGCCCAGCGCATGCTGTGCGTAGTCAGAAATGCCGATTACGGCCACATTGCCGTCAACCTTTGCGTATTCATGTGTCTTGGAATAATAAATCTTGCTCATAACTTGTATATTTTTAGATGATTATTTCTTGTAGCTTTTCTTGTAGAATTTTTTGGCGACCACGCGGGCCGGGATTTCCTTGCGGCGGATGCGCACCTTTACCTCGGTGTCCTTGGCGGCGTAGCGGGCGTCGATGAGGGCCATGGCGATGGAGCGGTCGGTGGAGATGCCGCGGTAGCCGGTGGTAATGTGGCCTATCACCTCGCCTTCAGGCGAGAGCACCTCGTAGCCGTGGCGGGCAATGTTGCGGTCGAGCAGCTCCAGGCCCACTATGCGGCGTTTCAGTCCTTCCTCTTTCTGGCGCAGAAGGGCTTCGCGGCCTATGAATTCAGGCTTGTCGAATTTCACGAAGATACCAAGCCCGGCTTCGAGCGGGGTGATATCGTCGGAAAGCTCGTCGCCGTAGAGGGGGAGGCCCACTTCAAAGCGCAGAGTGTCGCGGCATCCGAGTCCGCAGGGCAGCGCGGCCTTGTTTTTCAGAAGGGTGTCCCAGATCTGCACGGTAATTTCGTGGGAGGCGTAGATTTCAAATCCGTCCTCGCCGGTGTAGCCTGTGCGCGACACCAGAACCGGAGCGCCGTTGAAGGTGTATTCGCCGAAGGTGTAGAAAGTCAGGTCGGCGCACGGGATTCCGAGTACATCCACCATCGCCTTTTCGGCCTCGGGGCCCTGGATGGCGAGTTCGCCGGTCTCGTCGCTGAGATTCTGGATGTCGACGTCGAACTTACCGGAATTGCCGGTGACCCACTCCCAGTCCTTGTCGATGTTTGAGGCATTGACCACCAGCAGATAGTGCTCGGGGTTGTAGCGGTAGACAAGCAGGTCGTCCACCACACCGCCGGAGGGGTTGAGCATCATGCCGTAGAGAATCTGGCCGTCGGCGGCCTGGGTCATGTCGTTGGTGAAAATGTGGTTCACGAATGCGGTGGCATCCTTTCCGGTGACACGGAATTCGCCCATGTGGCTTACGTCGAACATACCGCACGCCTGGCGCACGGCCTGGTGCTCGGAGATGATGTCGGTGTACTGTATGGGCATATCGAATCCGCCGAAGGGGCTGATGAGGGCGCCCATGGCTTCGTGGCGCGGATAGAGGCAAGTACGTTTATTCTGTTGCATGGTATTATGAGTTTATGTAGTTGTCTGGGGTTACGGATGGCATATCAGTTTTATGAGAGCCTCGGCGGTGAGGCCGGGGATGGTCTGCGAGGGGTCGGTTCCGGCGAGGGCCTCGCGCAGAGCGTCGGGTTCGGGTCTGACACCTCTGAGGCGGTCGAGAAGCATGGAGTCGAGGTCGCCGGTCATGAAGAAGTCGCCTGTAAGGTCCACGCGCTCTATCAGTCCGCTGCCGTCGCAGGCCACGGCCACACGGAACTCGCCCGCGCCGTCTATTCTCACGGCCTTTCCGGCGCGTCCGGCGCGGTGGCCGTCGATCCATTCGCGGGTGTAGTAGGGACGCGATTCTTCCTCGATGGCGCGCACGTCGTCAGGGGTCAGCGCTATGTCGGGGCCAGAGCAGAGATAGCGGCGCGCATAGTCCTTGAACTGCTCTATGTCCATGGCGGGAAGATGTTCCGAAAGCACCGTGATGCGGCTGCGCACCGAGTCTACCCCTTTTGCGTCGAGCTTCACCGACGATGGGGTTATGGCGGCCATCATATTGGCCATGTCGGTGTCGAAGAGCATCGTGCCGTGGACTATGCTGCGGCCGGGAATATGGTAGAAAGCGTTGCCGGAGACCTTGCGGCCACCGATTAGGATGTCGTTGCGGGAGGTGTCGGAGGCATCGAGGCCGAGCGAGCGGAGCATGTCTGCGACCATCGACGTGTAGCGGGAAAATGTGGTGGTCACGGCATCCGCGTCGGACGTAAGGTAGGAGAACATTATGTTGTCGCGGTCGGCGTAGACGCAGCCTCCGCCGGAGCGGCGGCGGTAGACGTTGATGCCGCGGGAGGCGCAATAACCGGTGTTGACTTCATTGTCCATCACCTGGTTGCGGCCAAAGATTACCGTCGGGTCGACCTGCCACATGAAAAACGCATCGGTTCCGTCGGGGAGCCGGCGCGCCACGTATTCCTCCATTGTGAGATAGAACGGCAGGAGGCGCGGTTTGCTGTCGGGCAAGGTGACGTATCTCATGGCTTTTGTAAAACGCGGCTGACTTAAATCACGGTTAGACTTCCACAAATGTAAGCAATAGTGCGTTGCCGTGCAAATAAAAAGCTCTGGCCGGAAATTGGTTTTTGGAGAAAAATGGCTAATTTTGAATGATGATTCCGAGCGCCTGAAAAGACTCCGGCCATATAGGGAAAAAGTAACCATGCTAAACTGATAATCCATGAAGCTTAAAACACCTTGTTTCGCTGCCGCCGTGGCAGGAATAGTTCCTGTGGCGGCTCTGGCCTCGCAACCCGACGCCAGGCCCAACATCCTGTTTATACTCAGTGACGACCACACTTCGCAGACGTGGGGAATCTACGGCGGACATCTTGCCGATTATGCCCGCACCGACAATATCCAGCGCCTGGCCCGCGAGGGGGTGACGCTCGACAACTGTTACTGCACCAACTCCATATCCACGCCGAGCCGCGCCACGATACTCACAGGCCGCTACAGCCACAACAACGGCGTGTACACGCTTTCAGACACTCTCGACACCTCTCTGCCCACCATAGCCAAGACCCTGCGGAACGCCGGCTACCGCACCGCGCTCGTGGGCAAATGGCATCTCGGCTCGCAGCCGCAGGGCTTCGACTATTATTCGGTGTTTCATGACCAGGGAGAATACCGCGACCCGACATTCCAGGACAGCGACCGTCCGTGGCCGGGCAATATCAATTACGGCATGCGCGTGCGCGGATTCTCCACCGATATCGTCACCGACAAGACCATTGACTGGATAAAGAAGAACAAAGATAGCGGCGAGCCGTTCCTGATGTGCTGTCATTTCAAGGCCACGCATGAGCCGTATGATTTTCCAGAGCGCATGCGCCATCTCTACGACGGCGTGGTGTTCCCCGAACCCGAGAATATGCTTGACAAGGGACCGGAGACAAACGGCCGCACCTTCCGCGGGCAGCCTCTGGAAGAAATAGCGCGCCGCTGGGCGGTGGCTTCGGCCGATCCCGACAAGTGGTGGTGCCGCTATCCCGAACTGCCCTTCTCTGTGAAGGGTATGGCTCCGGTGCCCGCGCGCAAGGCCATTTACCAGAAACTCATACGCGACTATCTGCGCTGCGCCGCCACGGTCGACGACAATATAGGCCGTCTGCTCGACGCGCTCGACGAGATGGGTCTTGCCGACAACACCATTGTGGTCTATGTGGCCGACCAGGGTTATTTTCTGGGCGAGCACGGCTTTTTCGACAAGCGTATGTTCTACGAGGAGGCCGCACGCATGCCTTTCGTGATACGCTATCCGCGCGAGATTCCGGCCGGAAAGCGCAATGCCGACCTGATTCAGAATGTGGACTTCGCCGCCACGCTGGCCGACTATGCCGGTGTTGAGCCGCCCGAAGGTTCGCAGGGCCGCAGCTTCAGGGCGAATCTGCGCGGCGACACACCCGACGACTGGCGCAAGAGCATCTATTACCGCTACTGGACGCACCACGACATTCGTCCGGCCCATATAGGCGTGCGCACCGACCGCTACAAGCTGATGTTTCTCTACGGCGACCCGCTGACGATGACCGGATCGGACGCTACGCCCACCGAGCCGTCGTGGGAATTCTACGATCTACAGGCCGACCCGAAAGAGAATCATAACCTCTACGGCGACAAGGCTTATCAGAACGTGATAGACAAGATGAAGAAAGAGATGCTGCGCCTGCGCGAGGCCACCGGGGACACCGACGCCGCTTCGGCACGGATGCAGTCGATACTCAAGGCCGAGGGCCTGAAATAAACATACCCGATAACAAATACTTAAAATGATATATTTATGAAAAGAACATTGACAGGAGCCATACTTCTGGCCACAGGTGCCTGGAGCCTTATGGCGGCCTCGCCAGAACCGTCGGCAAAGTTGCCTTACTGGAAGGATATCCAGACGGTGCAAGTAAACAAAGAAAAACCTCGCACGGCGTTCACCTCCTTCGACAGCCGCCAGCAGGCGCTCAAGGCGCGGATGGAGGATAGCCCTTATCGCAAGTCGCTAAACGGCGAGTGGGATTTCTACTACGTCGACGGCTATAAAGACCTCCCCGCAGGCATAGAGCAGCCGGATTCGAAAGCTGACTGGAAAAAGATAAAAGTACCGGGCAACTGGGAAGTGCAGGGCTACGGCACGGCGATTTACACCAACCACGGGTATGAGTTCAAGCCCCGCAATCCGCGTCCGCCGGAATTGCCCGAGGCCAATCCTGTGGGCGTTTACCGCCGCACGTTCGAGGTTCCGGCCGACTGGGACGGACGCGATGTGTACCTGAGCATAGACGGCGCCAAATCGGGTGTCTACGTATATGTGAACGGTAAGGAAGTGGGCTATAACGAGGATTCCAAGAACACCGCGGAGTTCAAGCTCAACAAGTATATCCATCCGGGCGAGAATACTCTCGTGCTGAAGATTTTCCGCTGGAGCACCGGCTCTTATCTCGAGTGCCAGGATTTCTGGCGCATGAGCGGCATAGAGCGCGACGTGTTCCTGTTCTCGCAGCCTGATACGCATATAAGCGACTTCCATGTGGTGTCGACACTCGACGACACCTACCGCAACGGCGAGTTCCGGCTCGATGTGGACGTGGAGGATGCCTCCAATTCCACCGTGGCCTACGAGCTTGTGGCACCCGACGGCGCTACCGTGGCCTCAGGCGAAGGGAAGGCCCAGGCCGGAAAGGATGTGAAATTCTCGGCCACTGTAAAGGATGTGGCAACCTGGACATCCGAGGCTCCTAACCTCTACCGCCTTCTCATCACGCTTAAAAACGGTGCGGGAGAGGTTACGGAGGTGGTTCCCTACAATGTCGGTTTCCGCCGCTTCGAGATAAAGGAGAACGGCGAAAAGAGCGAGAAAGGAATGCCATACGTGTGCTTCTTTGTCAACGGCCAGCCCATTAAGCTCAAGGGCGTGAATATCCACGAGCACAACCCCGAAACGGGCCACTACATGACCGAGGAACTCATGCGCAAGGACTTCGAGCTGATGAAGCAGAACAACATCAACACCGTGCGCCTCTGCCACTATCCGCAGACCAACAAGTTCTATGACCTCTGCGACGAATACGGATTGTATGTGTATGACGAGGCCAACATCGAAAGCCACGGCATGTACTACGACCTGCGTAAGGGCGGCTCGCTCGGCAACAATCCCGAATGGCTCAAGCCTCACATGTACCGCACTGAAAACATGTATGAGCGCAACAAGAACCATCCCTCGGTGGCCATCTGGTCGCTCGGCAACGAAGCTGGCAACGGCTACAACTTCTACAACACTTACCTCTATCTGAAGGAGAAGGAAAAAGACGGCATGAACCGTCCGGTGAACTACGAACGCGCCCTCTGGGAATGGAACACCGACATGTATGTGCCGCAGTATGTGAGCGCCGCATGGCTGGAGCAGACCGGACGTCAGGGAAGCGACCGTCCGATAGTGCCTTCCGAATATTCCCACGCCATGGGCAATTCAAACGGTAATCTCGCCGCGCAGTGGAAGGCCATCAACGCCTATCCCAACCTGCAGGGCGGATATATATGGGACTGGGTGGACCAGGGTCTGCTGCAGTTTGATGCCGACGGACGTCCGTTCTGGGCCTACGGAGGCGACTTCGGCGTGAATATGCCGAGCGACGGCAATTTCCTCTGCAACGGCCTCGTGGCTCCCGACCGCACGCCGCATCCGGCTATGGCCGAGGTGCGCTATGCGCTGAGCGATGTCGGCATCACGGCCGTGAACCCGGCTCAGGGCCTTTTCGAGGTCAAAAACCGCTTCTATTTCACCAACCTTGACAAATACCGTATTGACTACGTGATAAAGGCCAACGGCCAGACTGTGAGAAACGGTTCGGAGACGATGAATCTTGCTCCGCAGGCCTCAGGCGAACTGAAGGTGAACGTGAGCGGCCTTCAGCCCAAACCCGAGACTGAATATTTCATCACATTCAATGTGGTGACAACGCAGGCCACCCCGCTTGTTCCCGCCGGACACGTGATAGCCACCGAGCAGTTCAAGCTGCCCGTGGAGTCTCTGCCCGCCACCGCACATGTGGGCAAGGGAGGCAAGCTTACCGTAGAGGAGTCGGGCAACGACGTGATTGTGAAATCTCCCTCGGTGCAGTTTGTGTTCGACAAGGCATCGGGCATGGTGACATCGTATAAGATTGGAGGCACCGAATATTTCAAGGACGGCTTCGGCATCCAGCCCAACTTCTGGCGCGCTCCGACCGATAACGACTATGGCAACGGCGCTCCGCTGCGCGAGCAGGTGTGGAAGCAGTCAAGCCGCAATTTCAAGGTGGTAGACGTGAACACCACTCGCGAAGGTGACAATGTGGTGCTTACCGCCGACTATCTGCTTGCCGCGGGTAACCTCTATATCGCATCCTACACCATAAGTCCTGACGGACGCGTGAAGGCTGACTATACTTTCAGCTCCACTGATATGGAAGCCGCTCCCGTGGAGGCTTCCGAGGCCGCTCTCACGGCCACATTCACTCCCGGACAGGCTGAGGCCCGTCAGGCCGCTTCGAAGCTGGTGGTTCCGCGTATAGGCGTGCGCTTCCGTCTGCCGGCCGACATGAACCGCGTGGAATACTTCGGCCGCGGGCCCGGCGAGAACTACATTGACCGCAGCGCAGGCAATTTCATCGACCTCTACAAGACCACGGCCGAGGATATGTATACCGGCAATTACGTGCGTCCGCAGGAAAACGGCCACCGCACCGACACCCGCTACGTGAAGCTGCAGCGCAAGAACGGCAAGGGTATCATGGTGAAGGCCGACAACACCATCGGCTTCAACGCACTCCGCAATTCGGTGGAGGATTTCGATGCCGAGGAGGCCGTGAACCGTCCCCGCCAGTGGAATAATTTCACTCCCGAGGAAGTGGCAAACCACAACGAGGAATATGCGAAGAACCGCCTGTCGCGCAACACCCATATCAACGACATCACTCCGCGCGATTTCGTGGAGGTGTGCGTGGATATGAAGATGGAAGGCGTGGCCGGCTACGACAGCTGGGGCGACCATCCGCTGCCGGAGCATACGCTGCCCGCTAACCGCGAGTATAAGTGGGGCTTCACTATAATTCCGCTGAAATAAACCGGCGGAGGAGCTGCCATAACGGTCCATCTGGGTCGTCGCTTGGAAATTCGACCTCGGTCATTGACTTTAGTCAACTCTCTCGGTCTCATCCCCAAGCTCCTACCATCTGAACCGTTCTGACAACATTCTCCACAAGTACTGGAAATAATTAAACTTGCGATGTGTCAAAACCTCGGATTTTGACACATCGCTTTTCTTTGTGGCTGTAAATTACGGGGCGAATTTATTGCGGGGACGGGAGGTTATGGTTACTTTTGCGTATGGTAAACCAAAGTGTTGACAAGATATGCTTGACAAGGGACTCAGAGACAAAATAGAAGCTTTAATCAAGAAAGAAGTGGTGCCGGCAGTGGGCTGTACAGAGCCTGTGGCCGTGGCTCTTGCCGTGGCTAAGGCAACTCACCTGCTGGGCTGCGAACCGGAGAGAATCGACGCGCGTCTGAGCGGTAATATGCTTAAAAACGCAATGGGCGTTGGCATTCCCGGCACAGGGATGATAGGCCTGCCGATAGCTATGGCTCTCGGCGCTCTTATCGGCGACCCTGAAAAGGGTCTGGAAGTGCTGGCAGGCGTGAGCCCGGAGGCTGTAGAGCGCGGAAAGGAGTTCATATCCGAAGGACGTATAGGCATCGACCTGGAACCGGACGCTCCGTCGAAGCTTTATATCGACACTGTGGTAAAGGCCGGGGCGCATAATGCCCGCGCCGTCATATCGGTGTCGCACACCAATTTTATCCGCCTTGAGTGTGACGGCGAGATTCTGCTCGACGTGCCCTCGAAGGGCGACGTGGTGGAGGAGTCGGATGACCTTCCGCTCGATATGGCGATGATTTATGAGTTTGCCACCGAGACGCCGCTCGATGAAATAGATTTCATCCTTGAGGCCAAGCGGCTCAATCAGGCGGCTTCGAGGCTGGCGCTGGAAGGAGACTATGGTCATTCGCTCGGCGCAACAATCAGGAAATACGGCCTGAAATTCTATGGCGATACGCCTGTGGAACACATGATTTCGTATACTTCCGCTGCCTGCGATGCCCGAATGGGCGGTGCGAAGGTGGCCGTAATGTCCAATTCAGGTAGCGGCAACCAGGGCATAACGGCTACGATGCCGGTGGTGAGCTTTGCCGAGGATATGAATGCCGACGAGGAACAGACGGTGCGCGCCCTGATTCTGAGCCATCTCACGAGCATCTATATCAAGCAGAGCCTCGGGCGTCTGTCGGCGCTGTGCGGCTGTGTGGTTGCCTCCACCGGTGCCTCGGGCGCTCTGGTCTATCTGATGGGAGGCGGTTACGGGCAGATATGTTCGGCGATAAAGAATATGGTCGCCAACCTCACAGGTATGATCTGCGACGGAGCGAAGCCGTCGTGCGCGCTCAAAATCTCTTCGGGTGTCACCACGGCCATGATGTCGGCCATGCTTGCCATGAGCGGCAAGTGTGTCACCTCGGCCGAAGGCATAGTAAGTGACGATGTGGACGAGACAATCCACAATCTTACATCCATTGGCCGCGAGGCCATGACCGAGACCGACCGCCTCGTGCTCAAGATAATGACGTCGAAATAATCTCTGGGAACGGGAGTATAGTCTCGCTGCATAAAACAGATGGTGTGCCGGATTTGTCCGATACACCATCTGTTTTTCGTAGTTATTGCCGTGCGGGGCTTATGACGCAGCCTGTCAGAGCGGACGGGATGGGGGTCCGGTAACGGTCATTTTTATGGGGAGAATGAGTCCGTTGCTGTCGAAACTCAGTGTGTCAATACATATGACACGGTGGTTGCCGTCGGTAGCGCCGAGCGGATGGCGGTGGTAGACAATATAGTATTCCTCGGTGCCGGGAACATGGATTATGGAATGGTGTCCTGCTCCGGTGCCGATATCCGGATTACTCTGAAGAATTGTGCCCCGGCGTATGAACGGGCCAAGCGGTGAGCTGGCTATGGCGTATGCTACCTTATAGTCAGGTCCGGTCCATCCGCCTTCGCTCCACATGAAGTAGTATTTGTCTCCGCGCCTGAACATGAACGGGCCTTCAACGTATTTTTCGGGCGTTATTTCCTTGAAAGTGTCGCCGTCGGCAAAGGGAACCAAGCTTTTGAAGTCATCTGACAATCTAACAACATTGCAGTGTCCCCATCCGCCATAGTACATATAATATGTTCCGTCGTCATCACGGAACACAAACTGGTCTATGGGCTGCGCTCCGTTTATTATGTCGTTGATGAGCGGGCGTCCAAGGAGATCCTTGTACGGGCCTTCGGGGGCGGAAGCCACTGCCACGCCTATGCCACCGATTTCGCCCTGATGGACGTCGTTGGCGCTGAAAAACAGATAGTATTTTCCATCTTTGCTTATTGCCGACGGCGCCCACATACATTTTTCGGCCCACTTTACTCTCGCGGTGTCTATGATTGATTCATGGCGGGTCCAGTTTACGAGGTCGGGCGACGAGAAGCAGTCAAGACGGGTCTGCTTCTCATATACGTCGCTGCATGTGGGATATATGAAGTAGCGGTTGCCGTAAATCACCGCTTCGGGGTCGGCATACCAGGCGGTATCAATGGGGTTGACGGCACTTGCGGTCATGGAGGCGGCTGAAATGATAGCAGCCGCGGCAATGGGGCGGATTAGGCTCATGAGTTAAAGGCTTTTTGAGTGCTGCCGTTACTCCATGAGCTTGCGGTAGCGGCGGCGGGGGAGTTCTTTGCCGCCGTTGCGGGCACGCTTGTAGTCTTCGTATTCAGAGTAGGTGCCCTGGTAGAATACCACGTTGCCGTCGCCCTCGAATGAGAGGATGTGGGTGCAGATGCGGTCGAGGAACCAGCGGTCGTGGCTAACTACAACGGCGCATCCGGCGAAGTCGTCGAGGCCTTCCTCGAGCGCGCGGAGGGTGTTTACGTCAATATCGTTGGTGGGCTCGTCGAGCAGGAGCACGTTGCCTTCCTCTTTCAGCGCCATGGCCAGATGCAGACGGTTGCGCTCGCCGCCGGAGAGCACGCCCACTTTCTTTTCCTGGTCGGCGCCGGTGAAGTTGAAGCGCGAGAGGTATGCGCGGGCGTTGACGTCGCGGCCTCCCATGCGGAAACTTTCCACACCTTTTGAAATCACCTCGTAGACGCTCTTCTCGGGCAGGAGGTCGTGGTGGGTCTGGTCAACGTAGGCTATCTTCACGGTCTCTCCCACGTCGAATGTGCCGGCGTCGGGTGTCTCCTGGCCCATGATGAGGCGGAAGAGGGTGGTTTTTCCGGCGCCGTTGGGGCCGATAACTCCCACAATGCCACCCTGAGGCAGAGTGAAGTCGAGATTCTCGAAGAGTTTCTTTTTGCCGAAGGATTTGGTGAGGCCGGAGGCTTCGATTACCTTCTGGCCGAGACGGGGGCCGTTGGGAATGAAGATTTCCAGGCGCTCCTCGCGCTGTTTCTGGTCCTCGTTGAGCATGCGGTCGTAGCTTGACAGACGGGCTTTTCCCTTGGCCTGACGGGCTTTCGGGGCCATGCGCACCCATTCGAGCTCACGCTCGAGTGTCTTGCGGCGCTTGCTGGCCTGCTTTTCTTCCATGGCCATGCGTTTGGTCTTCTGGTCGAGCCACGAGGAATAGTTTCCTTTCCATGGAATGCCTTCGCCGCGGTCGAGCTCGAGAATCCATCCGGCTACGTGGTCAAGGAAGTAGCGGTCGTGGGTGATGGCTATAACGGTGCCGGGATATTGCTGCAGGTGCTGTT
>VSPV01000140.1 GCA_009775605.1 Paramuribaculum sp.
ATATCGCAGGGTTCATTCCGGCGCTGTCAGTCTCGGCAGTCCATCCGAAACGAGAGGCGAGAGTATCAAGCGCCCAGAGGCCGGTCACATCGCTTTGGGTGGTAACCACCGGCTCAGCCCCTGTTATGGCGCCCACCCGACGGCAGAGGTCGTTTGCTCCACCAATATGGCCGGAGAGTACGGAAATGGCATAGCGGCCTGTGGAGTCCACGCAGACCACCGCCGGATCGGTATGCTTGTCGTGCACTATCGGAGCGATGGCACGCACACATATTCCCATAGCGCCGATAAAGATTATGTTCCTGAACTGCTCAAGCTGGCCCTCCTGCAGATCACGGTGCTTTACCGTGACGGTACCACTCAGCTCCCGGGAGAGGATTTCGGCAAGTTGCATTCCGGCTTTTGTCACCGGTACTATAATGGTATCTTTCATAACGCTTTCATTACGGTTATAGGATTATTGTCATCGAGTGCCATCCGGTGTTCCTCCACTATTGACAGACCGACCGATCCGGCTGCCTCGCGGAACGCCGCATGGCTTTCGGGGCTGACGGAATTGAACACCACGACCCCTCCGGGGAGCAACACGGATGCTATTCGCTTCATCATTTCGCCGAGGCGGCCGCCATGGCCGCCTATGAACACGGCGTCGGGAGCCTCGAAACGGCCGAGGTCAGCCTCCATAAAATCGCCTATCACGCCTGTGACATCCGGCGCGCCGAACCGGCGCGAGTTTTCTTCCAGAAGAGTCTCCGATTCCGGCCGTTTCTCGAAAGCCGTGATGGCAAGATGCGGGAAACGCAGACGCGCCTCAATGGATACGGAGCCTGTGCAGAAGCCGACGTCCCAGAACGAACGGCGGTTGTCAAGGTCGAGCAGGGAAAGGCTGAGAAGCCTCACATGCATCTTGGTTATCATCTTGGTCCTACCGTCAAGATGAGCGAACATAGCCTCGGGAAGGCCGAAAAGACGAGGCCTTTTCGCCTGCTGCTCCAATATCACACAGTTGGGACTGGCAAACGTAGTTTCCGCAGCCTCCTCCAGCGAATACCAGCTCACGCGCTCGGAGGTTTCGTTGCCCAGCAGCTCACCTACGGCCATGCGGTAATTGCCGTAGCCGTAATGAAGCATTCTGCGGGCTATGGCGGAGGGAGTATGATTGCGGTCGGTAAGCAGACCTACGAGAGGTAAATCACGAATCAGTACATCGCCGAGATTCTTCCACGGGCGCCCGGTAAGGGAAACGCACGTCATCCCGCCGTAGGGCAACGCCAGGCGGTGGGCGAGAGTCTGCAGGGAATTGAACGACGGATAAACATCAATCCGCGCGGCGGGGAATTCCCGCTGCAGGGTGGCGCCAATGCCATAGAATAGAGGATCGCCCGAAGCGAAAACCACTATACAGCCTCCCTTGCGGCGGTATTCCCGGAAAGTATCTTCGAGAGGCACTGTTATGTCAATCCATTCGGCGTCTGCAGGAAGCAGTGCGGCCACGAGCTCGTGATGGCGCTTACCGCCTGAGAAGAGGGTAGCTGACCGCACCGCCTTCATGGCCTCAGCCGGCAGAGGCTGCGAGGCCGAATCGGGCAATCCGATAACCTTGAAACTCAGCTCAGACATCACGACCAGGTTTTAACTGCTCTGCGTCAGGCCAGCAGAGTATGGAATTTACCAATGTTGCAGCAAGGTTGCTTCCACCCTTCCGGCCCTCCACAATAATTTTCGGAACGGATGTGAAGGGTTTTATGCTGTGCTTGCTTTCACACACATGCACAAAGCCCACCGGAGCGGCGATTATGCCGCAGGGATGTGCCGTTCCTCTTTTCACAAGCGCACTGAGCTCCAGAAGTGCCGTGGGCGCGTTACCGAAAACAAACAGCGCGTCGGGATGCTCGGCTACGGCCCTTCTGATTCCGGCCTGAGTGCGGGTGATTCCCTCCTTGGAAGCTAACTCCGCTGTCTCGGGATCGTTAAGATAACATTTCACTTTCAACCCCATACGCTCAAGCGCGCCCCTGCGTATTCCAGACGCTGCCATTGTCACATCGGTCACTATCGTGTCTGTTTTCCCGGAGGAGAGAGACTCGTATATCCTTTCGACCGCGCCGTCATCGGCCCGGAGGATGCGCTCCATATCGAAATCGGCGGTGGTGTGGATGGCATGCAGAAGCGGCCATTTAAGCCCGAGCGGAATATCCTTGCGCTGCAGCTCCTTTTCGATGGTGCGGAAACTCTCTATCATGATCGACTGCCCTACCTTTGTGGCCGCAGTCTCTTTATCACCGGAATAATAACCGCGGGGAGTGAGCATCCGGCCACCGGAATCGCGCGTCATGGAATTGCCTATGATAACAACAGTAAACATGTCGACATCCTCGGGATCGAATGCCTCGAGAGTGGTCAGCACCGCACGTTCTCCCTCGCGCCCGGCCTGCCTCACATACCCCACGGGGGTAGTGGCGGCGCGTTCCTCCATAAAGATTTCTTTCAGGCGGAAAAGCTGCCAATAACGGCCGTTGCTTCTGGGATTGTAGACAGCCGTAACAAAATCGGCCGACGCAGCGGCCTTGATACGCTTTTCAATCAGCTGCCAGGGGGTGAGGAGGTCGCTGAGCGAAATCACACAGAAATCATGGCCCATGGGCGCGCCAAGTATCGAGGCCGCTTTCTGAAAGGCGCTGATGCCGGGGATTACTTCAATCTCCACATCGGCTCCAAGATGTTCCTTCATCTCATAGACGAGCGACGCCATTCCGTAGATTCCGGAGTCGCCGGAACTCACCACGCATACGTCACGCCCACCGGCGGCTATGGCCAGCGCGCGCTCCACGCGGTCGCGCTCCTGCTTCATGCCGGTGCTCACTATTTCCGCACCGGGCTTCACAAGATTTTCCACAAAGGGAATATAGACCTTATAGCCCACGATAACATCGGCGCTGCCGATAGCGGCCACGGCGGCCTGCGTCATGTCGGCCGCAGAACCGGGGCCGATTCCTATAACTGTAATTTTGCTCATAACGTGTCTTTATGACTACAAATTTACAAATCCCCGTGAGAAAAAAAAAGTGGCGTACTATCCGATAGCACGCCACCTCTTCAATCGAAAAATGTATGATTTAGAACTTAAATCCTACTTTGATGGTCGGAGCCGCCAATACAGCGAAGTTGCTGCTGTCGGCACTCAGATTAGCCAGACCTTCCTGGGGACGGTAGGTGGTCATATTGTAGGTGTATGCAAATGGATCGATCGAAGCGCCGACATAGAGCGCCGGCAACACGAAATAATCCACGCCTAAGGTGACAGCGCCCCGGAGGTTCCACGATTCGGCCGTGGATTTGCCCATCGAGGTCCACTCGTCGGCTTTCTGCTCGTTTAGAGCATAGGCCATGCCCACACGCAGGCCGGTGTACCACATCAGATTCCTCACGCCGGTGCGGAAGTAGCGGTCGGCACCCACGAAAGCCGTGTATGTGCACGAATACTGGCTCGCTATGGCGCGATAGTTGGGGATTTCGCCGATTGTTCCGTCGGCATCGTCGGGTGTGTTCCCGTCGATGGTGCCGGGCCTTTCGGCGTAGCCGGGGTTGTGAGTGAAATTCAGTCCTCCACCCAGATTGATTTTCCATAGGTCACTCACGAAGTAGCCGGCCTCGAAACCGACCATCAGCTTCTTGTCCGACCAGTTGGTCGACATGGCCGAAGCCGAATAATCGGTGAGAGTGCCCGGCTGGGCGGTGACATTTGAATAACTGTTGTATCCCACCGTTGCCGCAACCGTGAAGTTGCCTTTGGCCGGAGCGTTTTCGTCGGCGCTCTGGGCGGCGGCGGAGAGACACAGCATGGGTAGAACGGCTGACACTAAAAGTCGGAATATTTTCATTTTGATTTGATTGGTTTTAATGTTACTGGCCGTTACTCGGTAGGGGGAATGATTTTACTCTTTGCCGGCATTGATGGCTGCCTCAAGCGCGGCCTTGGCGGCTGTAGTCTGCTTCTCAAGGACGGCTATCTCTGCCTCAAGATCGGCTATAGTTGCCTCCTGGCTTGCGATCAGGTCGGTGTCGTCGGTAGAATTCTCAAGATCGAAGATTTCTTCCTTGAGGGTCTTGATGGCATCCTCTTTTACCTCGATGCTTGCTTCAAGCGAGGCTATCTGGCCGGTTACGTCGTTGCCGTAGATTACATTCCAGAGAGCGTTGGCCTCGTTATTTTTCACAGTGAGGGCGTTCCAGGCGATATTTTGTGCCACTACGGCCTCGGCCACGTCTTTCTGAGCGGCGTTGAAGGCTTCAACATTAGCTTTATGGTTTGCGAGCTGGCTCTTCATGGTCTCTACCAAAGAGAGTATGGACTCGAGCTGGTCCTTGGCCTGTTCCTCGTCACGCTCGGCCTGTGCAAGAGCTCTGTCAGCGTCGTTCATCAGTCCCTCTTTTGCATCCATCTCGGCTTTTTTAGCTTCTTTGTCGGCTGCGGCTGCGTCCTCGTAGGCTTTTTTAGCGGTTTCGTAGGCAGCCTTCGCTTTATTGAATGCGGCGGTGCAATCGGTTACGGCCTTGGTCTGGTTTGCGGCAAGCGACTCATTAAGAACTTTGCTGTAGGCATCCAGACCACCGTCGATTGGATAATAACAATCAGTATATGTGAAATAGTCCTGTGTCTGAACGGGAAGGCCTTCTCCGTATGTATATTCTATTGTATGACCTTCAGTTTTTGACCAACGATAGAATAACGGAATATAAACGTCCTTCTTGCTCTCCTCAGAGTAGTAAGAAGCTCCAACAGTACCGGCATAAGGCACCGGACGGCCGTTGTCGCCAACACTCCAGTCGTAGATGTCAATAATGCTTACACCATTAAATGAAGGCCGGGTGTTTCTGAAATCACTATATGCCTTAAAGTATGCACTGCCGGTCAATGTCTGACGGGCTTTATTTTCTGCATTTATAGCTGCGCTATAAGCCACCATAGAAGTTTGGTATACCTGATTTGCCTCTTCTGCTGCAGCTTCGGCATTTTTATATGCCTCCTGTGACTCGGGAGTGTTGGTGTTGTATTTCTTATACATCTCGAGGGCCGCGTTGGCAGCATCGATTTCGCTCTGATATTGGGCAATCAGGTCGTTTTTCTCGGCTATCTGCTCCTGACGGAACTGAGCGTTGTCAATCACCTGTGCCTGATACTTCTGTAGAAGTACTTTGGCTTTGGCCAGATTCTGCTGTGCGGTGAGAAGCTGTGAGGCATAGCCCTTATAGGTGTTGTAGAGGCCGGTGAGTTCGGCGAGATTCTGGGTCGAGGCGTTGAGAAGAGCCTTTTCGTAGTCTGCCTGGGCCTGCAGAGCTTTGGCCTTGAGGTCGAGAAGGTCAATCTCGAGCTGGGCGGCAATGCGCTGGATCTCTGCCTGGGCCTCGGCCATAGCCTTCTGGGCGTTGGCTTTGGCCTCTTCGGTGCGTGCCTGCTCGTAAGCAGCCTGCGCCTCATAGTAGGCGGCCTGTGCCTGTTTGAGGGCGGCATCGGCCTCGGCGGCCATGGTTGCGGCCTGGGCCTGAGCCTGGGCAAGAGCGGCAAGTCCCTTGAGCTGCTCGGCCTTAGCCTCGCGAACAGCGGTTACCGACGCAGATTCCTTGTCATCGACACAGCTTCCGAGGAATAGAGCCCCGGCAAGCGTAGCAATAAGCAAAATTTGCTTTTTCATAAAAATAATGAATGTTTAGTTAATAAATAAGATGAAAAGCTTTGGTTAATTTTAGTGAATAAAATTACTATCCCAATTATTGATGATTGCGAAATTCCGATAAATACCCCTATTTCACAAATGATTATACAAATATTAACTTTACCCCCCCCCTTAAGTTTCGTTAACTTTTTTCCTCTGTAATTTAACTTTTTTGTTACAAACTGTTAACTCTGTGAGTTTAG
>VSPV01000141.1 GCA_009775605.1 Paramuribaculum sp.
TATTGGCGTCCGTCTCGTGGGCCGGGGGGATTGCCTACGCAGAGGCGGGAGGTTGCGCGGGTTGTGGCGGTGTAGAGCCATCGGTAGAAGTCAACGGAGGCCATGGAGTAGTCGGGAGAGAGATAACCCACGTCTACGTAGATGTCGCTCCACTGGCCGCCCTGGGCTTTGTGGCAGGTCACGGCGTAGGCGTATTTCACCTGGAGCGCGTTCAGGTAGGGGTCGGAGCGCAGCATGCGCATACGCGTTTTCAGGGTGGTGGAGGGTGTGAACAGGTCGGGGTCGTTGAGCAGGCGTTGATAGAGTTCGGCGAATCTCTGCGGCTCGAGGGCGGGGGAGTCGGAGGTGAGGGTGTCGAGCATTATCTTGCACTCGAAGCTGATGTCGCGGTCGGGGAGGCGCAGCCCCACGTCGGCAAACCGCAGCCCGTAGCGTTCTTCCGTGGCGATAATCTTCTCTACTTCGGCGATGTCGCCGTTGGCCACGAAGTCGAGGCCCCGCACTTTGGCGCTCCACAGGTAATTGTTTTTCACTACCATGAGTCTTTCACCGGCGGTAAGTTCCTCGTCGAGGTCGAGAATCTTTGTGCGTATGGCCAGATTGTAGAGCGTGGCGCGTTTGTTGCTCCGGGTCACAAGGAGTGTCTCGCCGGTGCCGGCATTGGAGTAGGAGGAGGCGAGCATGTCCTGGAAGTCCTCGCCGCTCACGGCCTCCACGTCGTCGAAACGGCTGATGCATATACGCGGTTCCGGCAGAGGGTCGAGCTTCATGTCGCGGCGCAGGCGAGTGGCATTGTACAGAATGCCTGATTTAAGACGCTGGCGCACGATTTTAGTGAGCACGCACCGCGTCACCCTGAGTCCGTAGCCGCGCAGCTGTTTCACGCTCATGGCCGGACTTTCCTCGCAGCCCACCGGAGGCAGCTGGGCGGTGTCGCCAAGGAGTATCAGACGGCAGTTGTCGCCTGAATACACATAATGTATCAGGTCTTCCAGAAGGCCGCTCCGGGTATTGGTCTCGTCGGGCGAGTCGCCAATCATCGAAGCCTCGTCGACAATGAATACGGCTCCCGAAAGCGGATTGTCAGCCACTTCGGCGGCATATCCCATTATCGAGCCGCCGTCGCCGGTGCGGTAGATGCGGCGGTGGATGGTGGTGGCGGGAAAGCCTGCGTAACGGGAGAATACCTTGGCGGCGCGTCCCGTCGGGGCCATCAGCACCACCGGAATGCGCAGTTCGGCAAGAGACCTGACCAAAGCGCCTGTGAGCGAGGTCTTGCCGGTGCCCGCATAGCCGTTGAGCAGAAACACGGAATCGCTCGGCGTGGCGTCGGAGCAGAAAGCCGCGAGCGCGGCTATCAGTTCTATCTGCTGGTCGTTGGGGTCGTAGGGCAGATTCAGGTATATGCTTTCGGCAAATTCTTCGAGATTCATAACGGACTTCAAAGGTAGCTGATTTTTGGGTGATTCAAAAAAATAAGCTACCTTTGTAAATTGAAAAAATGTGCAGACTGATTTGGAAAACGAGGTAAATTATCCTGACAGATTCCACGTGGCCACCGTGGAGCGCGCCCGGCACCTTCTTGAAACCAATAGGAAGGTGGCGATTGTGTGCCATAAAGGGCCCGACGGCGATGCGGTGGGCTCCTCGCTCTGTCTGGCCCGGGTGCTCCGCGCCATGGGCAAGCAGGTGAATGTGGTGGTGCCCGACATGATGCCGGAAAACATCTCGTTTCTTCCCGGTTACCATTCCATAGTGATAGGCTCCGCGCAGCCTGAGCGCGCTTTCAAGACGTTTGCCACTGCCGACCTGATTTGCATGCTTGATTTCAACGACATCAGGCGCATTGACCGTCTGGCTCCTATGGTGGAGGAATCCTCGGCCCGGAGGCTGGTGATAGATCATCATCTCAACCCCGACATCGAGGCTGATCTCGTGGTTTCGCAGCCTCATCGTTCCTCAACATGCTCCCTGCTCTACGACCTGCTTATGGCCTTGGGCTATGAGGATCTCATCGACACCGATGCCGCCGTCTGCTGCTGCACGGGCATGATGACTGATACACATAATTTCGCTTTCAATGCCAATAACCCCGAGGATTACCTGATTCTGGCGCGGATTGTAGGGAAGGGCGTGGACAAAAACAAGCTTTACGAGCGGCTGTTTGAAGTGGAGAGCGAGGGACGTATACGCATCCTCGGTTTCGCCGGTTATGCCCGAATGGAAGTGCTTCGCGAGCATGGCGGCGCCATAACCGCTCTGTCGCGCGAGGACCTCGATGCATT
Source organism: Paramuribaculum sp. (assembly GCA_009775605.1). Taxonomy (GTDB): domain Bacteria; phylum Bacteroidota; class Bacteroidia; order Bacteroidales; family Muribaculaceae; genus Paramuribaculum. Next base: position 2,286 of record VSPV01000141.1, read on the forward strand.
CAACTATCAGCGGGGCGATACCGAAGCGCTTGTGAACCGTCCGCTGAATATCCCCGGTATCGTCTACTCCATCTATCTGCGCGAGGACGCGAAAGATTTCGTGAAGGTGAGCATGCGCAGCCGTGGCGCTTTCTCGGTGAAGGATATTTGCCAGAACTACTTCGGTGGAGGCGGCCATGTCAATGCCGCCGGCGGAGAATTTCACGGCAGTCTTTCCGAGGCTCTGGACTATCTTTACGGTCTGCTGCCCGAATTCGACCGCATGCTTCACGAAATTGACACCAATTAAAAGGAATTATCATAAATCAATATAAGAACTATCTCAAAATCATGAAAATAAAGAAAATAGCAGCGCTGCTTTACGCTTTTACGGCCTTTGCCGCGCTTTCGGTCACAACGGTTTCGTGTGACGACAATAAAAGCTACTCCGAACTTCTGGAAGAAGAAAGCAAAGCCGTGAACCGTTTCCTCGTCGACCAGAAAGTAATCGGTCATATTCCCCCCGATTCCGTTTTTGAAGAGGGTAAGGACGCGCCCTATTACCAGATTGATGAAGATGGCAATATTTTCATGCAGGTGATTAAGAAAGGCGATGGCCCGAAGGTGAAGGACGACCAGTCGGTAAGCTTTCGCTTCACCCGCTGGAACCTTATTTTCTACAATTCCAAGGACGGTCTCCAGTATGCCGAAGGCAATGCCGACGACCTTTCGAAGGATGACGCCATTTTCCGTTACGGCAACTTCACCCTTCCCTCATCGGTGGCGTGGGGTTCAGGCATCCAGACACCTCTTGCATTCCTCAATCTCGGTTGCGAGGTGAACCTTGTTCTCAAGTCACAGTACGGCTGGAACACCGAACTCTCCTATGTGCAGCCCTATCTGTACCACGTGCGTTACTTCCCGAGTATTCTCAACAATTAATATAGTATTATACCATGTCGTTGATTAAATCGATTTCAGGTATCCGCGGTACCATAGGAGGCGCTCCCGGTGAAGGCCTCTCACCGCTCGACGTTGTAAAATTCACAGCAGCATACGCCACATTCATTTCCCGCACTCCTCAGGCAAAAGAAAACCGGCTTATAGTCGTAGGCCGTGATGCCCGTCTGTCCGGCGAGATGGTGTCGGGTCTTGTGGTGTCCACTCTTTGCTCCATGGGATTCGATGTGGTCAATATAGGACTTGCTTCCACCCCCACAACGGAAATAGCCGTTACCGGCGAGAATGCCGCCGGAGGCATTATCCTTACCGCAAGCCACAATCCCAAGCAGTGGAACGCACTGAAGCTTCTTAACTCTCGCGGCGAGTTCCTTAACGATGCCGAAGGCAAGGAAGTGCTTGCCATAGCAGAAAAAGAGGCTTTCGATTTTGCTTTGGTGGACAATCTGGGCCATGTGATGGTCAACGACACATACAACCGCCGTCACATAGAGCAGGTGCTCGCCCTCGACCTCGTGGATCGCGACGCTATTGCAGCCGCCGATTTCACGGTCGCCGTGGATGCCGTAAACTCCGTGGGAGGTGTGGTGATACCGCAGCTGCTGCGTGCTCTCGGTGTAAAAAATGTGATAGAGCTCAACTGCGAGGCTACCGGAAAATTCGCCCACACACCCGAACCTATCCCCGAAAACCTCACTCAGATTTCCGGCCTCATGAAACAGGGCGTGGCCGATGTAGGTTTTGTAGTTGACCCCGACGTGGACCGTCTTGCCATTGTGATGGAAAACGGTGAGATGTTTGTGGAGGAATACACTCTTGTGGCTGTGGCCGATTACGTGCTCTCCCACACTCCCGGTTCGACAGTGAGCAATCTCAGCTCCTCCCGCGCGCTCCGCGATGTCACCGAGGCCCACGGATGCTCCTACGCCGCATCGGCCGTGGGTGAGGTCAACGTGACCACCCTCATGAAGAAAACCGGAGCCGTGATAGGCGGCGAAGGCAACGGCGGAGTGATATATCCTGCCGCTCACTATGGCCGCGACGCCCTTGTGGGCGTGGCTCTTTTCCTTACGCTCCTTGCCAAGAGCGGAAAGAAAGTGAGTGAGCTAAAGGCCGGCTATCCCGCTTATTCCATAGCCAAGAACCGCATAGACCTTACTCCCGAAATAGACGTTGATGCCATCCTCGCTGCAATCAAGAAGAACTATGCAGGCGAGAAGGTTACAGACATTGACGGTGTGAAGATTGACTTTGCCGACGGCTGGGTACATCTGCGCAAGAGCAACACCGAGCCTATCATCCGCATCTATTCCGAGGCCCGCACCATGGAGGAGGCCAACGCTCTGGCCGACCGCATCAAGGAGCTCGTGGCTGAGATTACCCGTGGATGATGGCATCTTGAACCGCTGAATGCACCAAAGTGTTAGTAATAAACCATAACCAGAAACAAATACTCTCTTACAATGAAATCTTTACATTTTTTCGCAGCGCTCGGACTGTCGGCAGCCATCTGCCTTACCGGTTGCGTGAGCAAGAAAAAATATGCCACGCTCCAGTCGGAGTACGACACTCTCGCCGCCAAATATCATGATTCTCAGCTGGCACTCGCCGAGAGCCGCACTGGATCCCAGGGTCTGGAAGCTCTTCTTAAAGAAGCCCGTGAGAACAACGAGGACCTCAAGCAGCGCTATGCCGCTCTTCAGGGAAATCTCGAGCAGAGCCTCAACCAGAACGCGCAGGGCAATGTGAATATCGCCAAACTTGTTGACGAAATCAATGCCTCCAACCGTTATATCAAGCAGCTTGTTGAAGCCAAGTCGAAGAGCGACTCGCTCAACATGGTGCTGACCAACAACCTCACCCGCTCGCTTTCGCGCGACGACCTCCGCGATGTTGACATCAAGGTGCTCAAGGGCGTTGTCTATATCTCCCTTGCCGACAATATGCTCTTCGAGAGCGGCAGCTACGAGATCAGCCCCCGCGCTATGGAAATCCTCGGCAAAATCGCAAAAATCATCAAGGACTACAGCAGCTACGACGTGCTCGTGGAAGGCAATACCGACAATGTGCCTATCTCGCGCCCCAACATCCGCAACAACTGGGATCTTTCCTCCCTCCGCGCCTCATCTGTTGTGCAGGTGCTCCAGAACCGTTTCGGGGTTGACCCCTCGCGCATGACCGTAGGCGGCCGCGGCGAATATAACCCCGTAGCCACCAACGACACCCCCGTAGGCCGTCAGATGAACCGCCGCACCGAGATTATCATCACTCCCAATCTCGACCAGTTCATGGATCTGATAGGAAAAGCTCCTGAAACCAAGGAGCATTCCGCTGAATTCTGATAAGATTCCCCACGGAAAATCATAGCCGGAGCCGAGGCATTGCATGATGATGCCGCGGCTCCGGTCTTTTTGTTTCGTCAAGTGACGGAAATATTGTACCTTTGCAAAAATAAGCTCTAAAATTGCGCAATGGATAAGAAATTCAAAGTCTATACCAACCTCAATCTTTCCCAGATCAACAAAGAGGTGCTCGAGCAGTGGCGTGCCTCCGATTTATTCGGCCAGAGTCTCAAGGAGCGCGAGGGATGTCCCTCGTTTGTGTTCTACGAAGGCCCTCCATCGGCCAACGGTATGCCCGGCATCCACCATGTGATGGCCCGTACCATCA
>VSPV01000142.1 GCA_009775605.1 Paramuribaculum sp.
ACTTTGGCAAGACCCTCCTCGGGCGTGACCACCACGTTGACTTTATCATTGATTGAAAAATATTTTCGGCCCCAGCCGTTGATATTGTACAGCTCGGCGCTGTCTTCAATTCGCCATTTTCTCATTTTTCTTTCTTAGCTTTCTTAGTAGGTTTGATTAGCAGAATAAACGGGCCGCTGAACGACCAGACTACAAATGTAGACAAATAATTTCAATAAGAAGTTCAATTATCTCAAATCAGCTGAAATCAAAAACGACAATGATAATTTGAAATGGAAATATTCGCCGTATATGAAAATGTTTGAGTACTTTTGCAACTTAATCAAATATAAACCGTTTCTCAAACACTGTTTATTTATGTACCAGCGTCAAGTTTCATTCGGAGAAGCCATAAGCAGGGCTATGAAAAAATACTGCTGTTTTAAGGGGCGTGCTTCCAGATCGGAATTCTGGTGGTTCATCCTGTTTCTTTACATCGTACAATTTGCAGCTTCACTGCTTTCATGCGGAATCTATGGCTCGAGCATCTCGGCTCTCGCCGTCGACCCCACGGCTCTGAATGATCCTGATGTCATGAGCAATCTCATATCGCTCTACGTTCTTCCCTCGGTAATAAGCCTCGTATTCTTTCTTCCTGCATTCGGCCTCCTGTTCCGCCGTCTTCACGATGCAGGACATTCGGGCTTCTGCTGGCTTCTGGGCCTCATACCGGTGATAGGAGGAATCATATTGCTGGTCTTCACCCTGCAGGACAGCCAGATGTTCACCAACAAGTATGGCGCCGTACCGAATGTGGTAGAGGATAATTACCCTCCTGAATATCAGGGATAAGCGCCCATTCAGGCATATTAATTCAGGCAATCGTTGCAAAATGGCTTGAAACGTTGAAAAAATGCTTGCGGAATTTGCAAGATATTCCACATTAAAAAGCTACTTTTGCACTAAATATTTCAGGCATTATTTATACCAACCATTACTCATATTTTTTCATGAAAAAAGTTATTACCTATTCACTGGCTATTGCAGCTGTGGCCGGACTTACCGGCTGTAACGGCAAAATGAACCAGTTCCAGGCCGACTATTTCACCACCAACCCCAATCCGCTGGAGGTTGTCGGCACCCAGGTTCCTGCCACAGTCAATGGCAACATTCCTGCAAAATTCTTCAAGAAGAACGCTGTGGTGACCGTCACCCCCGTTCTCGTCTACGCCTCCGGCGAGACCGCATCGGCTCCCGTCACCTTCCAGGGTGAGAAAGTTCGCGGCAACAATCCCGTGATCAACTACGGATTCGGCAACAGCATCTCCATCCCCGTGAACTACACCTACACTCCTGCCATGCAGAAGAGCGAGCTCTACCTGACCTTCAACGTTCAGCAGGGCAACAAGACCTACGCCCTTCCCCGCGTGAAAGTGGCCGACGGCGTTGTAGCCACCGCAGCCCTTGCCGATGCCGGCACAGTGAATCCCGCTCTCGCTCCCGATGCCTTCCAGCGCATCATCAACGAGAAATACAGCGCTCAGATCCGCTTCATCATCAATCAGGCCAACATCCGCAAGAACCAGATCGATTCGCCCGAGATGCTCAGCCTGAACGAGCAGCTGCGTAACGCCGCCGCCGCCAAGAACCGCGAGATCCAGGAAATCAACATCGAATCGTATGCATCGCCCGACGGTCCCCTCTCGTTCAACACCAAACTGGCCGAGAAACGTGAGACAAACACCAAAGGCTTTGTAAACGACCGCCTCAAAAAAGACAAAATCACCGAATTCGGTGAACTCACCGCTCAGTTCACTCCCGAAGACTGGGAAGGCTTCCAGAAACTCGTTGCCGCTTCCAACATTCAGGACAAAGAGCTTATCCTCAGTATTCTTCAGCAGACCAAAGATCCTGAAATCCGCGACCAGCGCATCCGCGACCTCTCCAACGTGTTCGAGACCCTCGCAGAGGAAATCCTTCCCCAGCTCCGCTACTCGAAGATTACCGCCAGCATCGACGTAATCGGCAAGAGCGACGCTGAAATCAACGCTGCTTTCGACACCAACCCCGCTTCTCTTTCTGTTGAAGAGCTTCTCTACGCCGCTACCCTCACCGACAACAACAACCGCAAGCAGGCCATCTACGAGGCTGTTACCAAATACTATCCCAACGACTACCGCGGCTACAACGACCTCGGTCTCGCCCAGTACGTAAACAAGGATTACAAGTCAGCACTCAAGAACTTCAACAAGGCCGCCCAGCTCGCTCCCAACGCCACCGAGCCCAAGATGAACCAGGGCCTCGTTTCCCTGCTCAACAAGGACTACAACGCAGCTAACCGCAGCTTCGGTTCAGCAGCCGGCCAGCAGGGCCTTGGCGACGCTCTCGGTGTTTACTATCTCACCCAGGGTGACAACGCCGCCGCTGTTAAGGCATTCAGCAACAGCAAGAGCAACAACGCCGCTCTCGCCCAGATCCTGACCAAGGACTACAGCGCAGCCAAGAACACCCTTGCAGCCGTAGCCAACCCCAATGCCACAACCTACTATCTGACCGCAGTGCTTGGCGCCCGCACCAACAACACAGCCATGGCAGCTTCCAACCTCAAGAAAGCCATCGCTCTTGATCCGAGCCTCGCAACCAACGCACTCAACGACCTCGAGTTCTCGAAAATCGACGTTAAAAGCCTTGTAAAATAAATCAACCGGCCTTAACGGCTGAATTACAAGACAACCATTAATAGAGCGCCTGTGACCACAACGGTCACGGGCGCTTTCTTTTCAGGGAGAAATTAAAAGCTTGTTTCATATTTTATGTAACTTTGCAAGGATGATTCCACACCCCTCCGCACTATAAAAAGATTATGGAAAAGCCCGCAGGTTTTCGTTCAGTGCTCTGTTGCGTTGCGGTTCTGGCCGCAGCCCTGACGTCGTGCGAAGGCCCGCGCTCCGCCGTAGCCGACCGATATATGGCCCGCGGCGAATACTACGAGGCAGCCAAAGCCTATCGGCAGGTCTACAATAAACTCGACAGCAAAAAACAGCGGAGGGAGAAAGGCGAGACGGCACTGAAACTTGCCGAGGCCTACCGGAATCTCAACCGGCATGAACATGCCGCCACAGCTTACAGAAATGCCCTCCGCTACGGGGCGCAGGATACCACTGCCCTCCTCAATCTTGCGCGGGAACTCCAGGCCTCGGGAAAATACAAGGATGCTGTGGAAAATTATAAAGCATTCCTTGCCATCAGGCCGGATAATCCGGATGCACTTTCAGGATTGAAAGGAGCAATGGAAGCCGGAGCCGTAAGAGACAGCGCCACCCGATATGTGGTGAAAAATTTCAGGCTGCTGAACTCGCGCCGGTCGGATTTCGCCCCGCAGTTCAGAACCGCCGACGAGCTGTACTATACCACCACCAATGAAAAAGTGACTGGTAAAGACCGAAGCCCGATCACCGGCATGAAAAAATCGGACATCTGGCTTACGAGAAAGGACGAGCACGGACGCTGGTCGCGGCCCGAACCGGCACCCGGCGAGCTGAACTCTTCAGGCGACGAAGGCATCATCAGCTTCTCACCCGACGGCAACACCATGTATCTTACCGGAGCACGACAATCCGACAGTTCTGACACCGGAGTGGAAATTCTCATATCAGAACGCGAGGAAGCGCGGTGGAGCAAACCTGTACGGCTCCACGTGTTTCAGGACTCCACTATAAGCTGCGGACATCCGGCCGTAAGCCCCGGAGGAGAGTATCTTTACTTCACTTCCGATTATTCCGGAGGACACGGAGGCAAAGACCTGTGGCGCGCCGCCATCACCGGAGAAGGAATCTCGGCGCCTGAAAATCTCGGCGCAGAAATCAATACCCCGGGCAATGAGGAATTCCCCTATATGCTCACCGACAGCATAATGTTTTTCTCCTCCGACGGACATCCGGGCCTCGGCGGCCTCGACATATTCATGGCCGAGCTTACACCCTCGGGCAAATGGGAGGTTACAAACATGGGCTATCCCATCAACTCCAATGCCGATGATTTCGGCATCACCTTCGATCCGGGGCGTGACAATGCGGGATATTTCAGCTCCGGACGCGGCGATGCGAGAGGGTATGACCACATCTATTCTTTCGAACTCCCAGAAATCATAATACGGCTCAACGGAACTGTAACCGATCTTGAAGAGGAGCCGATAGGAGGCGCGATAGTGAGAATTGTAGGAAACGACGGCACAAACAACAAGACAGCCACACTTCCCGACGGAAGCTTCAGTTTCAGACTCGCACCCGTTACGGGCTACACCATGCTTGCAGGCGCAAAAGGGTATCTGAACGCCCGGCAGGATTTCTATACCGGCGATACCGACGACACCTATGAGCTAACCTTCCGTCTGGCATCGGCCACGCGCCCTAACGCCGTGGACAATATACTTTACGATTACGACAGCGCCGCCCTGCGACCTGAATCAATGAGCGCCCTCGATTCCCTCGCCACACTTCTCAAAGACAATCCGGGCGTGACCATAGAACTTGGAGCGCACACCGACCGCCACGGTTCCGAACAATACAATCTCGTTCTCTCAGACCGCCGGGCACAAAGCGTCATCTCTTATCTCAAAGAAAAAGGAATAGACAGCTCCCGTCTGCACCACAAGGGTTACGGAAAGTCGATGCCGCGCACCATCACCACACGTCTGGCACGACTCTATCCCCACTTCAAGGAGGGGGATATCCTTACCCCTGAATATATCGAAGGTATGACCAATGAAGCTGACCGCGACGCGGCCGACCAGATCAACCGCAGAACCGAATTCAAAGTAATCAACGCAAGAGAATAGGCTATGGAGTTCCGCACCACATTCGACATACCGGCTGAAAAAGGGCTCGTGAATTACACGAACGGCCCTGTCATACTGCTCGGCTCATGCTTTGCCGACGGTGTGGGACAGCGGCTTATGGAGCGTATGTTCCCGGTCACGGTCAATCCGTTCGGGCCCCTTTACAATCCGGCAAGCATAGCCATGATAATAGAAACGGCACTCTCCGGAAAGACAATAACAGAGGACGACCTGTTTCACCACGAAGGACTTTACCGCTCATTCCTGTGCCACACGCTTCTTTGCTCAACTTCCGCTGATGAGACCTGCCGCAGACTCAACGCGGCGCTCCTACGCCTCAGAAACGACCTGGCCAAAGCCCGGCTGCTTATAATCACTCTCGGCACCTCCAAAATATACAGGCGGCAAGCCGACGAAATGGTTGTGGCGAACTGCCACAAACTTCCAGCCTCGCAATTCACCTCTTTCATGCTTTCGGAAGCTGAAATCACCGGCTGCCTTGAAAACACCATAGACATGGTGAGCGGCCTGAACCCCGGGATACGGATAATGTTTACAGTAAGTCCGGTGCGCCATAAAGCCGACGGGATTCATGCCAACAATCTGAGCAAAGCCAGACTTCTGCTGGCGGTCGACAGGGTTATAGAGCTCCACGGCAACCGTGCGCTCTACTTTCCGGCCTACGAGCTGGTGATGGACGATCTGCGCGACTACCGGTTCTATGCCGCCGATATGTGTCATCCCTCGGAAACGGCCGTAGACTATGTGTTCTGCCGGTTTGCCCAGGCGTATATTACGGACGCGGCAATGGCCACAGCCGCGAAATGTCTGAAAATAAGCCGGCGTCTCTCCCACCGGCAGATGACAGACGACGAAGAGGCATTTGCCAGATTCCGCGAAGCCACGCAGCGGGAACTTGCCACGCTCCAGAATGAACATCCCGAACTGACGGATACAATACAAACGATAATCACTAACATGCACTGAAAAATATAATTCAAAAATGTCATACACCCTTTCTGAAATATCATCCTTCTTAAGCCTCGAAGCTCCTGAAAAGGATTTTGAAATAGAC
>VSPV01000143.1 GCA_009775605.1 Paramuribaculum sp.
TGTCGGGGTGACTAGACTCGAACTAGCGACCTCACGCCCCCCAGACGCGTACTCTAACCAACTGAGCTACACCCCGAGTTGTTTTTCAAAAGCGATGCAAAGGTATGGCTATTTTCTGATACGTGCAAGACATCGCCAAATATTTTCACATTTTTTCACAGTATATTTTCTTTTCCACCCTATTTCCATATTAGGCAAAACGGTTTGAATCAAATCGAAACAAATTGACTATCTTTGCACAAACCATCCGAAGTCGTTGCAAACCCAGGTAGGGCTACTCCCTGGAGCAGCCGATATCAGATATTAATTCCAAGCGGATGCACGAGCGTGCATCCCTACAAGATTGATGAAATTTCTGGGTGCAGCAAATCCTTCCAAGTATCACAGCTTTTGAATAAATAAAAATATGAATCTTTCCCGCCAACAAGTTTTCTGGCTGCTACTGATAGTGTGCATGGCCACGCTGCTGCCGTTTCTCGGCCTTTTCGATTTCCATACCAAAGGCGAGCCACGCGAGGCCATAGTGGCCTATTCGATGCTCGAGAGCGGCAACTGGATTCTGCCCACCAACACCGGCGGCGAGATACCCTACAAGCCGCCGTTCTTCCACTGGCTGATTGCCGCCGCTTCGTGGCTTCTGGGAGGTCATGTCACGGAATATACATCCCGTCTGCCGTCGGCTCTGGCGCTGATAGTAATGACGGTATGGACGTTTGATTTCGTAGCGCGCCGCCGCGGCAACGGCGAGGGGCTTTGTACCGCTCTTGTGCTTCTCACGGCATTCGAGATTCACCGTGCCGGACTCAACTGCCGCGTTGACATGGTGCTGACCATGCTCACCGTCGGAGCCATCTACTGTTTCTACGGCTGGTGGGAAAAAGGAATGAAAGGCATATCCTGGGGCGCCACGCTCATGATGAGTCTCGCCACCCTTACCAAGGGGCCCGTGGGCATGATAGTCCCCTGTCTGGCCACAGGAGTGTTCCTGCTCATGGAACGCGTCAACTTCTTCAAGGCGCTATGGAAGATAGCCCTTGCGGGACTTCTGTCGCTCGTGCTGCCGCTGCTATGGTATTGGGCGGCCTATCAGCAGGGCGGAAAGGAATTCTTAGACCTTGTGATGGAGGAAAACTTCGGCCGCATGACAAGCACCATGGATTATGACTCGTGCGTGCATCCGTGGCCTTACAACATCATGACGCTTACCGTGGGTATGATTCCCTGGACATTGCTTGTAATACTGGGATTGTTCGGACTTCTGCGCCGCGCGAAAACCGGCGGCATCCCCGGGCGAGTGGACTCCCTGAGCATACGCAATACCGGAAACAGGTCAATCCTTACTCTCGCCGCCGTGGTCTCGGTGGTGATATTCGTGTTCTACTGCATTCCCCAGAGCAAGCGCAGCGTTTATCTCATGCCTATGTATCCTTTCGTGGCCTATCTGACGGTCAGATTCATAAGATACATAGGGAGGCGCGCCGCTTCCATCCCCCATATATTCGCCTGGTTCATAGCCGTGCTTGCCATTCTGGTGCCGGTGGTATTCGTGGCTCTGAAATGCGGTCTGATTCCTGAATCGGTGGTAGGCCACGGACGCCATGCCGCCCAGAATCTCGCCATGATGCAGGCAGTAGCCTCCTGCGGCAAGTGGTGGCAGTGGATTCTCGTGATGATTCCGGCGGTCGCGTCGCTCTTCTGGATTCTTGCCGGCGACCGCCGTTGCGGGCCGCTCGATTCAATAGGCTGGAGCGCGGCAATGATTATGGCCATATATGTGTCGGTCGACGGCGTATATCAGCCTGCAGTGCTCAACACCAAATCGCAGAAAGACGTTGCCTCGGCCATCGCCGCCGTGGTTCCTCCGGGCAAAGGAGTGCTCTACGAATATATCCAGCTTGGCGAGACCGCCAAGGGCGACCCCGTACACTATTTCGAACTGAATTTCTATCTGGGCGACCGTGTGGCCCGGTTCGTGAAAGACCGTCCGGCCGAAGGCTATCTAATCACCGGCGACGAGGATATGGAAGCCAACAGGCCGCTCTTTGAATCCTGGGGCTACAGTTTCACACCCGTGCTCGACACCCACAGGAGCATCGGGCGCCAGAACACGCGGGTATGGCGGTTTGAGAAAGCCGGGGAAGCTGCTCAGACATCGTCCTCCGAGCCGTGATCGCCGTCGGTGCGCTCGCCAATATGATAGCGCGGACGGTGCTTGACCTCGATATAGATGCGGCCGATGTAAATGCCCACAACACCTATGGAGAGCATCACCACGCCCCCCACAAACCAGATTGAGAGCATCATCGACGCCCAACCGTGTTCGGCGTTGCCCGAGAGCAGCGACACAATCACATAGATGCCTATCAGCAGGCTTATTACCAGGAAAATTCCTCCGGCATAGATAATGCTGTAGATAGGCTTGACCGAAAATGAGGTAATACCGTCGATGGCCAGCGACAGCATCTTCGAGAGGGTATATTTGGAAGTGCCGGCTGTGCGTTCCGAAATAACATCGTCGACAGTCGACGTGGCCGACGACAGCAGCGGTATGATTCCACGCAGATAAATATTGCGCTCGCCGTAACGGGCCAGACGCTCGATCACGCTGCGGCTCATCAGGCGGAAATCGGCATGGTTGAAAAGAGCTTTCACCCCCATCTTTCGCTGGAATCTGTAAAACGCCGTGGCCGAGAGGCGCTTCAGCACCGGGTCGGCCTTACGCGAAACCTTCACGCCATACACCACCTCTATTCCGCGCGCATGGTCATCGACCATCTTTTCTATGGCCGTGATGTCGTCCTGAAGGTCGGCGTCCACCGTCACCACAGCGTCGGCCGTCCGCGCCGCGTCGAGCATTCCGGCAAGTATGGCGTTCTGGTGGCCTGAGTTGCGGGCCAGCGACAGGCCGTGGATGCGCGGATTCCCGTCGTGCAGACGGCGGATGATAGCCCATGTGGCATCACGGCTTCCGTCGTTGACAAAGAGAATGTAGCTGTCGGGCGTTATCTTGCCTTTTGCGGCAAGGTCGTCAAGAAGGGCAAGCAGGCGTTGGGCCGACTGCGGGAGAACCTCCTCCTCGTTATAGCAGGGCGATACAATTGCAAGGCGTATCATTTGGCTGATTTTAATCTTTCTATTTCGCGGCGTGCGAAGGGAGTGAATGTAGAGAATTCCGCGCCACAGGCTTTCAGGCGGTCTATCAGCGCGCCCAGACGGTTCACCATCCCCTGCCCGGAATTATGCCGTATGATATAAGGCATCTTCAGTTCGGGATGGTCGGCCAGCGGGAAAAATTCCCATGGATGGAAATAGGTCACGAAATACCCGTCGTGGTGCAGCACGCGCCGCGCAAGCCGATAATACAAGCTTGCAGGGAGGTTGTGGAGCGCCAGCCAGAACATGGGGAAGCGTATCCACGGAGTGACCGAAGCGGGTATCTGCAGCACACCGTCGTTGCTCATAAAGCAGGTGCGCGGCGCATTCAGGTGCATGTAGCGTCCGGGGATGAAAGCCGGGTTGAGCGACGAATTGTAGAGATAGCCTGCCGCGGCTATGTCGGCGTCGCTCACCGGAAACATGCGCGGCTGGCGGTAACCGAGCACCTCGGCCCCGGTGAGACGGCGCAGTGTCTCGCGCGAACGGAACACATCGGAAGGCTCCGGGCGCCAGTGGTCGCAGCCGTGAGCGGCAATCTCATGCCCCTCCGCGGCAATGCGGCGCATCACCTCCGGAGCGTTCTCGGCAAAATTAGTGGTGCAGAAAAAGGTTGCTTTCACATCCTTCTCCTTGAGCACATCGAGTATGGCGCATGTCCCTGCCACGGAAATCTCCATGGAACGGTCAAGCGATATATCCACCCCGTGTTCGCGGGGCACATCGAACTCTTCTGTATCGAATGAAAGAAGCGCTGTTGGCATTTATTCTCTTGTCTTGTAAGTGTACACCCGCAAAGATACTCACTCTTGGCAATATATCTCAAAAACCGTCTCCAAAAAAGCGCCTCCCATAATATTAAGGTGTGCAAATTTGCCCGATAGGGATTTTTTCATTAATTTTGCATGCTTTCAAGCCGGGCAACTACCCTTGTGCCGACGGCTGCGGAAGCCCACTCCAAACATAAAGAACAATCACTAATGGCAGAAATAGAAGAAGAATACAGCGCCAGTAATATTCAGGTGCTCGAAGGCCTTGAGGCGGTGAGAAAACGCCCGGCCATGTATATTGGAGACATTTCCACCAAAGGTCTGCACCATCTGGTTTATGAGGTTGTCGACAACTCTATCGACGAGGCCCTCGCCGGCTATGCCGACCATATAGACGTGACAATCAACCCCGACAACTCCATTACCGTAATAGACAACGGCCGTGGTATCCCCGTGGATATGCACGAGAAGGAGCACAAGAGCGCCCTCGAGGTGGTGCTGACAGTGCTCCACGCTGGCGGCAAGTTCGACAAAGGAAGCTACAAGGTTTCGGGCGGTCTCCATGGCGTGGGTGTGAGCTGCGTCAACGCCCTCTCCACCTATCTGCGCGCCGAGGTGCACCGCAACGGCAAATGCTACGTGCAGGAATACTCCTGCGGCAAGCCCACCACCGAGCTCATAGAGCAGGGCCACAGCGACCACACCGGAACGTCGATCACCTTCAAGCCCGATGCCGACATATTCACGGTGACCGTATATGATTATGCCACTCTCGCCAACCGTCTCCGCGACCTGGCATTCCTTAACGCCGGCATAACCCTTACGCTCACCGACCGCCGCGAAATCAACGAGGAAGGCGAAGCCCGCAGCGAGACGTTCTTCTCGAAGGACGGTCTGCGCGAGTTCGTTCAGTATATCGACTCCAACAAGGAATCGCTCATCAACGACGTGATCCATCTCAACACCGAGCGTCAGGGCATTCCCGTGGAAGTGGCTCTCACCTACAACAACACCTACAACGAAAACGTCTACTCCTTCGTAAACAATATCAACACCATAGAGGGCGGCACACATCTCACCGGATTCCGCCGCGGACTCACCTCCACCCTCAAGAAATATGCCGAGGACAACAAGATGCTCGAGAAGGTGAAGGTCGACATTGCCAGCGACGACTTCCGCGAGGGTCTCACAGCCGTGGTATCCGTAAAGGTGATGGAGCCTCAGTTTGAGGGCCAGACCAAGACGAAGCTCGGCAACAACGAGGTGATAGGCGCCGTGCAGACCGCCGTAAGCGAGGCTCTGCGCAACTATCTCGAGGAGAATCCCCGCCAGGCTCGCACAATCGTGGAGAAGGTGATAATAGCCGCACAGGCACGCCACGCCGCCTACAACGCCCGCGTGAAAATACAGCGCAAGTCGCCTCTGAGCGGCGGCGGTCTGCCCGGAAAACTCGCCGACTGCTCCAGCCGCACGGCCGAAGACTGCGAGCTCTTCCTTGTCGAGGGTGACTCGGCAGGCGGAACCGCAAAACAGGGACGCGACCGCACATTCCAGGCCATCCTTCCTCTGCGAGGCAAAATCCTCAACGTGGAGAAAGCCATGGACCACAAGATTTTCGACAACCAGGAAATCACCAACCTGTTCAAGGCCATGCGCGTGACCATCGGCACCGAGGACGACCCCAAGGCCGTGAACCTCAGCAAACTCGCCTACCACAAGATAATAATCATGACCGATGCCGATGTGGACGGTAGCCACATCGCCACTCTGCTCATGACCTTCTTCTTCCGCCGCATGCGTCCGGTGATCGAGAACGGCTACCTCTATCTCGCCACCCCGCCGCTCTACAAATGCACTCGAGGCAAAGTACAGGAATACTGCTGGACCGACCAGCAGGTGCAGCAGTTCATCCTCAAGAACGGCGACAAGACCAAGGTGCAG
>VSPV01000144.1 GCA_009775605.1 Paramuribaculum sp.
TCGGAACAGCCTTAAGTCGTTATTGTATCGCGCAGACCAAGGATGCTCCACATATTGGCCTACGTCCGTGAATACTCCTCATTGTCCACGTATACCGACACGGTTTTTCTTTTTAGAGAAAAGATGGTGGATTATATGCTGCCGACTGAAGAGAGAATAAAATTCAAAGGCTGGACATCTCCAAGGGTATTGACGAGCAAATCGTATTACAGATTTACGAACCAGAACGGACTTGACAGTGTCAGCGATGTGAGCCAGCATCATTTCTCGTGGTCCGACTGGATCGGTATCCCGCCCAAGGCAGCGCTACCACAGCGAATAAAAGCATCTGAAATTTCGGCTGACACTTTGTTTGGGAAATACAGCCCTACCGAAACATGGACCCGCATCAATGATTCAATCCGGATCGACATTGATGTGCTGGCTGACACCATGAGCCGTAAATGGGTGCCTGATTTTGCAGGATTTTTCAGAAAGAATCTCGACTATGAGAAATTCAAACTGAACTTCGATTTCAGCAATATATCCGGCGATACAGTGTCGGCACTGGATCTGGACAGATACTCGTTTTCTGTCGACTCAAGAGGCCGCGGACGTGATATGTTCCAGTTCAATAGAATCAATGACCCCGTCTTTGTAAGCACCCATGCCGATGTCTATGTTCTGGATAAAGAATATATCTCGGTAAAGGAAGCCAGGAAATGGGACAAAAGAAACTTTGCGACAGATGAAATCGGAATATACGAACCCATGGAGGCTCCGGCCTTGGCGCCATCTGTCGAGGCTCTGATTGCGCGCGTCAATCTCCTTAATAAAGATGAGGTAAGACTGAACTTCACGCCTGACCACAGATTGATGAGCAACAATAACAGCCGAAAGAATTTCAAAATAGGTCGCCGTGCACTCTTTCTCCTTAAACAGCTCACCGGAATCACCCTCTATAAGTCCCATAAAAACTTCAACACCAACTGGAAACGCTTCAGCCAGGACCGACTGAAAAAGAACCGTCAGAAACATAAAAGAGAATAACTCTCCCCTACCTCCCTGATAGCTTTTTCTGCGACACTGATGTCAGCGCCCTTCAATTGTGCACGGTCAGCATGTAGCCGAAGCCGCGTTGATTGATGATGGTGATGGAGGAATCCTGGCGGAGCGCACGGCGAAGTTTATGAATGTAGCCGTGGAGCGAATTGCGGTTGCTTGGTTCGTCATGCTGCCATACGGCTATCATCAGCTCGGAGGCATCTACTGTTTTCCCGATATTTGCAGCAAGGTGTTCAAGAATCCTTGCCTCAAAGTGGGAGAGTTCTGTGCTCCGCTCTCCTATTGAAAGTGTCTGGGTAGTTACGTTGAAAACATATTGCCCGATTGAGAATTTCACATCCTCGCCCCGATGCGTGCCATAGCGAGAAAGCAACGCCTTTATTCTTACAATGAGTTCGCGCAGCTCAAATGGCTTTCTAAGATAATCGTTGGCTCCTATCGCGAATCCCCTCTCCACATCATCAATGGTGCTTTTAGCCGTAAGGAAAAGCAGCAGGACTGCTGGGGATAACCGTCTTATCTCCCTGGCCATAGAGAAACCGTCCATTTTGGGCATCATTACGTCGGCCACAACAATATCGGCGCCTTCGGCCTTGAATTTCTCAAGGCCTTCCAGACCGTCAGCCGCAGTGACCACTTCATATCCTTGCCCGCGCAGCGTGTCGGCCACAATCAATGTGAGGTCTGATTCGTCCTCAACAAGCAGTATCTTAGCGTTCATCGTTGTTGAATTTAATGGTGAATACCGAGCCCTCACCTTCCCTGCTGCTCACAGATATGGCCCAACCCATTTTGTCGATTATGCTTTTTACATAATATAGGCCGATACCGTATCCGCGGACATCCTGCCGGTTACCATGTGGCACCCGATAAAACTTATTGAAGATATAAGGAATTGACCGGGCAGGAATGCCTATTCCCCGGTCGGCTACCGAAATCGCCTTGTCATCTCCGGCAATTGTAATTGCCACACTGTCGCCGGAATATTTGATGGCATTGTCAATCAAATTGTTCAATACGTTTGTGAAATGAGCCTTATCCGCCGTTATATTGACATTGTCGTCAATCCTCACATCTATTTTTATCTTCTTGTCTCCTCTCATTCGCTGCAATGCGGCGATTTCCTCTACAAACTGACGCAATAGAATCGGTTCCGACTTCATTTGCAGTGTCTTACGGCGTTCCATGCTCATAGCCAGGATATTTTCCACAAGTTCGCCAAGTCGTTTCAGTTGCTTGTTGGCGATTTGCAAATATCTCTCTTTCTTTTCCGCGTCATTCGCCGTATCATAATTCAGAAGAGCATCATTAGCTGAGTAGGCTATCGCAATCGGTGTTTTCAGTTCATGCGTCATATTGCTTACAAAATCATCTTTCATCTCCTCCAGAGTGCGTAGCCGCGACACGGTGCGGAACAGATAGATGAACGCCAGTGAAAATGCAGTGATGAGCAGAAAGGTTGTTATTATCACTCCGGCCATTTCCGAAATGATATGGCGCGTGAGGGGCGTAATATACGCACAATAGGTATACCCTGATACAGGATTATATCGATAGAGGAAACTGTCATGGCGCGCCGGAATTTCATTGGAATTCTTTACCACCACCGTCCCGAGAGAATCCACCACTTCGGTTAACACAAAATCCGGATAGATGTATCGGTCGTTCAGACGTTTTGTCAGCACGCTGTCCATCACATTCAGATCCGCCGGCACATAATTGTCAACGATATTGTGAAACTGCTGTCCTACTGCATCAACAAATCTGTTTTTGAATGATGAGTTGCCGTTCACCTCATAACCCTGGGTTTCTACTGTTCCATCCGGATGACGGGTGGTTGCCACCATATCACCATTGGAATCCTGATAAACCGAGGTCTCGCCGTGAGGAGTCCCGTCACTGTCACCGTCCTTTCGCTCAAGCGGCTCTTGGCGTGATGACTGCGCTCTTTCCGCCCGGACCCAAAGTTCATCCAGGTCTGCGTCGGCCAACGCTGTCATCACATCACGCTCTACGCTGGCCCTAATTGAATTATACAGGCTTATGAGATAACAGACATTGCAACCGAAAATTACCGCAATGACAATTATAAATGATGCCGATATGGCCTTGAAATGTTTCATATGGCGAATTTACAGAAAATCCGTCTCCTGCCAGTTTATCCTATCCCGATTTAAGACTAAATAAGGCTCCGGTTAAGGCTAAATAAGGTTGACGATAGGTTTCGCGAATATAACGGATGGTAATTTCGCAGCAGTCAATCGTCGCAAAGCGCTTTGACCCGATATAAACAAAACTATACAGCTATGAAGAAAGTAATGTTTTACATCACAATTCTCTGTTCACTATCGGCTTATGCTCAGGTGGAAAATGAAGATACCATTTCCGTGAAGCAGCTCAATGAAGTCGTAGTAAAGGGAGAAAAGCCACAGATTACCGGAAAGGAAGGCATTATGGTGGTTGACCTCCCTACGATAGTCAGGGACAAACCGGTGACTAATATCCTTGAGGCCCTTGGTTATCTTCCAGGCGTTACAGACAACAATGGCTTGATAGGCCTGACGGGAGCTTCTGACGTAACCATCATTCTGAATGGCCAGCCCACTAATATACCGCTCCAGAATCTTTATCAGTTGCTTTACACCACACCCATCGACCGATTGAAAAACGTTGAGATCATGTATTCCGCTCCCGCCAAATATCATGTGAGCGGAGCCGTAATCAATGTTGTGCTGAAAACGCCTAAGCCGCTCGACGGCCTGCAGGGACAAGTGAGAGCCGGATACAAGCAGGCTCATTACAGTTCGTTTGGAAGCGCCGTTGCGGCTACGTATGCGGCCCGTGACTGGACCCTCGATCTGAATTATGGATTGTCAAGAACCAAATCATGGAACCATGAGGAGACCTTGTCAAACCATCTTCTCAACGGGCAGCGTACTCCTATTGAAGACAATATGCGACGCGACACCAGAAACTGGAGTAACACCATTTTCGTATCCGCGTCTTATAAATCACTCAAACTGACCTACAACGGTCAGATTATTTCAAGCCAGAAAAGCCGCAGCCAATCAACTGGCACACTTGGCAGTTTCACAAACGAGTATAAAATGCTGTCGCCTGTCAACTATCAAAACATAGCGATGCGGTACTCCGCTCCGCTCGGCATGACCCTTGGCGGCGATTATACCCTCTATTCCGAAAACCGTTCGCAATCGCTGTTCAAGGGCGCGGATTATCTGATTGGCTCCGACAATCGTCAGCGAATCAACCGCTATCACGCATACATCGACCGGGAGCGCGACATTGACAAATGGCAGCTGAATTACGGAGCGGAATATCAGCACTCTGCCGATAATAGTTCTCAGATATATGCCTCATCCGCGAAACCGGATTTCGACGACACGTACAGAGAGGATGTGGCAGGTTTCTATATCGGCGCCCAACGCTCATTCGACTGGGGGCTGTCATTCAACGCCTCGGCCAAAGGCGAATACTATCACAGCAAATATCAACACAACTGGAATTTCATTCCGCAACTCGGAGCCACCTACGTCGGCTCGCCAAAAAGCATCTTCCAGCTGAACCTCAGCACCCGCCGGATCTATCCCTCATATTGGGAGCTGCATGGAGCCACAAGCCACATCAACCAATATTCCTCTGTCATAGGCAATCCCGCGCTGCAACCCTATATTCAGTATGATGCCCAGTTCAGCTATATTCTTAGGCAAAAATATATAGCCACACTCTACTTCCAGTATGGCGACCGGGCCACAGTGCAACTCCCCTACCAGTCGCCCGACGATCTCAGCCTCATCTATCAGACAATCAATACGAACTATAAACAGACCATCGGTCTTAATCTGTATGCATCCTTTGGCGCGGATTGTTTCTGGAATGCGACAACCACTGCAAATATCTTCAGACAACGCGAAAAAGCCGACAGATTCCACGATATCGCATTCGACAATAGCAAATGGATTTTCTACGGTTCGCTTACCAATTCTTTCAAATTCAGCCATAACTGCCCAGTATCATTGTCTATTGACTTCACCTACATTTCGTCGTCTGTGCAGGGATTAGCGGATCTGTCGGCCATCTGGAGAGTTGACGCAGGCGTCAAATGGCAATTTGGCAAGAAACGCAGCTGTGAACTGGTGCTGAAAGCCGACGATATCTTCAACCGATGGTCACCGACCATGACGATTGACCATGCCCGCCAGGATTACCGGATGAAAGTGAAAGACATGACCCGCAACCTCAAACTCACCTTCGTCTGGCGTTTCAACGGCTTCAAGCCCAAAGACACCGACATTGACACCTCCCGCTTCGGCACCGGCCGCTAATCGATTATATGCCCAGAAATATTGACATCCTTACGATTTTACGATAGAAATATGGCCGGGAGCTTTAAGAGCTTATTGAGTCGGTAAGAGCTGAAGGAAAGGCCGTTATAAAACTTTATCGCGGGCTTTAGAGAGGGATTTTATGAGGCCTTTAGGTTGGCCATGCAAATAAAAAACAGAAATCATTAGTCATTATCCGGAAAAAACATTACCTTTGCAACGCAAAACCCAAAAGCCTCCCCTGAAGAGGCCGTCACATAACATTTGGAGTGGTGCTCGAGTGGCTGAAGAGGCACGCCTGGAAAGCGTGTAGTCGCCAAAAGCGGCTCGCGAGTTCGAATCTCGCCCACTCCGCATAGAAAATAGCTGACTGATAGAGACCTAACCCACCTCATCACTCAGCTATTTTCGCATCTATCCCCTACTGC
>VSPV01000145.1 GCA_009775605.1 Paramuribaculum sp.
CTTTGCGGACCCCATGAGCGATCCGAGGGTGGCCTCGGCGTCGGCCTTGGCCTTGCATGTGGATGTTGTGTAGACGCGTAGTGTGGCGCCAAACGCTTTTTTGAAGTTAGCCTTGAGGGTTTTCACCTTCATGCGGCTGTCGATTCTAAGTTCTGCCATAATGCTATGTTTTTTAGTGCTTTATTAAATGTCTATTAAATCTGACAGTTTGTCAAACAATGATTTGCCTTTGTCATCGTCACAGTCATCATTGTCATCATTGTCATCATTATCAAGCCTGCGCTTGTTTTGTGGTTTGCGCGCATTTTCACTCTCGCGCTGACGCTTCTTCATGCGCATACGCAATTCAAAGTCGAATTCTTCGGGGTCAGCGCCCTCTTTTTCTGCCCGTTTCACCAGCATAGCGCGGTCCTCGTCCGAGAGCTCGCCATCCTCGAGCGCCATTGCAATCAGGCGCTCAAGAGCGGGGCTGATGTTCTTTCCGCTGAGGACAGGAGCTGCCGGGGGCGGCGGAACATCCTTGGGTGATTTCTGAAACATCCCCTTGACGGACTTTGCGCCGCTTACAATCGTGTCTTTATTGTCCACGACTGTCTTGGCTATCTTCATTATGCTGCCTATATCCATATTCATCGGATTATTCGAGTATTATGAATTCGGTTCGGCGGTTGGCCTCGGGATTGTTCGGGTCGAGGGGCTTCGATGAGCCGAGTCCTGCAACTTCAAGGCGCGCGGAGTCGATGCCTTCCTTCTGCACAAGGAATGTCACCGCAGCCTGAGCGCGCTGCTGACTGAGCTTCTGATTGAAATCCTCATCACCTTCGGCAGAAGTGTGACCCTCGATGCGCAGGCGCAGGTCGGGCGCTTGCTTCAGCACCTTGGCGAGGTCGTGGAGGGCGAGCTTGGCGTCGTCGTTGAGGTCAGCCTTGCCCTGCTCGAACTGCGCGGCATTGAAGTTTCGCTCGATTTCGGCAATCTGCTGAACATAAACGGTGTCGCGCACAACCACTTCTTTCTCAACGATTTTCTCAACAACCTGCGGCCCCGCGGGGCGGAGGATGAAGTAGAGCACAGCCACCACGAGAATGGCGAGGATGAGCCAGAGCCACCAGGGGAGGCCTTTCCTGACAGGCGCGGCCACCGGTGGCACATAGCCGTTGAGGTATTCGAGGCGGAAGCCGCCTTTCTCTCCCTTTATGGTCTTTTCAAACTCGGCAACCTCGATGCCGTAGAGCGAACCCTGCTGCACCATGCGCTCGAAGGAGGATTTAGACCACACCTGAGCGAGAGCCACATCACCGTCGGCAGCGTGGATAACCTCGTCGGGCTTGGCGAAGTAGAGGCTCATCTTGTCGTTGAATTTTTCGGCTTCAGCCACGGGAAGAAAGAGTTGCTTGACTCCGCTGTCGGGGCATATCGTGTCTGGGAATGCCTTGCGCAAATCCTCGAGGGTTGCCTGGGGGTACATGACAACGTAGGCGCTGGCGATGCCGAGCGCGGTGCGGTTTTGCGCCTTGCCGTAAACTTTTATCTTGCCTGTCATTACTCTTCCTCGTTATCGTCGTTTTCAAAAGAGACTTCGAGCTCGGGCTCAGTCTTGACCATGTCGCAGAGCATGAGTACGGCGCTTTCGCGGTCGATGTCGAGAGCCTCAGCCATTGCAAGGAGATTGTAGACCTCGCCTGCGGTGAGCACTCCGTCGCAGAGCATCATCTGCATGATGGCCTGAAAGACTTCGCCTGCCTCCTCGGGATCAACTTTCTGAGCGTGCTTGACGGCGTAGGTTGTGGCAGCCTCGGGGGTGAGGTTCTGCACCTCGACCATTGCGGCGGTCATGTACTTGTGGAAATCCTTGTCGGGTATGCCGAAAGCCTCGGCCACTTCTTCGGCTGTTACGCGTTCAACTTCGGCATATTCTCCGTCTGCCCAGATGCAGGCAGCGAGTAGCGATGCGATGGTATTGGGTGCTGTGTTCATCTGAAAAGTCTTTTTAGGCGGTTAACGAGTGAATTTTGTGCTTTGCGGGCTTTTGCTATGCGTTCGCAGATGGCTTTGCCCTCTTTGGTGCGTTTGTCAACTTTGCCGCTCTTGGTTTTCTTGAGAGTGGACTGTGTTTTCTTGGCCGTCGATTTTGATTTGGCGGCTCTTGCTTTGGCAAGGCGATCCTTGAGCTCCTTATACTCTTTGGTGCGCTTGTCCATCTTGCCTGCTGCGGTAGTCTTTACTGCCATAGGTCAGATAGTGATTATAGTGTAATAAAATGATTGATTATCTATTGAGGTGTTGTGCCAGGCGACGGAGTATTTGCCGCCGAGGGTGAATGGGGGCTTGTCGGCTGCGGTGCGCGGCGAGCCTGCCCAGGCGAGTGTGCCGGTGACAGCTGAGCGTCCGTCGGCGAGGGAGAACGCGGAGCAGATAGTGCCGGGGCGCGGTCCGCGGAGATAGTAGTCGTCGTTGGTGAGCATCACCGAGAGTCCTCCCTTGACGGCCTTTGGGAAAAGGCTGCGGACAATCTCCACGCGGCGCACATCCTTCCAGAAGTTGTACATGACAATATCCTGCGCTCCCTGATTCTTGACAATCTCCACTCCGGGTAGAACCTTGCCGAAGCGGATGATGTCGGTCATCACCCTGCGGGTTGGATATTTGAGCTCGACGGGCACATATTCTGCACCCTTGCGCACAACGAGGTCGAGACGCAGGTCGCTGCTCCATTCGTAGCCGGCGCCCTTAGCGACGGAGTTGGGAATATAATACTCCACTTCCACATCGTCGTAGGTGCCTTTGGCGAGCAGACTGACCGCGAGCTTCATCTGAAAGTCGCGCTCGTTGAACATCAGCCCGTCACAGCCGGCCATGAACTCCCGGATGTGCTTGTCTACTGTAGTGGCAAGACTACTCACTTGTTGGCGTTTATGAAGTCGACGAGCTTGGAGCCGTTGTTGCGGGTGTTTGATTTTTCGTTGATTTCAAAACCAACCTGTGCGGCGATTTCGCGGAGCGCTCCGAGAGTGTTGGCATAGGTGCGGTAGGTTTCGATTTTGCCGTTTTCGCGGCGTGTCACCACATATTCTCCGATTTCAGCCGTAGTGCCGTCGCCGAATTCCTTGACGATTCGGCGCCCGGTTTCCTGAGTGTTCCACTTGGGGTCGATCTCAAAGTTTTTTGTGGCGGCTATTTCGCGGAGGGAGCCTATGACGTTGTCGTAAATCTTGCACACGCGCACTGTGCCGGAATCCTCTACCGTGATGATGTACTCTCCTGAGATTGCTGATTTCTTTGCCATTGCATTGACTTATTTAAGGTTAATTATTGATATATGAAAACGCGACGATGCCCGCGACCGCTCCGTGATGCCGGAACCGACGTGCGCAAATCAATCGGTAAAAATAAAATCGTAGAGTAATTCTCTGCCATTTTTCCATCTGTGAGCTATGCCTGCCAATCATGACGGCTCCACATACGCTGATGTGACGCCGGCAAGACCGACATTAGGATTAGCTCTGCAAGACGGGACGCAGATATTTAAGGTTTAGAAGCGGACTGCGAAGAGTCGCTTCAAGGTAGAACAGCCGTCCCATATCTTTCCTCCAGCGGTATGTCTCTTCGGGCATTGCTGGCTGAATTGCCGCGGATATGTATTCTACCCATGGGCACGCCGACGCATGGTAGCGCGAACCATTTGCAATGGCAAAATTAATAAACATGGGCAAAACTACCCCCCCCATTTGTTAAATAAAGTTAAGGCAAAAGTGTGATCGGGGTCAGGCTGCGGTGGAGGTGCGGCGGTAGAGGAGCACGGCGATGATGGCGTAGCGGCGGTGGTATAGCCTCAAAACCTACAGTTTTGACAACTCGTCGATCAACGCGGGACGGCGGGGTGTACGGGATTTCTGTTCAGTTGCAATTTGATTTGACTCTTCCGTTCCTCCATATTTGATGAGCTTTCTGAGAAGAACCACGCCTTCCCTATAGGCATCCCGACCGTATGCGTGCTGGAAGTAGCTTCTTACAGCGGATGCATATAGCTTGACTATCTCGTCGGCAAAGAGTTTTTTCAGTTCATCAGGTGCATCGTCAATATTGTAAGTGGATGGTTCTTTGCGAAGGAAATCCATATACTCTTTCCACATTTTTTCCTGAGTGTATATGTATAATAGCCGGACTTTATCCTTATTGCTACGCGCCTCGCATATCAAAGTGGCTACATATTCCATCCATTCATCCTGAGGAACCAGAGACCTCAGAACGGCATACATCGCTTCATAATAATATTCTTTTTCACCCCATCCACTTCCGTTGAAAAAGAAATAGCGGGCTAATTCAAGCTCTTTGTCCCGATTTTTCGTCTGACGGTAGACTTTATATTCCCATTTATGCCAATCATTGAGAAGCCCTGCATGTTCTGCATCATGGACCACTCCATCCTGAGCAAGTCTGAGCACCTCGTCATAGTCAGATTTATCCCATGCCTTTTGAATAAGTGTATTGCGAAAATCTGGATTGGACACGTGGTCGTACATAAACTTGATCTGATCTTCTTCGGTGCCGCATTTGGACATCATTTTAAACCTGTATATTTGGGCGGTCTCGGCATTATGTTGCGCACTCCAGTCATCGCCTTCGGGCCAGAAAGCATCCAGCGCGGAGATTACTCTTTTCTGTTTATCAGGGGTGTCGGCCAGAATGATAGCCATTTCCATCCAATCCCACCACCAATCCCAACCCTTCAGGTCATTGTAGTTGAATCTGGAAAGCACGTATTCGAATATTTCGGATTTAATGTTTTCCGGGAGAGAATCGTTTTTACACAGGTCGAGCCATTTTTCAAAACCGTCGTAAATTATCGCTCCTAATTCTCCTGCGCTGTCGTCACCGCTATTAATAATATTTTCAGCCTCCGAGGCAACACCGGTGAGCACAGCTATTGCCACTTCCCAGTCTCCCTTTTCCATAGCTTCATCTGCCTCATCAAGAATTTGAGTTACAGCGCGGTTGAAGTCGAAAGTGTCGCGATAGGGGATATAGCCGTAATTTCCGGTATAATCATCAATCAAATCTTTCACACGGGCAGCGTAGCTCTCCGGATTGGGGCTAAACAGCGTCACGGTTCCAAGAGAGAGGAATTTCTCTTGAAACTGTCGGTCGGCAGCGCATTCCTTCCGGATGAAATCCGCAAGTTGCATTCTGTCAAGCTTGGACAAGAGCAACTCTACACTGTCGATATTCTTCTTTGCCATGGCTGTTGATTTGTTGATATTGGGATAAATATAATTCTAAACCGATTTAATCATTCAAATGATTCAAGAATGATGATTTGTAGCAAAGATAGTGATGATTTCTGAGATTGCCTCATCGCCCCTCTCTCACCTTTTAAGACCGCCTTAACAGAATAGAATCGAAATACTTAGAACCTAAAATAACGCTCGACTCTATTATAGAGCCGTACAAGAGATTACCGAGTTTCTCTGTATGTGCTGTATGTGCGTCTGTATGTGAACCTACGATGAACCTGCGACTGAACCTGTGACCTACGATGAACCTACGAAATGCAAAAAAAATTTGCATATCTCAGAAAGAACTACTACCTTTGTCATCGCTTTAAGGCAGCAGCCTCAGAAAGCCGGTCCCATAGCTCAGTTGGTTAGAGCACCTGACTCATAATCAGGGAGTCCTAGGTTCAAGCCCTAGTGGGACCACC
>VSPV01000146.1 GCA_009775605.1 Paramuribaculum sp.
GCCGTATCACCATGCAGAAAGGCCCCGAATACTTCGGGGAGGCCGCCGCAAAAGTGCTCAAGAACAACCACAACGTGCGCTTTGTCATGGCGGGCAGCGGCGACATGATGGACAAGATGATACTTCTTGCCGCCGAACGCGGCATTGCCGACCGCTTCCACTTCCCTGGTTTCCAGAAAGGAAAGCAGGTCTACGAAATGCTCAAGGCATCCGATGTTTATATCATGCCCTCGGTTTCCGAACCCTTCGGCATCTCTCCCCTCGAGGCCATGCAGATGGGCGTTCCCTCCATCATCTCCAAGCAGAGCGGTTGCGCCGAAATCCTCGACAACGTGATAAAGACCGACTACTGGGACATCGACGCTATGGCCGACGCCATCCACTCCATCGTGACCTATCCCGCAATGTACAACCAGCTCCGTGAGGACGGCCTCGAAGAAGTGAACCGCATCACCTGGGACAAAGCCGGCGCAAAGGTTATCAACATCTACAAAAAAGTTCTCGGCTGGCAGTAATCTGCCTCCATCAATAAATTATCTTAAATTATAAACTTCCATTTGAAAAATAAATCATGAAAGCTGTTTGTTTTTATTTTCAGATTCACCAGCCGTTCCGTCTAAAACGCTATCGTTTCTTCGACATCGGCAACGACCACTACTACTATGATGACTTCGCCAACGACGATATCATCACCCGCATAGCGCACCACAGCTATATCCCCGCAGCCGAAAGCCTGCTGCGCATGATAGAGCAGTATCCCCACTTCCGCTGCGCACTCTCCATCACCGGCACCGCACTTGAACAGTTCGAGCTCTACGTGCCCGAGTTCATCGACCTGCTGAAAAAACTCGCTGCCACCGGCCGCGTTGAGTTTCTGGCCGAAACCTATGCCCACTCGCTCAGCTCTCTTACCGACCCCGACGAATTCATGGCACAGGTGAAGATGCACGACGAAAAAATCCACGACCTCTTCGGAGTTCATCCCAAAGTGTTCCGCAACACCGAGCTTATCTACTGCGACGAGATGGCTCCGATGATTCTCGACATGGGCTACAAGGGTGTGATTACCGAAGGTGCCAAGCACATCCTCGGATGGAAATCGCCCAACTACGTTTACAGCGCCGCAAGCGCTCCCAAGCTCAAGATTCTTCTGAAGAACTCCAAGCTGTCCGATGACATTTCATTCCGTTTCTCCAACACTGACTGGGACGCATATCCACTTACAGCCGACAAGTACATGGACTGGATCGCATCCACTCCCCAGGAGGAGCAGATCATCAACCTGTTCATGAATCTGGAGACATTCGGAGAAATGCAGCCGCGCGAAACCGGCATATTCCAGTTCCTCGAGGCTCTGCCCCACTTCGCCGAGGAACGCGGCATCGACTTCTGGACTCCCACCGAGGCCGTGACCAAGCTCAAGGCCGTAGGCGAGCTGTCGGTACTCCATCCCATATCCTGGGCCGACGAGGCACGCGACACCTCCGCATGGCTCGGCAACAAGCTCCAGCAGGAAGCCTTCGATAAGCTCTACTCCGTTTCAGAGCGCGTGCGCCTTTGCGACGACCGCCGTCTGAAACAGGACTGGGACTACCTCCAGGCATCCGACCACTTCTTCTATATGGCCACCAAACACATGGCCGACGGTGCGGTTCACTCGCATTTCAGCCCCTATGAAACTCCGTTCCAGGCATTCACCAACTATATGAACGTACTGGCCGATTTCATTGTGCGCGTTGAAGAGCAGTATCCCCTCTCAATCGAGAACGAGGAGCTCAACTCGCTGCTCACCACCATCCGCAACCAGGCTACGGAAATCGAGACCCTCAACAAAGAAGTGGCATCGATGCGTCAGAACATCGAGCATTACAACGAAGAGCACGCTCTCCGTGAGAACGCCTCGAAGTCCGTCGACGAGAAACCTGAAGCTAAGAAAGCTCCGGCCAAGAAAGCTGCTCCTAAAAAAGCCGCCGCTAAAAAGCCGGCAGCCAAGAAAGCAGCAAAACCCGCTGAAAAGAAAGCTGAGAAAGCT
Organism: Paramuribaculum sp.; assembly: GCA_009775605.1. GTDB lineage: Bacteria > Bacteroidota > Bacteroidia > Bacteroidales > Muribaculaceae > Paramuribaculum. The sequence continues at coordinate 2,033 of VSPV01000146.1, forward strand.
TGATGCAAGGCATCTGCCTTGATGGCTTCAAAGATATAACCTGACCCAATTTAACCTAAGCATTTTACCGGCGCCGCCTCCCTGCAGAAGAGAGGCGGTGCTTTTTTCATGGCTCCCCCGCTATTTATTAGGTCAATGTAAAATAATGGCTGTTAAAATGAGTCTGCAATACATGTATCAGATTAACCAACTCGGAGCGGCGGAGCCGCGTTTTCTGTAAAACCCGCTGCGCAAGCTGCGGGGGATAGCGCTGTCCGTCCCACCTGCGGTGAGCCTGGGAATGGCGATGCCGCAGTGTGCCTAAGCATGGGGCCTCTCTCGGGTTCCCACGCTTACGCACACTACGAGGCGCGCATGCTCCGCAGCTTGCCTCGGGGAAATCTATCGGCCTCCTGTTCCGGCAGCTATCGCAACCGGTTGTAAAAAATTCGCGCCGCCGGCGCTTTTCGCCCGCTACAATATACTGTGAAAAAGTATAACTCCGACTTTACAAGCTATCTGTCGAAAAAATCCTTTCGAATAGGTTTAACACTTCAACCGGTTATTTACATTGACCCATTATTACACTGACCCATGAACCCCGACCGCGAAATAACACAAAATCCGCAGCCACTGATAGTCAGTGAAACTGCGGATTTGGGCGGTGCTCGAAGCGGGACTTGAACCCGCACAGCCACAATGGCCAAGAGATTTTAAGTCTCTCGTGTCTACCATTCCACCATTCGAGCCCTTGTCAAACCGGGCTAATCGGCCGGAAATGCGCTGCAAATTTAGCGTTTTATTTCATATCGCGCAACCTCGCAGCATTGATTTTCTTTCAAAAGACTGAAAATATTCAGAATTCCGTTCAGAGGTTCAATCGGTTATGACGGCATGACACGTGGGCTGATTGACCACGGACACACGCAGACGCCTGAGGCCATAGTGCAGATCCGCAGCCCTGCCGCTCACGGCAGCGCCATAATTATAGATATCAAACGTGCTCTTGCACACCGTGCACCTTGCAGCACCCTGCGGGTTGTCGGCATCAAACACCACCACGGCGTCCCTGCGGGCCTCTACGGGGCATGCACGGTCGTAGGCGCGGAATTCTCCAGTAGGATCTGCCACAAGCATCACGCCGCCAAAGCCCGTAAACGTGGTAGCGGTGAAAAAAGCTGCCGCCGGAATACCCTTCTCCTTGTCGAAAATCTTTGCCGAGCAGGCAGCCGGATTGCCGTATATGTCCCATTCACCTACGTTGCGGAACTGGATGTTTACACGTGTGGGCGGAATGCGGTTGTCGTCCACCTTACCGCATGAGACAATGGCTGCGGAAAGCGCTCCCGCAGCCATCATCTTAAATAATATTTTTCTTGTTTTCAAAAGCTCAGGCAAACATTTTGGGAAGCATATTGCCGAACTGGTTGGCGGCCTCCTGAAGCTTGCCACCCACCATCGCTTTTAGAATGGCAGGAAGCTCAAGATTGATTTCGGCCTGCGCAAGGGTGCTGGCGGCCGTCTCGGGCGTAAGATGTATCGTGATATCAAACGGCACAGGAGAGTTCGACGCTCCGAGCTTCACCAGTTCAGGTTCTCGTTTTTCAATCACGCGGAATTCAAGGTCTCCTACACCGGGGGCATTTATAATGATGCTGTCGTCACCGAACTTCAGCCCTTCAAGATGCTTTCTCGCCTCCTCCGGCACCGTGTCAAGACGGTTCTTGAAATCCGCGATGTTGGTCAGACGTGAGAAAACGGCCTCTGCCGGCTGATTGATGGTGACTTTTTCGCTTGAATATTTAGCCATAAATTCGTCAGGAATCAGTTATTGGGAGTCCAGTTTGCAGGATCGTGACGCCATTCGCGAAGGGTCTCGATATCCTCCTTGCGGATATAATCGGTCTCGAGAGCCGCCTCAAGCATTGAATTATAGTTGCTGAGAGTGCAGATCTTGACCTTGGCATCCTTGAAGCGCGACTCAGCGATGGGGAAACCGTAGGTGAAGATAGCAGCCATGCCGACAACCTCGCACCCTGCGGCGCGGATTGCCTCCACAGCCTTGAGGCTGCTTCCGCCGGTAGAGATAAGGTCTTCAATCACCACCACTTTCTGACCGGGCTTGAGATTACCCTCTATGAGGTTCTCCAGGCCATGATCCTTAGGAGTGGAACGCACGTAAGCGTAAGGCATTCCCAGAGTATCGGCCACAAGAGCGCCCATTGCGATGGCTCCGGTGGCAACGCCGGCTATCGCATCGGGAGTATCGAAATTCTCGAGGATGAGACGGCACATCTCAACCTTGATGAAGCTGCGCACCTCGGGATAAGAGAGGGTCTTGCGGTTATCGGTATATATAGGTGAATTCCATCCCGATGCCCATGTGAAAGGATGTTCGGGCTGGAGTTTTATCGCACTGATTTTAAGAAGCTTTTCAGCCAGAAGTCGGTCTAACTGTTTCATAACCGGAAAATGTTTTTACGTTATTATGGTATTATCAAAATGCAAAGATAGCGGTTTGAACACACATCTCAAACTATCTCGCCCCATTTCTTAATCATTTCTTCACCATTTTTTCACCGCCGATTTTCCCGGCGAACCTTATCGACACCATACCATCATCGTTAGTGATATCTGCGGTTTGCGCTTTCGGCCGTCGACGGTACTTCTTCGGGTATTTTAGAGGTCAATGTGATATAATGGTTCTTAAAATGGGTCTGCAATACCCCATATATAAAGTAAGCCAACTCGGAGCGGCGGAGCCGCGGGGTTCAATACAACCCGCTGCGTCAGCTGCGGGGGGAAACGCTGTCTGTTGCACCTGCGGCGAGCCTGGGAATGGCGATGACGCAGTGTGCGTAAGCGTGGGGACACCAAGAGATTGCCCCTATTTTAGGCTATATGCCTGTATATAAAATTTCATTCGTGAAGTTTTTTAACAATTCAACCAGTTTTTGCTGCAAACATCATTCCCGTGTCTGCCCGATAATTTATGTCATTTTACTTACTGGTACACAGCTATTTACGACCTCAGTCAGGCCACTCAGAAAAAGAACAAGTGGAGTCGTTTTACCTGCTGAAATACAGGCATCTACAACCGTGGAGCGGTCTTAATCTGGTGGTTGAGAATTGTCGTTTTACCTGCTGAAATACAGGCATCTACAACCCAGAAGAAAATGGTCGGGTTCAAAAGCGGCACCAAAGTCGTTTTACCTGCTGAAATCCAGCCATCTACAACGGGGCACAGTTGCTGCTCAGGAGAGTGCATCTGAAGTCGTTTTACCTGCTGAAATACAGGCATCTACAACTTGCAGCTGCCAAGAGCGCTGCCGCTATCTTCGTGAATGTCGTTTTACCTGCTGAAATACAGGCATCTACAACCGCGCTTTGTGTACCTGATTATAGAAAATAAACGTCGTTTTACCTGCTGAAATACAGGCATCTACAACTGAATGTGAAAGCCGGGTGGATTTCATCCTATAATGTCGTTTTACCTGCTGAAATACAGGCATCTACAACCAAAAATTAAATAATTAAACACTATAAAATAAAAATAAGAATATGCAGAAGAAAAAAAAACAGATACAAAAGGT
>VSPV01000147.1 GCA_009775605.1 Paramuribaculum sp.
CTATTCTGGCTGTGGTTGCCATCGCATTCCTTTGCGCAACGCTTTTCACTACCGGAGCTTCCCTCGTTTATCCATCAATAGGAGCAGGTCTTGCTCTCGTGGCATTCATCCTTGTCCTGGTAGCGTTTGTCAATAAATCGACAAACTGATATCCTGAGCTCAATTCTATTTAGATAAATAATACTAAGCGGCCTCTTTCGTCCGGCATACGGAGAGAGGGGCCGTTTTTGTGCCGTAAATAAAATTATGTACCTTTGCATTAACCCGTACAGGGCTTAATAAACAAATCCAAATTTACTCATGCAGGAAACCATCAGCACTGACTCTGTCGCTACGAATGTGCAGTTCGATGCCGCGCTTAAAGCTTGTCGCGATATCTTTGTGAAGAAACTGGACGATTATGGAGCTTCATGGCGTATATTGCGCCCGTGTTCGCTCACTGACCAGATTTTTATCAAGGCCAAGCGTATCCGTTCGCTCGAAGAGGGTGGAGTAGCTATGGTCGACGAAGGCATCCTTCCTGAGTTCATGGCGATTGTGAACTATGGTATTGTAGGGCTTATTCAACTTGAACTCGGGGCTGCGGACACTCCCGATATCAGTGCATCCCGTGCATTGGAGCTTTATGACCGATATGCAGCTGAGGCAAAGGCTCTCATGATTGCTAAGAATCACGATTACGATGAAGCGTGGCGCGGAATGCGTGTAAAGAGCTATACCGATTTTATTCTCACAAAAGTGAGCCGCACTAAGCAGATAGAAGACAATGGGGGGCACACTTCCGTAAGCGAAGGGATAGATGCCAATTATATGGATATGATTAATTACGCGGTATTCGGTATAATCAAACTTACAGAATGAACGTGACTGACATCTCATCGGCGCAGCTTCCCCTAAGCCAAAAACGGGATAGGAAAAGAATCACATTGTGGAGCGTATGGATTCTGCGGGTAGTTGTGGGCGCGGTGTTCATAGTAAGCGGTGTTGCCAAAGACATTGACCTGTGGGGTTTCGTTTTTAAAATAGAAGAATATCTCAATGTCTGGGCGGTACACGTTCCGAGGTCGCTGGTAGTGACATTTTCTTTCTTGCTGTCCGCTTCTGAATTCTTGTGTGGTGTCTTTTTGCTGTTCGGTTGCTACCGCCGGTCGGCTTTGTGGGTCATGGCTGCCATGATGGCGTTCATGCTTCCTCTTACATTTTATATAATGGTGGCAAATCCGGTGAGCGACTGTGGGTGCTTCGGTGATTTTATGCATATTTCAAATACGGCCACGTTTATTAAAAATATAGTATTGTCGGCTGCAATCATATACCTGCTTCCACGTAACGGACGGTATGACGGACTTTTCCGGCCGGGCCTTCAGTGGGTAGTGGCTGTGCTCTGCGGTCTGTATGCTCTCTCGGTTGGCTGGATTGGCTATAATGTGCAGCCTATGGTCGATTTCAGGTCGTTTCCCCAAGGAACTCTTCTTACCCCGGCAGACGGGGAGGAAAGCGAGGATTCCGATATCCGATTTGAATTCATTTATTCAAAAGACGGTGAGGAACGTGCTTTCAGCGCCGAAGAACTCCCTGATTCAACATGGACATTCGTTGATCGTCGGGTAGTATCGGGACAAGAGGCCTCATCCCTTACGGAACTTTCAGTTTACGATAGTGATGGAGTGGACGCGACGGCGGATGCTTTTCCGGATGAGGGCGAGCAGATGACGATAGTGCTTCCGCAGTATTCGCGCGCCGATGCTTCTTACACCTATACAGTGAATGAGCTTCAGCATCTCATGGAAAGAAGGGGAGGCCGACTTATAGAGGTGGCTGCCATACCTGAAGACCAGATTGATGACTGGGCGGATATTTCCATGGCATCCTATCCGATCTATACTGCCGATGAGACCACTCTCAAGGAACTTTCCCGCGGCACCATGTCGGTAGTCTACACGAAAGACGGCGTAGTGCAATGGAAACGCAGTCTATGGTCTGTGCCCCCTACAGTTCTCAACCTTCCGGGAAGCGACGTGGAGGAAGTCATAGAATCGCTTCGTCCATGGAGTTCATACGATTTCATAAGAATGAGCCTTGTGCTGGCAGCCGTTTTATTGCTTCTTGCGGCCGCTGACCGGGCCGCGGTTCTCAGACACATAATCCGCGGGCGCTCTCGGAGAAATAAAAAAGCTGCAGTTGAGGCAAAGGAAAAAAAGCAACAATCCGAAAATAATAGCTAAATTTGCAATCGCAGAAAGAAAAGTAATCAAATTCATCCTAAACATATAATAGCAATGAGAAAAAACATCGTGGCAGGTAACTGGAAAATGAACACCACTCTTCCCGAAGGCCTGCAGTTAGCTAAAGAGGTTAATGATGCCCTGAAAGGCGTTGATGCAAAATGCGACGTAATAATCTGCGTGCCTTTCACTCATCTCGCTTCAATCAACGGCGTGATTGACAAAAACCGTCTGGGCCTTGGCGCTGAAAACTGCGCTGACCACGTATCCGGCGCCTATACCGGCGAGGTTTCAGCTCCTATGGTTGCTTCAACCGGCGCTACTTATGTGATTCTTGGCCACTCAGAGCGCCGTCAATATTACGGCGAGACCTCCGAGACCCTGAAAGAGAAAGTGAAACTTGCTCTTGCAAATGGCCTCACTCCTATTTTCTGCATTGGCGAGGTGCTCGAAGAGCGCGAGGCCGGCAAACATTTCGAGGTTGTAAAGACTCAGATTGAGGATGCTCTCTTTGACCTTTCAGCTGAGGATTTCTCCAAGCTCATCCTTGCTTACGAACCCGTTTGGGCCATCGGTACCGGCAAGACTGCTACCGACGACCAGGCACAGGAAATACACGCCTATATCCGTAGCGTGATCGAAGGTAAATATGGCAAAGAGGTTGCTGAGAACACTTCTATCCTTTATGGTGGCTCATGCAAGCCCTCTAACGCAAAGGCTCTCTTCGCTAAACCCGATGTTGACGGTGGCCTCATTGGAGGCGCTGCGCTTAAAGCCGACAGCTTCATGGGTATAGTAGAGGCATTCTGATAACAATTGGTTTATTTAATAGCGTCCGGAAGCGCAATGCCTCCGGGCGCTTTTGCTTTTCAATTGGCAAAAATGTATTATCTTTGCGAAAGCGTAACAAACCGCTTTTGCAAACTATGATAAAGAATCTGATCGCAGCAGTTGTAGTTTCGGTAATAACCTGTTTCTCGATTAAGGCCCAGACGGTTCCTGACGAACCCCTTATAATTACCCATATCACAGCCTCGGGCGTGAACACTATAAACATGCCTCCCCAGCTTCTCAAGCTTTTGCAGTATAACCTGGATCAGGAGACTGTAGAAGCCGAGGAAGAAGAGTCGGCAGACGTGCAGCGCGGTGGCGCAAGGGTAGGTTACAGAGTGCAGGTGTTCAGCGACAATAACCAACGCACCGCAAAAAATGAGGCGCGCTCAAAATCACGCTCCATAGGCTCGCGTTTCCCTAAATACAGAACATACGTAAGCTACACTTCCCCTTATTGGCGTTTGCGCGTAGGAGACTTCCGTACACGTCAGGAGGCTACTGCGGCGGCGGATGAACTGCGTGAGGCTTTCCCGTCATACAGCAAGGAAATAAGAGTGGTGAGAGACCGTATAAATCTCTGAAACGGGAAACAGTTGTCGGAATGTAGTATAGCCATCGGTTTTGGTATAACTTTATAATTAATCGCTATAGGTATGTCAGACAAATTTAGCGAGGATGAGACTATTGCCGAAATTGCATCACATTACAAGGCAATATTGGAGTTGATAGGCGAGGATGTTGACCGTCAGGGCCTCCTTAAAACGCCGGAAAGAGCAGCTAAAGCGCTTTGGTACGTGACCCGGGGCTACCGTCAGAATATAGAGAGCGTTGTCAATGGCGCTCTGTTTGAGAACTCGGGCTCTGGCAAGATTGTAGTGGTGCGGGATATTGAATTTTATTCCCTTTGTGAGCATCATATCCTTCCGTTTTTCGGCCACATGGACATCGGATATATACCTGGTGAGAATATAATCGGGTTGAGCAAAGTGGCGCGAATAGTGGATATGTTCAGCCGTCGTCTTCAGGTTCAGGAACGCCTCACCGAGGAGATTGCCGATGCTTTGATGGGATGTATTGGTGCGCAGGGGGTGATTGTGAGAGCCCGGGCACATCATCTATGCATGGAAATGCGAGGGGTAGGGAAGCAGGATTCCACCACCGTTGCTCTCGCTACCCGCGGACTCTTTGCAACTGACAGGAGTCTGAGGGAGGAGTTCCTCTCCCTTATTCGTTGATGCTCCTTACAGGACTGTTTTATTGCTTCTTTATTATAAAGGAGTGATCCAGGACTCAAATTGATGTCCAAGCTGCCTTAATTTGTAGGATGACTGCCGTGCGGCCAACGTAATGCTTTGACGTCGACAGCTCCATGGTATAAGCCGGTTTTTAGGGGTTGCAGCGGCCTCTGTTTTTTATGCCGTACAGAAATGCCAGTTTGAGTTGCGGAGAATAGGAGCGGTATCAATCTTTATTTCGGCCGTGAGGGCGTGAAGCTTTCGAAGCTGTTGTCGCTATAATATACTATTATATTTACTATACTTTTTCCACCAGTGGGATTGAATGAGATGGTAGGAGAGGTGGAGGCGGAATAAGCTTCTTTTTCCGGCACGACATCGTTTTCTTCGGCCTGAGCGCGATTTTCCGGCAAATTTACAGCACTATTTACCTCGATTGCGTCTGACGAATTATCTGGAGCCGGATCCTGATAGTTGGTGTTGAAGTCTATCGTAGCGCTAACGGTTTCTTTGTCACTTGGTTGGGGGAGCGAAAATTCAAGATTCGGGGCTGATTGAGGCTCTGAGATTTTGATATTTGAATTGAACAGCATAGTGCCTTCGCCAAACATAAGCCACATCACACTTAGCTCCGGATAAGCTTCATGGATTTTTCCGATAAGTTCATCGCTCACTTTCCTGTTGCGTCCGTTCAGGAGCTGCGACAGGGAAGGGCGGGGAATTTTACAAGTATCAGCAAACTGAGTCACAGGAATTGCCAGATAATTTATGAATTCTTTAAGCCTTGAAACGATGTCCATTTTGTAAATCTTAAATTTTGTCTTTACAAATGTAATTATTAAAAATTAAATGGCAAAATTCGGCTGTTAAAATTTGGGAAGAGAGCTGATTTAATTTTGCACACCGATTGGGTTTACAAATAAAAACAGACTCCGTAGGCATATTGTGTGTATTTGCAAATAAAAACAGCGTTGTACTTAAACGACATGAAAAACTTAGAGTTATATTAGATGTTATGTGCTTAGATATATTGATAATCAATGTTTTTATTGGGCGAAACATGGCCGGAGAGGTGATTTTTTCGCAATAAGACGTTAAAAGTTGGACTGATACTTTATGAAATGCAGATAAGTGACTAAAATACAGCTATATGAGTGTATTGTTAAAATTCGTGTATCGTCTTATTTTGTTTT
>VSPV01000148.1 GCA_009775605.1 Paramuribaculum sp.
TTATTTTCCTTGCCTCCCTATTCTTAAGAGCTTTTACGGCAAGAGCTATCGCGATATAGGTTTTACCGGTACCGGCCGGCCCCAAAGCGAATGTCAGGTCATTCTGATTGAACTCATCCACAAGTTTCTGCTGATTGGGAGTCCGGGCACTTATCGGTTTGCCGTTGACGCCATATATTATCACGCCGTCCGACCGCTTGTCGTGAGGCTTCTCACCGGAAACTATGTCAAGAATCACATCTTCTGTCAAGGAATTGTACTTGGTGCAGTATTCTTCCATTTCATGTATTTTCTTCTCGAAAACAGATGTCTCCTCCTCATCTCCTATAACCTTTATCACACTTCCTCTCGCAGCCATACGAAGTTTAGGGAATAGATTACGGATGAGTTGCATGTTGCTGTTGTTTACCCCGTAGAAATTAACGGGATCAGCATTACTTATTATTACAATTCGCTCTATCATCTCTTTATAATAGTGAAAGGAATCATTCGCTTATATTATATAATGCCGTAGAAACCTTTCATGTTTTATCTTTTTAGTTTTATTTTTAATTTTGCGGGACACTCATTAATATCAAAACGCATTAAGTCGCCTGACCTATGGGTAAAGAAATAGAACGTAAATTTATCGTCAAAGACGAAAGCTACAAAAAACGTGCCAGCAGAGTTATCGAAATCCGACAGGCTTACCTCTCCACTTCGCCTGATTCCGTGGTGAGAATCCGCGTTTCCGGCCCGATGGCATTCCTTACGGTTAAGAGCAGAACCCACGGATGTGAGCGTGGGGAATGGGAATACCCTATCCCCGTTTCAGATGCCATTGAGATAATGGATGCATGTTCATGCTCCGCGATGATATCGAAAACAAGATATATCGTGGGCCGTTGGGAAGTCGATGAATTCCACGGGAGACTCTCAGGACTTACCGTCGCTGAGATTGAGCTGCAAAATGCTGAAGAACGCTTCGAAAAACCGGCGTTCCTGGGACGGGAAGTAACCGGCGACGTCCGTTATTATAATTCTGCGCTCACTTCTTGTGAAGAGCTTCCTCCCACACAATGAATCACCTCCTTCTTACCAGCCTCACCACATTTTCAACATGGTGAGTATGAGGAAACATATCTACAGGCTGTACTCTGTCAACCTTATATGACCCGTCAAGCAAAGCTATATCACGTGCCTGGGTCGATGGATTGCAGCTCACGTAAACTATTCTCTCCGGGGAAGCATTCAGTATGACGTTGACCACATCCTGATGCATTCCCGCACGGGGTGGATCGACTATCATCACGTCAGGAACCCCATGCTCGGCTACAAAACCATCAGTAAGAACATCCTTCATATCTCCAGCAAAGAATACAGTGTTGCCAATCCCGTTTGTCTCGGAATTCACCCGTGCATCCTTTATGGCATCTTCTACGTATTCTATACCAATTACCTTAGCCGCTTTTGAGGCTACGAAATTAGCAATGGTGCCGGTTCCGGTATAAAGGTCATATACAAGTTCATTTCCGGAAAGATCGGCAAAATCACGCACCACATTATAAAGCCTTTCAGCCTGGCGGGAATTCGTCTGATAGAACGACTTGGGTCCGACGCGAAACCGCAGCCCTTCCATTTCTTCCTCTATATAGGGTGACCCTTTGTATACCAGAACATCCTGATCGGCAATCGTATCGTTTAGTTTGGTATTGATTACATACTGAAGAGATGTTATTTCCGGGAATTCCCCGGCCACGGCATCAAGAAGAGCTTTTATAGGCTCAGGCTCGTCAGAACCGAAAACCATAACAGCCATAACCTGACCAGTGGACGCTATGCGAATCATCAGGGTCCTCAACAATCCGCTTTGGGCTCTGAGGTCGTAAAAGCTCAGTCCATTGCGCTTGCCGTAGTCCTTTATAAACAGTCGCAGACGGTCTCCCAGACTGTCCTGAAGATGACACTCCTCGATATCCAACACTTTATCGAAAGCCCCCGGTATATGGAAACCGGCGGCATCTCTGTCAGGGAACTCTTCTCCGCTCTTGAGTTGGTCAAAAGTCAGCCATTTTTTATTCGAAAAAGTATATTCCATTTTATTACGGTAGGACCATACATTTTCCGAACCGATAATCGGACTGATTTCCGGAAGAGCCACCTTGGCGATACGTTCAAGAGCATCCTTCACCTGTCGCTGTTTAAGCTCAAGCTGGATGTCATAAGGCAGATGTTGCCACCGGCAGCCTCCGCAAACGCCGAAATGCCTGCATCTCGGCGTCACTCTTATCTCTGAGGGCTTTACCATCCTCTCGATATGGCCTTCGCTGTAACTTTTACGGCTTCTGTCAATCTTCACATCGACAATATCGCCGGGTGCGCCGAAGGGTATGAATACCACTTTGTCATTTATACGGGCAAGCGAATTCCCTTCAGCTGCCACATCTGTTATCTCTACACCCTCATACAAGGGTAATTCTTTTCGTTTTCTTCCCACTTTTCAGTATAATAGTATTCCGAAAATTAACAACGTTTATTCAATCAAGGTGCAAAGCTACGCAAATAAGGTTAATCTTCATCCCTCAGTGAGAAAAATCTTTAATTTTTTTCATGTTTGCGTTTAATGTCTTACATTTGCACTAAAGTCCATGACAAAACTATCAGGCAGTCTAAGCCTGCATTCAAGTATAAAACAAACATTTTTTATATACCCAATTTAATACACTAACTGATGAAAAGAGTTTACACGTTTGGAGACGGCAAAGCCGAAGGCGATGCCTCTATGCGTAACCTCCTTGGTGGCAAAGGCGCGAATCTCGCCGAAATGAACCACCTCGGTATGCCCGTCCCCCCCGGATTCACTATTACTACCGAAGTCTGCACCGAATACACTCAGTATGGTCGCGATGAAGTTGTAAAGCGTCTTCAGAATGATGTGGAAAAAGCGATAGCCCACGTTGAAAGCCTCACCGGCAAGAAATTCAACGATCCCTCCAATCCCCTTCTGGTTTCTGTACGCTCCGGTGCCCGCGCCTCTATGCCCGGCATGATGGACACTGTGCTCAACCTTGGTATGAACGACGCTACCGTTGAATCCCTCGCCGCTCAGAGCGGAAATCCCCGTTTTGCCTGGGACAGCTACCGCCGCTTTGTTCAGATGTATGGTGACGTGGTTCTCGGAATGAAACCCAAAAGCAAAGCCGACATCGATCCTTTCGAGGAAATCATGGATAAGGTCAAGGAAGAAAAAGGCGTTAAACTCGACACTGAGCTTGATGTCGAAGACCTCAAATCACTCGTTAAGCTCTTCAAAAATGCCGTAAAGGAATTCACCGGAAAAGACTTCCCCGACAATGCCTGGGAACAGCTTTGGGGTGGTATATGCGCCGTATTCGACAGCTGGATGAACGAGCGCGCCATCCTTTACCGCCGCATGAACCAGATTCCCGAGGAATGGGGAACCGCCGTTAATGTTCAGGCTATGGTTTACGGCAATATGGGCAACAATTCAGCTACCGGCGTTGCTTTCAGCCGCGATGCCGCTACCGGCGAAGATATCTTCAACGGCGAATACCTCATCAACGCCCAGGGTGAAGACGTGGTTGCCGGTATCCGCACACCTCAGCAGATTACTGTTGAAGGTTCTCGTCGTTGGGCCGCTCTTCAGGGCATCTCCGAGGAAGAACGCGCTTCGAAATATCCTTCGCTCGAAGAATCAATGCCAGTATGCGCAGCCGAGCTTATCAATATTGCTCACCGCCTTGAGGATTATTACAAAGACATGCAGGACATGGAGTTCACCATTCAGGATGGTAAGCTCTGGATGCTCCAGACTCGTAACGGCAAGCGCACCGGTGCTGCCATGGTTAAGATTGCCATGGATTTCCTTCGCGCTGGCGAAATAGATGAAAAGACTGCCCTCCTCCGCATGGAACCCCAGAAACTCGACGAGCTTCTGCACCCCGTATTCGACAAGTCCGCCCTCAAGCGCGCTACCGTCGCAGCCAAAGGTCTGCCTGCATCTCCCGGCGCAGCTACCGGCCAGATAGTATTCTCTGCCGAAGATGCTGAAAGCTGGGCAGAGCGCAAGAAAAAAGTGGTTCTCGTCCGTATCGAGACTTCGCCTGAAGACCTCCGCGGTATGGCTGTTGCCCAGGGCATCCTCACAATGCGTGGTGGCATGACATCTCACGCAGCCGTAGTTGCTCGCGGCATGGGTAAATGCTGCGTCAGCGGTGCCGGTGAGATCCGCATCGATTACAAAGATAAGACCGTTGTTATGAACGGCAAGACATATAAGGAAGGTGACTGGATTTCGCTCAATGGTTCCACCGGTGAAGTTTACGATGGTCAGGTACCCACTACCGAACCGGAACTCGGAGGCGACTTCGGCGCAATCATGAATCTCGCTGCCAAATATACCAAGACTCTCGTACGCACCAACGCCGACTCTCCCCGTGATGCCAAACAGGCCCGTCACTTCGGAGCTCAGGGTATCGGCCTCTGCCGTACCGAACACATGTTCTTCGAAGGCGACCGTATCAAAGCTGTTCGTGAGATGATTCTCGCAAGCGACGTTGAAGGCCGTCGTCACGCTCTCGCCAAACTTCTTCCCATGCAGCGCGGTGACTTCGAAGGCATCTTCGAGGCTATGGACGGCTACGGAGTAACCATCCGTCTCCTCGATCCCCCTCTGCACGAGTTCGTACCCCACCAGACTGCAACTCAGAAGGAACTTGCCGCTGAAATGGGTCTCTCACTCGAAGAAGTTAAAGCTAAAGTTGACAGCCTCGAGGAGTTCAACCCCATGCTCGGCCACCGCGGTTGCCGTCTCGGTATCACCTACCCCGAAATCACCGAGATGCAGACCCGCGCCATCATCGAGGCCGCTATCGCATGCAAGGAACGCGGCATTGATGTTCATCCCGAAATCATGATACCTCTGGTTGGTTCGCTCAAAGAAATCCAGAACCAGGCCGATGTAATCAACATCACCGCTGCCAAGGTATTTGTTGAAAAAGGCCAGTCTGTAAGCTATAAAGTAGGAACCATGATCGAAGTTCCCCGTGCTGCCCTCGTAGCAAACGAAATTGCTACCGTAGCCGACTTCTTCTCATTCGGTACCAACGACCTTACCCAGATGACCTTCGGTTTCTCACGCGACGACGCTCCCAAATTCCTCAAGTTCTACAAAGAGCACGGTATCATCAAGACCGATCCCTTCGAAGTTCTTGACCAGGAAGGTGTAGGCCAGCTCGTGAAAATGGGTGTTGAGAAAGGTCGCGCCACCAAGCCCGAACTCAAAGTTGGTATCTGCGGCGAGCACGGAGGTGAACCTTCATCAGTTAAGTTCTGCGCCAAACTCGGCATGAACTACGTAAGCTGCTCACCCTTCCGCGTGCCCATCGCCCGCGTAGCTGCGGCGCAGGCTGCTATCGAGGATTAATCCTTAGTAACTGAAACCAGACAATTAGGTCG
>VSPV01000149.1 GCA_009775605.1 Paramuribaculum sp.
CCGGTGGTTTGGCTGAGGATTGGATTATACCGGAGGGCGTGAACTTTACCACTTTACGGGTTCGTTGAGGATGTTTCCGTCGGCGGCGTCTTCGGCGGAGAAGGTGTTGCCGCGATACTGCACGCAGAGCATCACCAAGGGCTCGGTGCCGTTGTTGCGCACGCTGCGGCGTCCGTCGGGAGCCACGCGGACAACGGAGCCTTCCTGGACCGGAAATACGTGGCCATCAACCTGGAATTCTCCTTTGCCTGCGAGGAAGAAGTAGAGTTCCTCATGGTTCTTGTGGGTGTGGAGGAAGCCGGTTTCCTGACCGGGAGCGAATACCTGGAATGAGAATTCGCCGCCGGTGGCGCCTACGGCCTGGCCGCCGAACACTTTTCCGGGAATCCTGATTTCGGGACCGAGTTGGAGAACGTAATCCTTGATGTCGGCGAGTCGGCCGAAGTTGGCAGCGCTGAAGTTCGCGCCTTTTTCGATTGTCTGAATCTGTTTCATATCATTTGTGAGTTAGTTTACGTATTGCAAAGTTATAATACATCCGCCAGCGTGCCAAGAAGTTACTTTTTCAACCTATAGTAACCTTTTTGTCGGTTTTGCTGACTGTCAGGGAGAAAAAATTTTACATGCAGCTGTTTTTTTTCGACTGAGCCAAATGGCAGTGGAAATTATGACGGTATGCTGAAATAAATTATTAACTTTGGAATTGAAAGTAAGTATCCAGATATATGAAAAAGAAAGAGGAAGCAGGTTCTATAATTGAGTTTTGTCCGATAAGAAATGTAATAGCCCGTTTCGGTAACAAGTGGGCGCTTCTTACGGTGTTTATCATCGGCGAGCAGGGGGTGGTGAGGTTCAATGAACTGGGCCGGTTGATACCTGACGTGTCATCGCGAGTGCTTTCGTCCACGTTGCGCACACTGGAGGCCGACGGGTTTATTGAGCGCAAAGTCTATGCAGTTGTTCCGCCGAAAGTTGAATACCGGCTTACCGAGATGGGAGAATCGCTTCTTCCGCTCATCAGGCAGCTTACGGAATGGGCCCAGACAAACATGAAGCGGGTGATGGATCACCGGAAAGAATATGAGGCTTCATAAAAAGAGCTGAGAGGGGCCACGGCCGTAAATTTTTTCCCGGGGCAGAAATCTGAAGTGGGCCGAAAAGCGTTAGATATTGTGTGGCCATCTTCCGCGGTAAAGGCGTGGAAAGACGGTGATGGACATAAAGAAGCTAAGAACAACTGAATAATAACCATTAAAATATCATTAGATGGAAAGCAATCCACTTTACAGTATCACTTACGGGCTTTATGTGGTAGGGTGCTACGCCGGCGGGAAAGCCGCCGGGTGTATCATCAACACCTGTTTTCAGGTGACGAGCGAGGATCCTAAACTGGCTATTTGCCTGAACAAGAAGAATTACACTCTCGAATGCCTGAAGAAGAATCCACGCTTCTGCCTCTCGATCATAGCTGAGAACACGGACCCGATGATAATCAGCTCCTTCGGATTCCGTTCGGGGCGTGATGCCGACAAATATGCCGACTTCGGCTATGATGACATTGACGGCGCTCCGGCTGTAAAGGGCAATTTCTGCGGCCGTCTTATTGTGGACGCCATTGATTTTGTGGACTGCGGAACCCATGAAATAGTTATTGCCAAACTGGTTGACTCAAAGGGAGGAAGCGGAACACCTATGACGTATGCCTATTATCACAGCGTGATTAAAGGAAGTGCGCCGAAGAATGCTCCCACTTATCGCGCCGAGCCTGCTCCTACGAAAGCTCCCTCGGATAAGAAGATGCGAAGATTCAAATGCGATATCTGCGGCTACGAAGTGGAAGTGGAGGGCGATCTTCCGGCAGACTTCGTGTGTCCGGTCTGCGGCTTCGACCGCTCGCATTTCAAGGAGATATAATCAGGTGCGCCATCGAAAGATGCCATCGGTCTGGTGACAAAAAAGGCCGTTTCCTTGCCGGGGGCGTGGAAACGGCTTTTTTTTTGTGGCTTGGGTTGTCTGTGTAGGTATTGTCGCCGGGGGATTATCCATTGGTCTGGTCTTTGGCTTTGCTTATTGTGACGAGCCAGACGCCGGAGAATATTAGCGCGATTGCCAGGGCCTTGACGGGGGTGAAGCGGTCAAGTCCCAGGCATATTCCCGTGATGGTGGCCACGATGGGTTGCACGTAGTTGTACATGCCAACCAGTGTGGGGCGCAGGGTCTTCTGACCTATCATTATGCAGATGTAGGCCAGGAATGTGCCGCATACAACCACATAGGCGATACCACCCCATTCTGTCGGGGAAATGGCACTCCAGTCCGTGGCGCCGAGCCACTTCAGGCTTGATGGTAGCCCGACTACGGTCGCCGACAGGAACATCCATTTCATCAGCGTCACAAGACTGTATTTTCGGATGAAATTACGATACAGGGTGAGATAAAGCGCGTAACTCAACTGGGCGCAAAGCACTATCACGTCGCCCAAAGCCGGGTTCGATCCGGAGACCGGGCTGGCGCTGCCCGCAATCAGGATTATGGCTCCTGCAGCACCTGCGGCGATGCCGCCAGCTTTCTTGAGTGTAATCGGCTCGCGAAGAATGAGCCAGGCAAGCAGCATGACCCACATTGGCATGGTGGTGGTGACCAGCGATGCCTCGCCGGGAGATGTAAGTTTCACTCCCAGAATGAAGCATCCCTGATTGAAAAGGACACCCAACATTCCGGCTCCGAACAGTCGGAGGATGTCGGCCGGGGGCACATGTTCCTTAGGCAGGAAAAGCGAAGTAAGCCAGAAAAGAAGGGCGGCACCCGCTACCCTGAAATCAACTACAATCATGGGCGCCACCACACCAGTGGCAAAGACAATCTTTACTACGGGCGACATCAGACCCCACATGACATTGGCTCCCAGCATTGCCAGATGCCCTTTTACCTTAGATTCGTCTATCATTACCGGATTCGTTTATCAGTACCGTTCTGGTTCATTTTTCAGCCTGCAAAATTAGCTAAAAATTGCAGAAGTGCGGCGCAGCCATTGGTGGCAAAAGGTTATTTCGCGTTTTTATCTGCGCATTTTATCAGCGCAGGTTTATTATGAGATGAACGGATACAAAAAGCGATTGGCAAGATTATTTTATTGCTTGCCAATCGCTTACGGGTTAGTTGTTTATGCCTTAAAATCGGACGGTTTTTATATCAATATTCATCCTCGTTGAAGAACAGTTTTAACATTGTATTTCAGTTATTTAACCCTTATTGACCGACTTAAATACAAACATATTTTGCCATTTGAGGCCTGAAAACGCCATTCAGTAATATTCCAGTACAAACATATTGAGCGCGAAATGTCAATAGTATGAACTTACAAAGATGTATATCTGGCAGCTATAAGGTTTATCCCAATCATCGGTATGTTTCTCTAATTTGTATACCAACGTATAACCCTGAAGTTTATCGCCAAATTCTTTCATTCTTTTGCCTCGTGTTGCCTCCTGATAATAGGGACTCACACATACTATTATGTTGTTACGTGATTTATCCTCATTTAACAAGGATAGGACGCTATCGCCATCAAAATCATCAAGGTCGATTACATTTGAAAAGATATGTATAACTGTTGAAGATTTCGGATCGATATCGTCATTATTTAACTGGTTGTCCTTCTTACAGACGACCGATATTTTTGACTCACAGAAGAAAGCATTTACATATTTGACGCAACGTTGTAAATTCTGCCTTGATGGTTCAATAAGGATAAAATCTTTGATATAGTCATTGTCAATATACCTTGATGCCATATAATCTGAAAGAACCATTTCGGCAATACCTTGACCGCATCCATAATCAACCACAGTGATGCCATCTTCGTGCCAAACTTTAGATGGAATTTTTTCATAAGCATGAAGTAATTTAGCCTGATGAATCTCACCATAATTGGCGATGTAAGCGTTAAGTTGACGAGTATTGGTGAGAAGAGCCGCCCCATGCTCCAAATCGTCAATTAGCTTCTGCTGCTCTGTTTTTGAAAGCGAGGCAAACCAATCCTTTGCTTTTTGCAATACGCTGACAAAGGTTTGTGATGATTTTCGTATATTGGGTGTGTAATTCATTAATTATATTATTGAGTCATTATGCGGATTAGCGATAGCTCTCTTATAATTTTCAAATGCCGAGGTAGAAGACGTGTTGGCATAGCAGTAGAGACAACCATGCGGACAGGTGTTGTAAGTGCCGATGTCTTTTGAGAGAATGCAGCCGCACGCCTTACGTTGGCCACTGTCGCATCTGGCGTTATAAAGGAAGTTTTGCAGTACCGAATCATCAGGAGCAAGTCGGCTGATCAATTCCGGGTCGATGCAGCGATTGTGCTCTATACCATATTCCGAAAGATCAATCCGTTCGGCACACGTCGCGAGTCTGAAATTCCAATTATCACGGTTCATCATTGAGAGTCGCGATGCAAATTCGCGCATAGTCGCTTCATCCCATTCACGATAATTGATGCCGCTATGCCTGAGATTGCGCGACACTTTTTTATACGACTCAATGTCGGCGAAACTGAAAACGAGTTTTTCGGTATAACCGACCAGAGCATCGGCGATGTGCGCTATTTTTTCAAGTAAAGTATCTATGGTAATTCTGTCAGTTAGAATAAGCGGGTCAAAACGCCACATAACTGCTCCAAAGCCGAGAACATCAACAAGCCGACGGAAAGTATCAATACGTTGCGTTAAAGTGGGAACATTTGGTTCAAGTCCTTCAGACTCGTATTCATTAAGGGTATATTGTATATAGCACCCGATTCCTCGCTCTTTAAGCCAGGACAGATGAGACAACAGAGGCGCAGGATTCTTTGACCAGAAAACGATGAAGCGGGTGTTGTCGAACGACACATAGCTATCGTGCCCCGAGAAAGGATTCCGCCACCTGACATAACCTTTTTCAAGCCGACGGAAAAACCAGTCGGTATAAAACGCCGGTATGTCTGTGGCCCTGCTTGCAGATATTATCAGAGGAGCTTGTGCCATGACTTCCGATCCGTTGTCATTGCGTATAGATATGGTCTGATGTTTCGTCATGATGGAATTATTGATACACAAAAATACGATTCAACCTGTGCAAAAATATAGCACATTAAGATTAATAAATATTAAATCGCATGATATTCGTCTTCTATTATAAAAAGTAATGTTGCTGACTGATTATATACAAACAAAAGCCCCAAAATCCCCCGATTATACAAACAAATTCGGCTATTTTAAACCATAAAACACCAGCCATACAAACAAATTGTAATTGCTTATATGGCTGGTAATCAGTATGTTGTGTGTAAATTTGAGTCTTAATACTCGTCTTCGTTGAAAAGACACCTTGCACCATTATATCAGCAAGTTACGTAATCTGTAGTGTAATATGGACAAACATATTTCAC
>VSPV01000015.1 GCA_009775605.1 Paramuribaculum sp.
ATCTCCAAGCGTCCGCAGACTCTTCAGATAATTATATTTTCACCGATGTAGCTGAGCTTGATATTACGAATGCCGCGGCTGTGAACAAAATGGTGGAAGATAATGATGTGAATGTCATCGTCAACTGTGCCGCTTACACTAATGTCGACAAAGCCGAGGACGATGTTGACTTTGCGGAATTGCTCAATGCCACGTCAGTGCGTAACCTTGCTGAGGCAATTTCGGCCAACGATGGAATTCTTTTTCATATTTCCACAGACTATGTTTTTGGTAAAGAGCCGTACAATGTTCCATGCCGTGAGGATCAGAAAGGTACCCCTACAGGTGTTTATGGGCTCACGAAACTTCATGGAGAGCAGGCTATTGCAGAATCTGGCTGCAAAGCCTTGATTTTTCGTACCGCATGGCTTTATTCCGAATACGGAAAGAATTTTGTCAAGACAATGCTCAATCTTACTTCGACTAAACCAGAACTGAAGGTGGTATTCGATCAGGTTGGTACACCGACGTACGCACAGGATCTTGCGGATGCTATTCAGTACATCATTGAATCTCGTTCTTTCAAGGGTAATGAGGGAATATATCATTACTCCAATGAAGGTGTGTGCTCTTGGTTTGATTTCACCAGAACAATAGCCAGGATGGCCGGTAATACCGAATGCAATATACAACCTTGTCATTCTAATGAGTTTCCGTCCAAAGTCATCCGTCCGTCATATTCGGTACTTGACAAGACCAAATTCAAGGAAACATTCAATCTTAAAGTTCCTTATTGGACTGATTCATTAAAAATCTGTATCAACAATCTAAACAACAATGAAGCGTAACATTCTCATAACTGGCGGAGCCGGATTTATCGGCAGCCATGTAGTCAGACTTTTTGTCAACAAGTATCCTGATTACCGTATTGTAAATCTTGATAAACTTACTTATGCAGGTAATCTCTCCAATCTCGTCGACATCGAGGATAAACCCAATTATACTTTCATAAAGGCGGATATAGCAGATCTTGATGAGATGCGGCGAGTCATCAGAGAGTACAAGATCGACGGAATTATTCACCTTGCAGCCGAGAGCCATGTCGACCGTTCCATTAAGGATCCCTTTACTTTTGCTCGTACCAATGTCATGGGAACTCTTACCCTTCTTCAGGCGGCTAAAGAATACTGGGAATCACTTCCAGAGAAATACGATGGTAAACTTTTCTATCACATCTCGACTGACGAGGTCTACGGAGCACTCGAGCTCACTAATCCTGAGGGTATAGAGTCTCCGTTCACCACCGTAGCCTCCTCGGAGCATCATCACGCTTACGGTAAAGAATTCTTCTTAGAGACTACTAAATATAATCCCCATTCCCCTTATTCGGCCTCGAAAGCATCGTCAGACCATTTCGTACGTGCCTATCATGATACGTACGGAATGCCGACTCTCGTCACCAATTGTTCCAACAACTATGGACCTTATCAGTTCCCCGAGAAACTTATCCCGCTATTTATCAATAATATACGTCACCGTAAGCCCCTGCCTGTTTTCGGAAAGGGAGAAAATGTGCGTGACTGGCTCTTCGTAGAGGACCATGCCCGTGCAATAGATACCATATTTCATAACGGTAAAGTGGCAGAGACTTACAATATAGGAGGCTTCAATGAATGGAAGAATATCGATATAATTAAGGTGATAATAAAGACAGTAGATCGTCTCCTAGGTAATCCTAACGGATATAGCGACGAGCTTATAACATACGTCACAGACCGCCTCGGTCACGATATGCGCTATGCCATAGATTCCCGCAAGCTTCAGCACGAACTCGGTTGGGAGCCATCGCTTCAATTTGAGGAAGGTATAGAAAAGACCGTTCGTTGGTACCTTGACAATCAAGAATGGATGGATAATGTAACTACAGGAGATTATCAGCGCTACTACGACGATATGTACAAGAACAGGTGAAAGCAGCCCAATTTTACTCCATCAAGACCGAATAACCCCATAGCAGTTAATATCGCATTTGAAAATGGCCGTCTCGCACAGCGCGAGGCGGCCATTTTCGTTAGGTGTCAGGGAGGGACAGAGAGCCCCCAATCCGAATGCTCCGAGGCCTCACGAGTGCTCCGAAGCCTCCTCTTTGGTCCCCCACCCTCCCGGATAAATCATCGCAGATTCCCCTTTCAATACCGCCAAATTTGATTAACTTTGGGGAAAGTTTTATGAATCGGTAAGATGGAGTTTGTCAAGAGGCTATTCAGGCCGTTTTTATGGGCGAGATACAGCCTTTTCCTGAAGAATAACCGGAGCGGTGCGCCTTTCGACGTAAAGGAGGAATACAGCATGCTGACTTTTTCGGGTGCCATGTCGGCTGTGTGGCTGGAGCTTGCGGCCGTGCTGATTCTCTCGCGATTCACTCCGATAGCCTACGAAACTCGTCTTTATATCATGGCGGTGTTGGCAATCGCCAATTATATCATCTCCCGAATCATGGTCTCCGGTCTTAAACGGGACGATTACGTAGAGAATCTGACGACTCGCTTTCCTTCGGAAACCTCCGGCTCAAAATACGGTAGCACACTTTACTGCCTGGGAATCCTGACCGCCTATGCCGTCATTCCCATGCTTACCATCGTAATATATTTTCTTATAGTTCAATAACCCCTCTCAGCTGTTGCGGTTGCCGAGATAGCGGAGGAGGCCGTAGACCACACGGCGCATGCCGGGGCGGAAGCTCAGGACACGGTCGAACCACCCGATGCGGGGAGCGACCATCTTTACCACAAGGCCCACATAGAACATGGCGAAGAGTGTGCCCACGCCCACCACATTGCCCATCCACCGGCCGAAGAACCCGTAGCCCAGCACAACGGCTATCACCACCAGCGATATGTCTACGATAATCTTTGCTTTCGGAAAGGGAAGCCGCGTGACGCGCGTCAGGGCCACGGGCATACCTTCGCCCGGCATGGTCACCGACCCGCAGCGCACCTCAAAGGCGATTCCTATTCCCAGTATCGTACACCCCGCCAGCTGGGCCATAATCTGTGAAAGCAGTCCTTCGCCTACCAGACCGTCGGTAAACCCCATATTCACATCAAGAAGCCAGCCGAAAGCAAAACCTATCACGAGCTGAAACAGCTGCACGGCCTCGAATCTGCGGCGCAGCACAGCTATCTGGGCCAGAACCAGAACGAAATTCATCAGATAGGTATACTGCCCGATTGTGAGCCCGGGAGCCATCGACGCGGAACCCGCCTCGGTCATAACATAAGGAATGGTTGAAATCACACTGCTGCCCAGAGCCGAGCGCACGCAGAGCGCCACTCCGGCAGTCATTACAAAAAGCGATAAAAACAGCAACACATGCTGCCATAAAAATCCAATAACGCGCGACCTCACGTCTACGCCAATTGCAGCTTCATTCATCTTCAATATTCAATTATCACTGCAAAATTACGAAAAACGGCTGTTCGTTGTTCTACATTAAAGAAATTTTTCCATAAACAAGCATCCGCGAATCTCACCCATTGCCAGACCCGGATTTGCCCAAAGCTTTTATTTTGCGTACATTTGGATGTTCTTCTCAATAGTCAACCTCAAAAAACGCATCGACATGGAAAACTTTGTTGTAGGAATGGGCGAAGCCCTGTGGGACATTCTTCCTGAAGGTAAAAAAATAGGCGGTGCGCCCGCCAATTTCGCCTATCACGTCTCGCAGTTCGGCCTGCCGAGCTGTGTGGTAAGCGCCGTCGGCGCCGATACCTTCGGAAAGGAACTCCTGGAAAACTTCACATCCAAGGGCCTCAACCATCTTATCCCCGAAGTGCCCTACCCCACAGGCACCGTGCAGGTGGAAATCGACCCCGCAGGCATACCGCAATATGAAATCAAGGAGAATGTAGCCTGGGACAATATCCCCTACACTCCGCAGCTCCACGCCCTCGCCCAGAACACCAAGGCCGTGTGCTTCGGCTCGCTCGCACAGCGCAATGTGGTGTCGCGCGAAACCATCAACCGGTTTCTCGACGCCATGCCCCGCACCGACGACACTCTTACGGTCTTTGACGTGAACCTTCGTCAGGGATTCTACGACAAGGAAATCCTCTGCAACTCCATGCAGCGCTGCAACGTTCTGAAAATAAACGATGAGGAACTCGTGATAATCAGCCGTATGTTCGGCTACCCCGGAATCGACCTTCAGGACAAATGCTGGATACTTCTCGGCAAATACAACCTCAGGATGCTCATTCTCACATGCGGCATCAACGGCAGCTATGTGTTCACCCCCGGAAACGTCTCCTTCCAGCCCACGCCCCATGTAGAGGTTGCCGACACGGTCGGCGCGGGCGACAGCTTCACCGCCGCCTTCATAGCCTCCATACTCCGGGGCAAAAGCGTTCCCGAGGCTCATTCGCTGGCCGTGCGCACCTCCGCCTACGTCTGCACCTGCAACGGAGCCATGCCCGTGCTGCCGCCCGAACTCACCGCCTGACATCCGCATTCCCATCAAAAGAAGCTGCGCCATGAACATAGGGTTCACAGCGCAGCTTCATATATAAATAATAATTGGAATCAGAGCAGCCCGTCGGTATCCTCGCGGAGAGTTTTCAGCCTGCCTGCGAATACCAGCCGGTATACGCCGAACACTATCAGCGACAGCGCCAGCCAGATCCAAACTGCCACGCCTCCGGCCAACGGGTTCGTGAGGAATATCACTCCGAATATGATTGTGGCAATCAGAAGCAGCACGGCCCATACCGTCCAGGCGCCTCCGCCGGGCATGGCAAAAGCCACCGACACCGAACTGATGGCGGCAAACAGTATCCAGAAGCCCACGATGTAGATAAACGCAACCTCAAGCTGCGGTGCGGGAAGCATCAGCAGCCACACGCCGCCTATCACTTCAAGTATGCCCATGGCCAGTCCCCAGCCCCAGTCGCTTGTGAAGCGCGAGGCCATGCAGGAGAACACGATGTAGAATATTCCGGCTGCCGCGAAGCACACTGCAAAGGCGTATGCCAGAATTTTGATTGACTCCACGGGCGAACACAGCGTCCATATTCCAAGACCTATGCAGATGAGACCGGTGATAAGCGGCACCCACCAATAACGGGTAAGTCCCGAAAACGTATAATTCTTCATATCTAACAATTTAGTTGAATTTGTATGCATCTTAAACGGCACCGGCTCTGGTTTTGTTCGCAAAGGAAGCAAAAAGAGGATGAGCCGTCACGGCCCATCCTCTTTTATCTGATAAATACCTTGATTTCCCGAGGTTACGCTTCCACAGCGGCACGCATCTCGGCAAAAGCCTCGGCGAGTCCGTCGGCGTTCTTGCCGCCGGCCTGAGCGAACCCGGGCTGACCTCCGCCGCCGCCCTGTATCTTCTTGGCGGCATTGCGTACAATCTGCGATGCGTTGAGCCCCGACTTCACCAGGTCGTCGGTCACCATAACGGTAAGCAGCGGCTTGCCGGCTGCATCCTTAGTGGCAGCGATGAACACGGTGTTCTCGCCCGAAAGATTCCTTACGTTGAAGGCCACGTTCTTCACTACATCGGGAATTCTCAGGCCCTGCATCTCCACGATCTTCACTCCCGCCGGAGTTTCTATGGCCTTTTCGAGAAGCTGGCGAGAGAGATTCACCACGCGCTCCTTGAAATATTCCTCCACCTGCTTGTGAAGGTCGGAATTCTCGGCCACAGCCTTCTTCACGGCTGCCTCCACATCAGGAGCGTTGTTGAACATCGCGGCCACATTATGAAGGGTGTCCGTAAGCTCGTCCATCGCGTTCTCCACAGCCTCGCCGGTTATGGCCTCAATACGGCGGATACCGGCTGCAATGCTGCTTTCCGACACGATTTTTATCATGCCGATGTTGCCTGAATTGGCCACGTGCGTACCGCCGCAAAGCTCCACGGAGTCGCCGTAGCGTATCACGCGCACCTCATCGCCGTATTTCTCGCCGAACAGCGCCATGGCGCCCATCTCGCGGGCCTCGGCGATAGGCACCGAGCGGCGCTCGTCGCGCGCTATGGCCTCGCGCACCTTGGCATTGGCAAGATGCTCAACCTTGCGCAGTTCCTCGGGAGTGAGCTTCTGGAAATGAGAGAAGTCAAATCTGAGCACATCCGGCGACACGAACGATCCGCGCTGCTCCACATGCGTGCCCAGCACCTGACGCAGTGCCTGATGGATAAGATGGGTGGCCGTGTGGTTGCACGATGTGGCCATGCGGGCCTTCTCGTCGATTGCGGCCTCGAAAGTATCTGTAACGTCGGCAGGCAGCTCCTTCACCAGGTGTACTGCCATTCCGTTCTCACGTTTGGTGTCGTACACCTCGGTCACGCGGCCCTCGGAATCAGTAAGGGTGCCGCGGTCACCTACCTGACCGCCCATCTCGGCGTAGAAAGGCGACTGTGCGAGAACTATCTGATAATACTCGCCCTTCTTCTGCTTCACCAGACGGTAGCGGAGTATGCGCGTGGGAATCTTTGTGAAGTCATAGCCCACAAACTCGGGTTCGCCCTCGTTCACCACGGTCCAGTCGCCTGTCGCGGTGGCGGCGGCATTGCGGGCGCGCTCCTTCTGGGCCTGCATTTCGCTGTCGAAGCCGGCCTGGTCCAGAGTCATGCCGTTCTCTTTCAGTATGAGTTCGGTAAGGTCAAGCGGGAAACCGTAAGTATCGTAAAGCACAAAAGCCTCTTTGCCCGAAATCTCGGTCTTTCCATCCCTGCGGGCGGCGGCTATGGCATTGTCGAGCATCTTGATTCCGTTTTCGAGAGTGCGGAGGAACGAATCCTCTTCCTCTTTTATCACGCGCATTATCAGTTCGCGCTGTGCGGGAAGTTCGGGATAGGCCTCACCCATATTCTCAATGAGGGTATCCACCAGCTTATACATGAACGCCTGTTTCTGACCCAGGAAAGTATATGCATAGCGCACGGCGCGGCGCAGGATGCGGCGTATCACGTAACCGGCCTTCGCGTTGCCGGGCAGCTGCGAGTCAGCTATCGAGAAAGCTATGGTGCGCACATGGTCGGCGATCACGCGCATGGCCACGTCGGTCTTGTGGTCAGTACCGTATTTGTGACCCGACAGACGGCCTATGACCTCGATCATCGGCTGGAACACGTCGGTGTCGTAGTTCGAGGTCTTGCCCTGCAGGGCCATGCACAGACGCTCGAATCCCATGCCGGTGTCTATCACCTTGGCGGGAAGGGGTTCCAGCGAGCCGTCGGCCTTGCGGTTATACTGCATGAACACGAGGTTCCATATTTCTATCACCTGGGGATGGTCGTGGTTCACCATCTCTGCGCCCGGTTTGGCGGCGCGTTCCTCGTCGCTACGGAGGTCAATGTGAATCTCCGAGCATGGGCCGCAGGGACCCGTATCGCCCATCTCCCAGAAGTTGTCGTGCTTGTTGCCGTTGATTATGTGGTCTTTGGGCAGATGCTGTTCCCAGTAGGAAGCAGCCTCGTCGTCACGTTCAAGCCCCTCTTCAGGCGAGCCTTCGAACACTGTGGCGTAAAGCCTCTCGGGGTCGAGCTTGAGCACGTCTACCAGATATTCCCAGGCCCAGTCTATGGCCTCTTTCTTGAAATAGTCGCCGAAGCTCCAGTTGCCGAGCATCTCGAACATGGTATGGTGGTAGGTGTCCATTCCCACCTCTTCGAGGTCATTATGCTTGCCGCTGACGCGCAGACACTTCTGCGAGTCGGCCACGCGGTGGTATTTCGCCGCCTTGTTGCCGAGGATTATATCTTTAAACTGGTTCATACCCGCGTTGGTAAACATCAGCGTGGGATCGTCCTTGATTACCATTGGAGCGGAGGGAACAATCTTGTGTCCTTTTTCGCGGAAGAAGTCCTTGAACGACTCGCGAATCTCCTTTGCAGTTCTTTTAGTCACTGGAAAATATTATTTAAGTATCTGTATTTATTGCGTTTTTTCTCCATTCCGGTCGTATATCCGATAGTGTTGCGAAACTCAGATTATCGTCCGAATCGTAGGGATGCACGCTCGTGCATCCGTTGACAACCAGCAGCTTAGCATCAGCCACTTCATGAAGCAGCCCTACTTTTGCCGATATTGCAACACCTCCGGAAAATTTTCCGGCCGGAATCAGTGTGCAAAATTAGCCTTATTTTTGTATTTTTGCAACACAAAGAAACACAGGTAATTTTTGACCGGAACGCCATGGACGAACTCGATAAAAAATTCTACAAAATAAGCGAAGTGGCCGAGCTGCTTCACATCCCCGCATCCACCCTCCGGTTCTGGGAGAGCCGTTTCACGGTCATAAAGCCGCGCCGCAGCAAAACCGGCATACGTTTCTACACCGCCGCCGACATCGAAAAAATCTCGATGATCCACTATCTGGTCAAGGACTGCGGCCTGAAGCTCGATGCCGCCCAGGAACAGATACGTTCCAATCCCAAAGGCATTGAGCGTCGCCACAAGACAGTGCAGCGCCTTCTCGCCATGCGTTCAAGCATAGAGCAGATGCTCGCCGCCCTCCACTCCCTCCGATAAGAGGTTCCTATCCGTCAGCTGTTTCCGCATCCACATGGCAATATCTGTAATAATGGTAAATTTTCAGGGAAAATAGTGTAGCTTTTTTCGCAGGGATTTACTTATATTTGCAACCGTTCATTCGTCACTTTATTTATTTAACCATAGCAATTTATCATTTTCCGTATGTTACGAAAAATCCGTGTAGCGTTGGCCTTGATATTCATCACAGGCATAACGCTTCTTTTTCTCGACTTCACCGGAACAGTACACACCTGGCTCGGGTGGATGGCCAAAATCCAGTTCCTCCCCGCGTTGCTGGCGCTGAATGTAGGAGTGGTGGCGGCACTCGTTGTGCTGACTCTCATATTCGGACGCATCTACTGTTCGGTAATCTGTCCGCTGGGAGTAATGCAGGACGGCTTCGCCGCTCTAGGTCGCCGCGCCCGTAAAAACCGTTACCGTTATTCAAAAGCCCTCAACGCTCTGCGCTATGGAATGCTTGCGCTGTTAATCATAGCCTTTCTGGCCGGTCTGGGATGGGTTGTTGCGCTGTTTGCCCCTTACAGCGCCTACGGACGCATAGTCCAGAACCTCCTGGGCCCCGTATGGGCTGCGGCAAACAATCTGCTGGCCTCGGCTGCCGAATCGGCCGACAGTTATGCGTTCTACCGCACTGAGGTGTGGGTGCGCAGCTGGCCCGTGTTTACGGTAGCTGTAGTCACGCTTGTGGTTCTGGCCGTGCTTGCATGGCGAAACGGCCGCACATACTGCAACACCATCTGCCCCGTCGGCACGGTTCTCGGATTCCTCGCCCGCTTTTCATGGTTGCGGCCTGTAATCGACACTTCTCGCTGCAACGGCTGCGGTCTCTGCGCACGCAACTGCAAGGCTTCATGCATCGACTCCAAGACCCACACAATAGATTATTCACGCTGCGTCGCCTGCATGGACTGTATCGGCAAATGTCATCAGGGAGCCATATCCTACACCCGCCGGAAAGCATCTCCGCACAGCAAGCCTGCGGACGCTAAAGGAGCTGCCCCCGAATCAGCCTCACGCCGCTCGTTCATCATCACCTCGGCCGTCGCTGCCGGAACGGCAGCCCTCAAGGCCCAGGAAAAGAAAGTGGACGGTGGCCTGGCTGTAATCGAAGATAAGAAAATCCCGGCCCGCAACACCCCCGTTGTTCCTCCCGGAGCCAAGGGGCTGCGCCATCTCGCGGAGCACTGCACGGCATGTCAGCTGTGCGTTGCTGCCTGCCCCAACGGAGTTCTGCGTCCTTCCACCTCGCTCGACCGTTTCATGCAGCCCGAATCGAGTTATGAACGCGGATATTGCCGTCCGGAATGCACCAAATGCTCGGAAGTATGTCCCGCCGGAGCGATAGTGAAGATTGACCTTCCCGAGAAATCATCCACTCAGATCGGTCACGCCGTCTGGATCAAAGCCAACTGCGTAGTCCTCACCGACGATGTTGACTGCGGCAACTGCGCGCGCCATTGTCCCGCAGGAGCCATAATGATGGTGGCCTCCGACCCCTCAAATCCCGATTCACGCAAAATCCCTGTTGTCAACGAAGAGCGTTGCATCGGCTGCGGCGCCTGCGAGAATCTTTGCCCGGCGCGTCCGTTCAGCGCCATATATGTAGAAGGACACGAAATTCACAAAACCGTATGAAAAAGAACCTCAACCATACACAGGCGGCGATAGACCGCCGCGAGTTCCTGCGTAAACTCGGACTTGGAGCGGGAGCTGTAGCCGGAATCTCAGTGGCCGGATGCACCCGCAAAGAAGATGCCTCAGCCATTTCTGCCGAAGGCACTTCCAACGCTCCCATCCCCACCGACAAAATGACCCATCGTGTCAACCCATCGACAGGCGACAGCGTCTCGCTTCTCGGCTACGGCTGCATGCGCTGGCCCACACGCCCCGTGGCAAACGGCACCGATGGAGAGGAAAAAATAGACCAGGATGCCGTAAACGCCCTCGTCGACAAAGCCATAGCCCATGGCGTTAACTACTTCGATACATCCCCCGCTTATTGCAAGGGGCATTCCGAAGAGGCTACCGGAATAGCGCTGTCACGCCATCCGCGCGACAAATACTTCATAGCCACCAAGCTCTCCAACTTCGCCCCCGACACCTGGAGCCGCGAGGCATCGATGGAGATGTACAGAAACTCGTTCAAGTATCTGCGCACCGACCATATCGACTACCTGCTTCTGCACGCCGTAGGCATGGGCGGTTCGGACGGCGACGGAATGCCTCCTTTCAACGGCCGATACATCGACAACGGCATGCTCGACTTTCTGGTGAAGGAACGTGAGGCCGGACGCATACGCAACCTCGGATTCTCCTACCACGGCGATGTACGCGTGTTCGACTATCTGCTCTCCCAGCACGATAAATACAAATGGGATTTCGTACAGATTCAGCTCAACTACCTCGACTGGAAGCATGCCAAGGAATTAAATCCGCGCAACACCGATGCCGAATACCTCTATACCGAACTTGAGAAACGCGGCATCCCCGCAGTTATCATGGAGCCTCTGCTCGGCGGCCGCCTCTCGAAAGTCCACGACCATGTGGCCGCTCGACTCAAGCAGCGTGAGCCCGAACGCTCCGTGGCCTCATGGGCATTCCGCTATGCCGGAACCCATCCCGGTGTGCTCACCGTGCTGAGCGGCATGACCTATATGGAACATCTCGAAGACAACCTTCGCTCATTCTGCCCTCTGAAGCCCCTTACCGAAGAAGAAATGCAGTTCCTCTACGATACCGCCGACATAATGGTACAGTTCCCCACCGTGCCCTGCAACGACTGCAAATACTGCATGCCCTGCCCCTACGGTCTTGATATACCCGGAGTGCTTCTGCACTACAACAAATGTGTCAATCAGGGCAACGTTCCTGAAAATGCCCAGGCCGAGAATTACCGCGAAGCCCGTCGCGCATTCCTCATAGGCTACGACCGGAGCGTGCCGAAGCTCCGCCAGGCCAATCACTGCATCGGATGCAAGAAATGCGTGGAACACTGCCCCCAGCAGATCAACATTCCTGCGGAGATGGCACGTATCGACAATTTTGTGGAGCATCTCAAACAAGGTACATTATAATAAATAGCAACCTGACACCGTTTTAAATCTATGAACACTTCAACATTATACGCCCCGGGAGCCCTCACCTTCACCTGCCGCCGCACATATCTGCTCGCACTGGCATTCATCGCCGGAAACATCGTTTTACCCCAGATATGCCATCTTGTTCCCCAGGGTGGAATGATTCTTCTCCCCATCTATTTCTTCACCCTTATAGGCGCATTTGCATTCGGTTGGCGCGTGGGTATCCTCACCGCCATAGCGTCGCCTCTCATCAACTGCGCCTTGTTCGGAATGCCGGCTCCCGCCATCCTTCCGGCCATACTCACCAAATCGGCGCTTCTCGCTGTGGCTGCCGGATATACCTCGACACTCACTCGCCGTCCCGGACTGCTTATGGTAGCCGCTGTGGTTCTGTTCTACCAGCTGTTCGGTTCTCTTGCCGAGTGGGCCTACACCTCAAGCTTCCAGGCCGCGGTTGCCGACTTCCGTCTCGGGCTTCCCGGAATCCTGATTCAGATTTTCGGAGGATGGCTTGCAATCAACTGCCTCGCGCGCATCCGCAAAGACTAATCCCCATCCTGACATATATCCGCAAATCACAACCATATGCCGATATTTCTGTTTTTAGGAGGCTTGGGCCTTCCCGAAATTTTAGTGATATGCCTTGTAGTCCTCCTCTTTTTCGGAGGGCGCAAGATTCCCGAACTGATGAAAGGCATCGGCAAAGGCGTCCGCAACTTCAAAGAAGGCCTCAACGACCCTGCCGATTCCGACAAAAACCAACACAATTGACCGCAGATTCCACCGGTTCATCCCCTCTCCAAATGGCTGGTGCGAAACTCGCAAAACCCTTCAAATTGTAGGGCTGCACGCTCGTGCAGCCGCCGACAATGATGTATTTGCCTGCTTAGTCAATGACCGAGGCCGAATTCCGCAAGCGACGACCCAGATGAGCCGTTATGACAGCAGCCTCATTTGACGCTCCCGGCCAACGCCTGCCATAGATTATCCTCCGGCACCGGCGCCGTCACGTCAATATGCTCGTGGCTCACCGGATGCTCGAATTCTATACGGTGGGCCTGTAGCGATATGCTACCGTCAGGGTTGCTGCGCTTGTCGCCATATTTCAGGTCGCCTTTTATCGGGCACCCCACGGCCGACAGCTGCACGCGTATCTGGTGCTTGCGGCCCGTCTCCAGATTCACTTCGAGAAGATTGTAACGGTCCGACGCACCTATCAGGCTGTAGCTCAGCACGGCCTCTTTCGCGCCGTTTTTAGGCTTCAGCGAAGCATAGCTCTTGTTGTTGCGCTCGGTGGTGGTGATGTAATGCACCAGACGGTCGGCCTGCTTGGGCGGACGGTTGCGGGTCACGGCCCAGTAAGTCTTCCTCACCTTGCCGTCGCGGAACATCTCATTAAGTCGAGCCAGGGCCTTGGAGGTCTTTGCAAACACCACCAGCCCACACACCGGGCGGTCGAGACGGTGCACCACGCCGCAGAACACATTGCCCGGCTTCTGGTACTTTTCCTTGAGATATTTCTTGACCGTTTCCGACAGCGGTTCGTCGCCGGTCTTGTCGCCCTGCACTATCTCGCCCGGGCGCTTGTTCACTATTATTATGTGATTGTCTTCGTAAACTACTTCCATACTCCCGCAAAATTAGATATTTCCACCCGATTGGAGTATATTTGCACGGTAAAAATCCAGTAGAAAGCAATGATTGAATACATTTCGGGCCCGGTGGCCGAACTCACTCCCACTTACGCCGTGATTGACTGCCACGGCATAGGCTATCTCCTCAACATCACCCTTCCGGCCTTCACCGCTCTTGAGGGTCAGACTCAGGCACGCCTTCTCGTGCACGAAGTGATTCGCGAGGACACGCACCAGCTCTTCGGCTTCATCAACGAGCAGGAGCGGAGCCTGTTCAGGCTGCTGCTGGGAGTGTCGGGCGTGGGAGCCAACACGGCCCGCATGATTCTCTCATCCATCCCGGCCCCGGAACTCGAAGGTGTGATTATATCGGGCGACCATCTCAAGCTCAAAAATGTGAAGGGAATCGGCACAAAGACCGCCCAGAGGGTGATTGTGGACCTCCGCGACAAAATAAAACCATCCGGAGATACGTTATTTATCCAGACCGAAAGCACCTCGGAAGTATTCGAAGAAGCCCTTGCCGCTCTGGTCATGCTCGGATTTCCACGTCCCGCCGCCCAGAAAGTGCTCAAAAAGATATTCGACGCCGATCCTGCCGCAAAGGTGGAGACGGCTATCAAAAAGGCTCTCGCCATGCTCTGAACCACGGACTGCCCACCTCTCTTCCCGGCCCGTGCCCGTGCTTCCGGTCTGTGACCGTTACTGAGAGAGAGTCGTTATCACCGTGGCAACTGCGAGGAAGTGCAACGTTTCTGTGTCGGCTCCCGCAGCTGCATTTCTGCGGGCATTGGTGCTGTGTCTGCTTTTTTTCTTCCTTCCCGCGCGTCACTCGTCAGTCGCATCCGCTGTTCCTGCGCCCCCCGACACCATAGCTCCCTCTCTCCCTCCCCTTCCGCCGGTCGATTCGCTAATGATGCCCTTCCCGGTGCGTCAGACCGTGCCGCAGACCTTCGAGGAACTGATGTCGCGTGAGTTCACGGCCGACCTTTCCACGCCGACCAATCTCCGCACCACCACCGAATTCGACCCCGAAACCGGGTGTTATATAGTGCGCACGCGTCTCGGCGACAGGGATATCGCCACCCCTTTCATGCTCACCCCTACGCAATACAACGACTGGGCCACACGCCAGTCCATGACCGAATACTACCGCCGACGCAACTCCCTACTCTACGACGACTCCGGCAGCAAGCCATTCGATTTTCTCAACGTCAGCACCAAGAAATCCGGTCTGGAAAAGATTTTCGGACCCGGCGGTGTGAAACTGCGCTCACGGGGCACCGCCACAATCAGCACAGGAGTGAAGACGGTGAAGACCGACAACCCGGCTCTTGCTCTCTCGGCGCGGCGACACACATTCTTCGACTTCGACCAGAAAATACAGGCCACGCTTGAGGCCACCGTGGGCGAGAGGCTCAGTTTCAGCATGAACTATAACACCGATGCCACCTTCGACTTCGACTCCAAGAACCTCCGTCTGCGCTACGAAGGAACCGAAGACGACATAGTGCAGAACATCGAGGCCGGCAACGTGAGCCTCACCACAGGCTCACAGCTCATCCGCGGCGCCACTGCCCTTTTCGGCATCAAGTCCACTCTCCGTTTCGGACGTCTTACGGCCACCGCCCTCGTCAGCCAGCAGAACTCCGAATCCCGCTCCGTGTCGGCCAAACGCGGCGTGCAGACCACACCGTTCTCCATCCCCTCCGACAACTACGATTACAACCGCCATTTTTTCCTCGCCCAGTATTTCCGCGACACCTACAATGCCTCCTGCGCCCGGCTGCCTTACGTGTCGTCCGGCATAAAAATCACACGCGTGGAGATATGGGTCACCAACAAATCGGGCAATTACAACCAGAGCCGCAATCTCGTGGCCTTCATGGACCTCGGCGAAAACCGTCTCCTGGCCAACAGCCACTGGACCGCCGACGCGTCCGTTCCCGTCCCCCACAACGCCTCCAACAACCTTCTCTCCGTAATACGCGAGCAATTCCCCGACGCCCGAAACATCAACCATGTGACGCAGGCTCTCGCTCCCCTTGAGGCCTACGGCATATCGGGAGGCCGCGACTATGAGAAGGTGGAGAGCGCACGCCTCCTTTCCGAAAACGAATACACTCTGAACTCCACTCTCGGCTACGTGTCGCTAACAGGGCGCGTGAACTCCGACGAAGTCCTTGCCGTGGCCTTCGAATACACCTGGCAGGGAAAGGTGTACCGTGTGGGCGAATTCTCCTCCGATATCACCGACACATCATCAAGCCTCTATGTGAAGATGCTCAAAGGCACCGATGTTTCCGTGAAGCTCCCCTCGTGGAAACTCATGATGAAAAACGTGTATTCGCTCGGTGCATATCAGGTTGAGCGCAACAACTTCCGCCTGCAGATTAAATATCTTTCCGACACCACCGGCACCGAAGTACCGTATCTGCCGGGAAGCGGCCTCGCCACGAAGCCACTTATACAGATCACAGGACTCGACCGCCTTAACTCCAATCTTGAGACCGGGCCCGACGGATTTTTCGACTTCATAGAAGGCTACACCATTCTTCCGGCAAGCGGCAAGGTGATTTTCCCTGTGGTGGAACCCTTCGGAGCCGACCTCGCGGCCGCTATAGGCAATGAATCCGTTGCTGCCGGATTCACTTATCCGCAACTTTACGATTCCACGCTTGTGGTGGCACGGCAGTTTGCCTACCGCAACAAATTCGTACTTACCGGCGAATACCAGGCCTCGGCAGGTTCCCAGATCAGGCTCGACGCCATGAATGTGCCCCGTGGATCGGTGGTGGTAACTGCTGGCGGAGTGGTGCTCACCGAGAACGCCGACTATACCGTTGACTACTCCATGGGCATAGTCACCATCACCAACCAGAGCATAATCGATTCGGGGCAACCGGTCAACGTTACGCTCGAGAACCAGTCGCTTTTCGCAACACAGCGCAAGACCCTCCTGGGCCTCGACCTCAGTTATCGCTTCAACCCATCCCTCACCCTTGGCGCCACCGTGCTCCACTATTCCGAGAAAGCCCTCACGGAAAAGGTAAATATTGGCGACGAGATTGTCAACAACACCGTGTGGGGCCTCAATCTGAGCTACAATACCAGGTTCGACTGGCTCACCGACCTCCTCAACAGGATACCCACAGTGCGTGCCGTAGCCCCGTCGTCGCTCGCGCTCCAGGCCGAGGTTGCACGCCTTGTGCCCCACACACCGGCCTCAGGCTCCAACGCCGGAAGCTCCTATATCGACGATTTCGAATCCGCGCAGTCAGGTATCGACCTGCGCTCCCCCTATTCCTGGTTTCTTGCCTCCACGCCCTACGACAATGGCTCCGACGCGCTGTTTCCCGAAGCGGCGCTGAGCAACAATGCCGACTATGGCAAAAACCGCGCCCTCATCAACTGGTATTATATCGACCGTCTTTTCACCTCGCGCCACTCCTCGCTCTGTCCCGGCTACATAAAAAACGACGCGAAACAGCTTTCCAACCCTTACGTGCGCGAAGTCACCTCACGCGAGATTTACCCCGACCGGCAGCTCACCTACGGTGAATCGGCCACCATCCAGACACTCAACCTCTCTTTCTACCCCACCGAACGCGGCCCCTACAATATGGATGCCGAAAACATCGATCCCAACGGCCGTCTGCTCAACCCCGAAAGGCGGTGGGGAGGCATAATGCGGCGTCTGGACAACACCAATTTCGAGCAAAGCAATATCGAATATGTGCAGTTCTGGCTGCTCAATCCGTTTCTCGACCCCGACAATCCCAATACCGAAGGGGGCGACCTCTACTTCAACTTCGGCGACATTTCCGAGGACATTCTCAAAGACGGCATGAAAAGCTATGAGAACGGTGTTCCGGCCGACGGCAACATGCAGTTCATGCGCAACACGGTCTGGGGACGCGTGAGCACCCAGAATTCACTCACATACGCTTTCGATAACAACACCGGCGCGCGCGCCCCGCAGGACGTAGGTCTCGACGGCCTCCCCAACGCCGACGAGTTCACGTTCGAATCCTACGCCGGTTATCTCGACCGCCTGCGCCTGAAACTCTCTCCTGCAGCACTCGACAGCATGCAGGCCGACAGTTTTTCGCCGCTGAACGACCCTGCGGGCGACAATTACCACTTTTTCCGCGGCCACGATTACGACGAGCAGCACCTCGGCATTCTCGAGCGCTACAAACGCTACAACGGAGTGGAAGGCAACTCGCTTTCGGCCGAAGACGCGCGCCACTCGCTTTACCAGTCGTCGCGCAACACGCCCGATGTCGAGGACATAAACCAGGACAATACCCTTAACGAATACGAGCGCTACTACCAGTATCGCGTCTCCATCCGTCCGGCCGACCTCGTGGTGGGCCGCAACTACATCACCGACCGGCAGGTGTCGGTGGTGAGCACCCGTGAGGGCGAGAAGGAAGTGGAATGGTTCCAGTTCAAGATTCCTCTGAGCGATTTCCAGAAGGTGGTCGGCTCCATCAACGGATTCTCCACCATACGCTTTGCCCGCATATTCATGACCGGCTTCTCGCGTCCCACACACCTCCGTTTCGCCTCGCTCGAGCTGGTGCGTGGCGAGTGGCGCCCTTACGAATTCGACCTTGCCGACCACGGCGACACACCCGCCTCGGGACGTCTCGACATATCCACCGTGAATATTGAGGAAAATTCCGGACGCACGCCTGTGAACTATGTGCTCCCCCCGGGAGTGTCGCGCATCACCGATCCCGGGCAGTCACAGATTGTGCAGCTCAATGAGCAGTCGCTTTCACTCACCGCAGAAGGCCTGCTGCCCTCTGAATCGCGGGCCATCTACCGTCTCACCTCCCACGACCTCCGCAATTACAAGAAGCTCCAGATGTGGATTCATGCCGAAAAACTCATAGACGACCCCACGCGTCTGCGCGACGGAGAGCTGGCGCTCTTTGTGAGACTCGGCACCGATGTGCGCAACAACTACTACGAGTACGAGATTCCCCTGCAGCTCACCCCGGCAGGTCACTACACCGAGTCGGCAGCCGACCGCGAGGAGGTATGGCCCCTGAGCAATTTCATGAACCTGGAGCTGCAGAATCTCGTCAACCTCAAGAAAGAGCGTAACCGCGCGCGCCGCGAGGGCACGGACGGAGTGGGATTCAACGTGCTTTATTCAGCTCAGGATCCGTCCGACGCCCATAACCGCATGGCGGTGCTCGGCAATCCGTCGCTTTCCGATGTAAGAGTGATAATGATAGGTATCCGCAACAACGCTTCCATCCCCAAGGACGGCACCGTGTGGATCAACGAACTTAAAGTAACCGATTTCAACGCCGACGGTGGCTGGGGAGCGGACGCCAACGCCACTCTGGCCATGAGCGATATCGCAACGCTCAATATGGGAGCACACATCGAGACTGCCGGATTCGGCGCCGTCGACCAGGCCCATAACGAGCGCCGTATCGACGACTATTCGCGCTATTCCGTGGCCGTGCAGGCCGATATGGGCCGTTTCCTCCCCTCAGGCGCCGCCCTCAAGGCCCCGCTGTATTATTCCTTCTCCACCGAAAAGACCTCTCCCAAATACAACCCGCTGGACTCCGATGTGCTGCTCAAGGACGCCCTTGACGAAGCCGGCTCCCGCCAGGAACGCGATTCGATAAAATCCATGGCCGTGGAGCGTCTGAAAGTAACGAGTTTCAGTCTTTCGGGCCTGAATTTCGGTGTTCGCAGCCGCAACCCCAAGCCTTGGGATCCGGCCAACTTCACTCTCAGCTACTCGTTCAACAAGCAGTCGCGCTCCAACCCCACCACCGACCACGAGTACACCAACGATTACCGCGGTTCGTTCCAGTATGCCTACACCCCCATAGTGCGTCCGCTCCGGCCCTTCTCGCGTCTGAAATCACGCAGCCGCCACACCCGCTTCCTCCGCGAATGGGAATTCAACTGGCTGCCCAACTCCATTTCGTTCCTCACGTCGATGTCGAGGTTCTACTACGAGCTGCAGTCGCGCAACGATGCCGACACCGGGTTCGGGCTTCCTCCTTCCGTAAACAAAAACTTCCTCTGGGACCGTCAGCTGGCTCTTGCCTGGAACCTGACGCGCTCAATAAATCTCACATTCAATTCCAATACTTCCGCGCGCATCGACGAGCCGATGGGTGTGGTGAACCGCAAACTGTTCCCCGACCGTTACCGCGAGTGGCGCGACACGGTGTGGCGTTCCATTCTCCACCTCGGCACCCCGTGGGCCTACAACCAGACATTCACCGCCACTTACCGCGCTCCTTTCAGCAGCATTCCGGCCCTCGATTTCCTGTCGGCCAACCTCACCTACAATTCCGCCTACCGCTGGGACCGGGGAGCCACCGTGGAGGGCATAAAGACCGGAAACACCGTCTCCAACCAGGCCGCTCTGGGATTCGACGGCCGTATGAATCTCGAGAGCCTTTACAACAAAAACTCATGGCTCAAGCGCGTCAACACCCGATTCGGCCCGCGCCGCCGCGATGTGCCCGCAAAAAGGGAGACCCGACGCTTCGAGCAGACCATAACACTTAAAACCGACACCTCTGTCATCGTACGCCACAATCTCCGGGCAAAGCGCCTGAATATCCACGCCACAGAAATCAACGGCACGGCCCCGGTAAATCTGCGCACGCGCACGCTCGACGAAAACACCATCGAGGTGCTCGACCGCGGCGACCGTCCCGTGCGCCTTACCCTGCGTGCCATAGAAACAGAACGAGCCGGTTTCTGGCCCGAAGTCGCCGACCATGCCGCGCGCCTGGCCATGAGCCTGCGCGGTGTGTCGCTGCGCTGGCGCAACACCCGCAATCTCTCCCTCCCCCTCTTCCTGCCCGATGTTGGCAACATGTTCGGCCAGAGCCGCAGCTACGGCCCCATGTCGCCGGGTCTGGATTTCGCCTTCGGTTTCACAGGCGAGGGATTCGTGGACCGCGCGCGCCGCCGCGGCTGGATTATGACTGACACCGACCAGACTTCTCCAGCCATCTTCTCGCGCACGGCCGAGGTCAACCTCGAACTCAGCCTTGAACCGGTGAGAGGCCTGAAGATTATCCTCACCGGCAACCGCACCGACAACCGCACCAAGCAGATACAGGTTGCTCAGGAAAACATGCCGGTGGTCTATGCCGGAAGCTTCACCAAGACCCACTGCGCCATTGCCACCGCCTTCAAGAGCGCGGGAAACGCCGCCAACGGCTACAGTTCGGAACCATTCGCCACCCTTATATCAAACATTCCGGTGGTCGCCGCGCGCGTGGAACGGCAATACGCCGGCACACGCTATCCTACCACCGGCTTCCTCTCCGGAACTCCCCACGCCGGCGAACCGTTCGACCCCGCGGTAGGCACCGTCAGCTCCACATCCTCCGACGTCCTGATTCCGGCATTCATAGCAGCTTATACCGGAACCTCGCCCCGCAAGCAGTATCTTTCCGCCTTCCCCTCCTTCGCCAAGGTGCTCCCCAACTGGCGCGTGACCTACGACGGCCTTGTTACCGTGGGCAATCTCTCCCGCTGGTTCAAGGCTTTCACCCTCACCCACGCCTATCAGTGCACCTACACCGTAGGCTCTTATTCTTCTTTCCTCAACTGGGTGTCGGCCGACGGCGGAGAGACACTCGGATTCACACTCGACGCCATCACCGGCGCGCCCGTCCCCTCCTCGCCCTACAACATCTCCTCTGTGGCGATAACCGAGCGCTTCGCACCGCTGATCGGAGCAGCCGCCACTCTGCGCAACGACCTAACCGTCAACGCCGAATTCCGGCGCGGGCGCACCCTCACGCTCAACACCTCGGCCGGTCAGGTGGTGGAAGCCACTCAGTCAGGCTTCACGGCCGGAGTGGGCTATAAGCTTGTGGGCTTCAACAATGTGCTTAAAATCAAAGGACGCCAGACCGGCATAAGCAACGACCTCACCGTCAATGCCGAATTCTCCTACATGCTCACCCGCGCCCTAATCCGCCGCATCGAGACCGCCTACACCCAGGCCACCTCCGGCTCCCGCACCATAGCCCTCAACCTCGCGGCCAACTATGTGCTGTCGCGCCGCATGACCGTAGGCATGTACGTTGACCATCAGGTCAACACCCCCATCGTCACCAACGCCGCCTTCCCCGTCACCAACACCGCCTACGGCCTCACCTTCAACATCTCCCTCGCCCGCTGACCCTCTAATGCCTGTCTCTTATAGATTTTTAACAACGCTACAGAGACAACTCCTTCACATTTTTCGTTAAATTTGTAAAAATGACTTAATACCACTTCTTATGAAAAACCATCTTCTCTCATTTCTGGCCGTGCTGTCATCTTTTACATCTCTCTTTGCACAACTTCCTGACGATTATCGCTCAGAACAAATCTACCTCTCGCCCCTCAGAGCTTCTGTAATGCCAGGCGACTCCATAGATGTGGAGGGTGTGGTTACATCCCTCGCCGGCGACAACGTCAGACCTTACAGCCGTTATCTGTATGTCGAACTTATAGGCGAAGCCGATTCGGCTCTCATAAGAAGCAAAGTAGCATGTGACTCGCTGGGACATTTTTCTCTCCGCGTGCCCACCGATCCACTGGATGCCAAAGGAATCTACTGGCTCCGTGCCTATACAAGCCTTATGCGCAACTTCAATCCTGCCAGCTTCGCGTTACAGCCGGTAGCCCTCGGCACCACCCTTCCCGCCGACGACGGCATAATTGATTCCAACGCATCGCTATCGCTTTTCCCCGCAGGGGGCATGCTCTCACCAGGACGTCCGCAGAATGTTGTAGCTTACCTTTCATCGGGTCAGGGATTTCCTCTTGGCAACAAAAAACTCACACTTACCGATGCCGCCGGTAAGGTGATTGCCGATGCTGTAACCTCCCCCTCGGGACTGGCTACACTCAGTTTCCTTCCCGCAACCGGCCAGACATATACCGTTACTTTTAGTGACAATGGTGTGGTAAAAAAACAGAGTCTCACGGCTAGTGACGGAACTACACCGAAAGTGGAAGGCTCGATTACAGGAAACAGAATAGCATTCCATCTTGAAGGCGTTCCCCGCGGTGGGCGCCTCATGATTTACGACCGCGCTAACGGTCTTTCCGAAGCCGCACTGACCGACGCCACAGGCTCCATGACTCTTCCTGTACCGCCCGAGACTGCGACACTGTTTCTTACCGATGCGGATGGCACCGTGCTTGCCGCTACTTCTGTGGCTGCGACCACCGCAGCCGCTCCGCTATCATTCTCGGTGCCCTCATCTATAGCGGGCGGCTCTCCATTAGAAATATCGGGACTGCCGAATGACAGCATGTCCATAGTCCTCACCCGAATTCTCGCTGCCGACGACCTGATGTCGGGCCACGCTGAATCCGCTATTAAATATCTTTCCGATTTCGCCTCACCCATACCTTTCCCACAGCGTTATTTCACTTCGGATGCCCGCACGCGCGCCGAGGATCTAGCCGCATGGATATCCACGGCATCGTTCAAACGGTTCTCGCCCGGAACTGTGCTCCATGAAAGCCCTAACCAGGTCTATGCCTACCTTCCTGAGAGAGTCATGGAAATAACAGGACAAGTGTTCCGCAGCCCCGAAAACCCATTCCGGGGCGGTCGAATCGTGGCTTACAACGCCTCTACGGACTGTGTCTACGACACTGTGATTGGCCCTGACGGCCGTTTCACGATTGCCGTCGACAACTTCCCGCAGGGAACCGAATTTTTCCTACAGCCAATCAACGATAAAGGGCAGCCGTCGCGTTCCGAAGTGAAGATTGACGATACGACTTTCCCCGCCGCCATAATCGACCGTACTGACTTACCGGTCGACAGCCGCTATCTCGCCGCCGACGTGAGCATAGGCAAGGGCTCCTCCCTCGACCCCCATTTGCTCGCCGACGTTGTGGTGAAGGCCGTTGTGAAGTCTGAACCTAAATCAACGGAACAGTTCTATGCCACACGCTATAAAGACCGCGAGGACATAGAGACTAAAGGCTACCAGTCGCTGCGCGATATCATACGCGACATGCCGTTCCTGCGCATGGAGCGCAGGAACAACGGCTGGGTGCTCGCCACCTCCCGTTCGGCCTATTCGCTGAGCCGCGGCGGAACACTTATCCCGGTGCTTATCGACGGAACCCTTTTTGAGCCTGACGAATATGCCTCGATGATTGACATGCCCGCAACCGAAATTGAAAGCGTGGAGCATCTTACTCCCACCCAGGCCATCGCATATACTTCACGTAGCATTAACGGTGTGCTCAATATAAAGACCCGCAACCGCGGAACAAGTCACCCGGCACCCCTCAAAGGCACTATCGTGACTCCTATGGGACTTGACACCGATACGGTCACTGATGCAGCAGTCATTGCTCCCACCATCCCCGGACGCTACCGTGTGGCAGTGGATGTGGTGGATGCTTCGGGCAACATCCGCTCCGCCGAGAAATGGATAGACGTAAAATAATAAAATGACAAGTTACCTTCAGATAGAGAATCTTACGAAAAGCTACGGCGACCGCATGCTTTTCGACTCCGTGACCTTCGGTGTGAACCAAGGTGACAAAATAGGCATTATCGCCAAGAACGGCACCGGCAAATCAACCCTCATGCGCATTATCGCCGGCAAGGAGAGTCCGGACAGCGGCTCAGTCACCTTCCGCTCCGGCCTGCGCGTGGGATTCGTGGAACAGTCGCCTGAGTTCACTCCGGGACAGACCGTTCTCGAAGCGTGCGTCAACTCACAATCCGACGCCGGGCGCGCCATCGCCGAATACGAAGAAGCCCTCGCGTCGGGCGATGCCGACCGCTGTTCAGCGGCCGTGGCCCGTATGGACGCCCTCGGCGCCTGGGACCGCGACGACCGCATAAAGCAGCTCCTCCACCAGCTCGAGGTCACAGACATAAACGCGCCAGTTG
Source organism: Paramuribaculum sp. (assembly GCA_009775605.1). GTDB lineage: Bacteria > Bacteroidota > Bacteroidia > Bacteroidales > Muribaculaceae > Paramuribaculum. Next base: position 24,188 of record VSPV01000015.1, read on the forward strand.
ACACTCTTTCCGGCGGCCAGCGCAAACGCGTGGCCATAGCACGCACCATATTCGAGGAACCCGACCTGATAATGCTCGACGAGCCTACCAACCACCTCGACGTCGGCATCATCGAGTGGCTCGAAGGCTACCTCTCGCGCCAGAACGTTACGCTGCTCATGGTCACCCACGACCGCTATTTCCTTGACCGTGTGTGCAACAAGATAATCGAAATAGACCGCTGCGGCATTTTCACCTATCAGGGTAACTACGACGAATATCTGCGCGGCCGCGCCGAACGCATCGAGGCAATGGGCGCCGAGCTTGCAAAGGTGCGCAACACACTGCGCCGGGAGCAGGAATGGATGAACCGGCAGCCCCAGGCACGCGCCGGCAAAGCCAAATACCGCATCGACTCTTTCTACGACCTGAAGGAACGCTCCCGCCTTAACCTCTCGGAGCAGAACGTGGAACTCAACGCCGTTTCCTCTTCCTATATCGGCTCGAAGATATTCGAGGCGCGCCATATCTCCAAACGCTGGGGCGACAAAGTGATTCTCGACGATTTCAACTACGTGTTCTCCCGCTACGAGAAACTCGGAATCATAGGCCACAACGGCGTGGGCAAATCCACATTCATCAAAATGCTTCTGGGAATGGTGGAGGCCGACTCCGGAACATGGGACATCGGCGAGACCGTGAAGTTCGGCTACTACAGTCAGGACGGCATTGATTTCCCCGCAGGAAAAAAGGTGATCGACGCCGTGAGCGACATCGCCGACTATATTGTGATTGACGACCGCCACCGTTTCACTCCCATGCAGTTCCTCACCCACTTCCTGTTCTCTCCCGCCGACCAGCAGAAGTATATCGAGACGCTTTCAGGCGGTGAAAAGGCACGCCTGCATCTGGCCATAATCCTTATGCGGCGTCCCAACTTCCTTATACTCGACGAGCCCACCAACGATCTCGACATCGTTACGCTCGGCATTCTGGAGGATTATCTGTCGAAGTTCGGAGGATGCCTTATTGTGGTGTCGCACGACCGCTTCTTCCTCGACTCCATTGCCGACCACCTCTTTGTGATGGAAGGCGAAGGCCGTATAAAGGACTTTCCCGGCACCTACACCGAATACCGTGCCTACCTCGACAGCCGCAAGGCGGCGGAAGAGGAGTCGCAGCGACAGTCGCGCCGCGAAACGGCCGCCCCCGTAAAACCCCGTGCGGAACGTCCACGGAAACTCTCATGGGCCGAACGCCGCGAGCTGGAAGCGCTCACCACGGAAATCGACGCCCTCACCCTCGAGAAAAACGAGCTCGACACCCTGTTCGCTTCCGGCACCGCCATTGACGACATCGAGACACGCTCGCGCCGCTATACCGAGCTTACGCGGCTGCTCGATGAAAAGGAAATGCGCTGGCTCGAGCTTTCCGAGCTGGAATAAGGGACAGAAAGAAGTCCGTGATGCCGTAGCCCCCTGAAACCCTTTAGGGCGGCTTACGCGTTATAGTCACATACAATAACAGCCATGAGTGACTCACTGTGGAAAAAAACATTGACAGGACTGCGGCGCCGTGCCTCCGGCTTCCGCGCCTCGTTTGTGCGCTTCAACCACCGCAGCATAGTCACCCTGTCGGCCGTCACCGATATCCTCACCGTCCTTGTCACGGTTGCCGCCATAGCCTTCATTTGCCTTGTGATAGTCTACGGGGGATACTATCACTCCCATTCCGAATTGCAGATGCTTCTCAAGGGCTGCCGCTGGATTCAGGCATTGTTCTGCTTCAACATCATCTATAACCTCGCCTTCAATTTCCGGCGCACGGTGCGCACCACGCGCTCATTCAAATGGGTTGTCGACGGTATTATGCTTCTCACTCTCCTGCCCTGGATCTACCCGCATCCCGTAAATCCCTGGCTTCCCTGGCTCGAACGGATTCTCTACTCCAATATTTTTCTTTTCACGGCCATGGGAGCTTACTCGGTGCTTTCGATAAGCCTCGCGCTCACGCGCATCATAAGCAAGCGCACCAATCCCTCGCTACTGCTCTCATCGAGCTTCCTGGTGGTGATAGCCATAGGCACGTTCCTGCTCATGCTCCCCAACTGCACATATACGGGCATAGACTTCATGGACGCCCTATTTGTAAGCACAAGCGCGGTGTGCATCACCGGCCTCACACCCGTCGACGTATCGCTTGTATTCACTCCGTTCGGCACCGTGATTCTCTGCATTCTCATTCAGATCGGCGCCCTCGGCGTGATGACATTCACCAGTTTCTTCGCCCTTTTCTTCAGCGGAACGTCGAGCATCTACAGCCAGCTGATGCTCAAGGATATCATCTATTCCCGGTCGATGAACGCGCTTATTCCAACACTGCTCTACATCCTCTCGTTCACGCTTGTCGTTGAGCTTATGGGAGCTTTCGCCATATTCCTCTCCATCCACGGCACAATGTCCATGACCATCCCGCAGGAGATAGGATGCGCCGTGTTCCACTCAGTCTCGGCATTCTCCAATGCCGGATTCTCAACCATCCCCGACGGTCTTTCCAACCCCGCGCTGCTCCACGGCAACATATCCATCTACTGGATTGTATCCGCCCTGATAATAGCCGGAAGCATCGGGTTCCCGATACTGGTAAACTTCAAGGAAATAGTGGTCCACGCCATCTCCAAGCACTGGCGGCGCATGCGGAGACGCTCCTACGACGGCCTGCTGCTTCACATCTGGAGCACCAACACCAAGATTACCCTCGTAACCTTCGGCCTACTTTTCCTGGCTGGCGCAGTGGCATTCTTCGTGCTTGAATCCTCCAACACCATGCGCCACATGACGCTCCTGGAACGCATCACCCAGTCGGTGTTCAACTCCGCCACTCCCCGAAGCGCCGGCTTTTCGTCGGTGAATCCCGCTCGGTTTCTCAACGTCACCCTTGTGATCGTAATGTTCCTCATGTGGGTGGGAGGTTCGTCGCAGTCAACCGGCGGAGGCGTAAAAGTCAATACCCTCGCCGCCATCTGGCTCAACCTGCGCGCCATCATCACGGGCCGCAGCCAGGTCACGGCATTCCACCGCTCCATCTCATTCGGCTCCATACGCCGCGCCAACGCGGTGGTGGCCATATCCATTTTCTCCTATTTCATTTTCTCGGTGGCGATATTCCTGATGGAACCGGACCTTTCGGCCCGCGACATCCTTTTTGAGGTAAACTCGGCTGTTTTCACCGTGGGTTCGTCGCTCGGAATCACCCCGCAGCTCTGCGCCGGCTCCAAGGCTGTGCTTTGCGTAGCCATGTTCCTCGGCCGCGTGGGCATTATCTCGCTTCTCACCGGCATAGCCTCCCGGCGCGACTCTGCCGCATGCTCCTATCCCTCCGACAATATTATCATCTCCTGATTCTAAAAACATTTTCTATATCATGCGCTACCTCATAATCGGACTCGGAATATATGGCTCGAACCTCGCTGTTGACCTCACCAGGATGGGTCACGAGGTAATCGGAGCCGACAAGAACCCCTCACTCGTGGAGGGAATCAAAGACTATATCTCCACGGCCTATATCATTGACTCCACCGACGAATCGGCACTCTCGGTGCTTCCGCTGAAAAACGTCGACATAGTGATTGTGGCCATCGGCGAGAGCTTCGGCGCAAGCATACGCACAGTGGCCATACTCAAAAAACTCGGAGTTCCACACATATTCGCCCGCGCCATCGACCAGCTTCACGAATCCATCCTTCAGGGATTCGCCATAGAGCGTATCATCACCCCGGAACAGCGCGCCGCCTCCGACCTCGTGAACGAGATGGGCGTGGGAGGCAACATCGAGTCCATGAAAATCGACGATGACAATTATATCCTGAAATTCGCCGCTCCCGACTTCTTCAAGGGATTGCGCTACAGCGACCTCGATTTTTCACACGAATACGGTCTGCAGCTCGTGGCCGTAACGCGAAGCATTGTCTCCAAAAACATTCTCGGCCTCGACCGTCCCAATCCCCGGCTTATAGACGTGAAATCCGACCCCGACGCCACCGTGACCCACGGCGACGTCTTCGTGTGCCTCGGCACCGCAAAAGCCTACCGCGCCCTCTTCAAAGCCATCGCCAACTGACCCTCCCCCATTCCCAGAGCGCCCCCACAGAGCGCCGGAGGCGCGATGTCTGTACAACCCAC
>VSPV01000150.1 GCA_009775605.1 Paramuribaculum sp.
ATGATGAAGAGTAGAGAGAGGATGAATGCAACCAATTCCTCAAAATCGAATACTCCCAGACAGGGAGAGGTGATGGTGGAAATGATATGGAATAATGGCTGGATGGTTATGGATGAAAGCCCCTTGTAATCTCCCGAAAATAGTATGTAAATGTCAAAAACCACAAGGAACAGCAGTATGATTATGATATAGGCCCGGAAAACGTCGTTTTTCCATAATGCACTCCAGTTGCCGTGAATGGCTTTATACATGAGGCCGAAACTTGTTCCTCCGAGAAACATGAATATCATTATCACCACAGAGATATAGTCAGAATGGAAAAAGGCCACGGATTCATCGTGTGGCGCGAATCCGCCGGTGGAAATTGTGGAAAATCCATAGCAGATACTGTCAAACAGATCCATCGGGCCGATCCACAACAATGCTATGAGAATTACTGTCAATGCTATATAAATGGCCCATAGGCTTTTGGCCGTCTGGCTTACGCGGGGTCGAAGTTTGTCGTGGGTTATGCCTGTGACTTCGGCATTAAACATCTGCATTCCTCCGGAATGATTAAGCATAGGGAGTACAGCAAGTGTGAAAAGTATGATTCCCATGCCTCCTATCCAGTTCATCAGCCCTCGCCACATTTTTATTGAATGTGAGTAAGTGTCGATTGATGAGAATATGGAGCAGCCGGTGGTGGTGAAGCCCGACATTGCCTCAAAGAAAGCGTTGGTAACTGATACCGGCCTGTCGCTCAGCATGAACGGAATCATTCCGAATGCAGAAAAAATAATCCATACGAGAGTGGTGAGCAGAAATCCTTCATGACGTCCCATTTTTGTATCGCGGGGGCGGAGCCCGAAAGTAAGGAGAACGCCGAAGCCGGCTGTAACCACAGCTGTCAGCCCGAAATTCTTTACGTCCCTCATCTCGTCATAAATCACTCCGGTGACTAACGGCACAAGCATGAAAGCTGCCTCTATCATAAGGAGCCAGCCCATCACCCTGAGAATCATCTGGATGTTGATGTGTCTTCTTTTGAATCTTTCTGACATTCAGGAATTAGGTATTGGTTCAGGAGAAGAGTTTCTCCACTTTATGGATTGCTCCGGAAAGACAGAAAACCACCACGTGGTCGCCCGCCTCAAACCGTGTGTTGCCGTTAACAAGCATCACATTGCCGTTTCTTACAAGTCCTGCAAGCGTCAGGTCATGGCTGAGCTTCATGTCTTTTACGGCAGCTTTGGTAATTTTTGAATTGGGTTTTACCTCTACTTCCGCCACGTCGGCATCGGCGAGAGCCATGAATTTGGATGATTCCGAGTCTGCATCCAGCAGCATCTGAAATATTTTTCCCGACGCAAGAAGTTTTTTGTTTATTATGGTGCCTATGTTCAGATTCTCTGCTTCAGAAATAAACTGGATGTCTTCAACTTCGGCTACTGTTTTTCTCACCCCGTATTCTTTGGCGGTCAGAGATGTGAGGATATTGGTCTCGGAACTGCCGGTCAGGGCGATAAACGCATCAGCCGATTCAATGCCTTCTTCCTGAAGGGTGTCGGTATCGCGTGCGTCCCCATGGATAATTTTGCATCCGGGGCATTTTTGAGTCAGTTCCTCACAACGGTCACGGTTTATATCTATTATTTTGAACCGGTACCGTTCGGGGGCCATATTTATAAGCCTTACGGCTATGCGGCTGCCACCCATTATCAGTACATTGTGAATATCCACCTTTTTCTTGCCGCAGATAGTGCGTAGCTCCTCTATATGGTCAGGCGTGGTGGTTATATAGATAATGTCGTTTGGAAGCACTCGGTCGTCACCGCGGGGAATAATGGTCTCATGATTCCGCTTGATAGCTGCCACATGGAAGAAGTGTTCCATTTCCGAGAGTTCCCTCAGGTGTTTGCCTGCGAGCGGGGCACCCGCGCGGATCTTCACTCCGGCCACTATCAGCTTGCCGTCATGAAGTTCCACCCAGTTCCGCATCCAGTTGCACTCAAGGGCTTTCAGGATTTCGATAGCTGCAAGATATTCCGGGTAGACCATCGAGTCAATTCCTATCTTGCCAAAGAATTCCAGATTGGTCGGTTCCATGAACTCGTAATTGTCTATACGGGCCATGGTCTTTTTTGCTCCCAATGACTTGGCCATGCTGCTTGAAAGCATATTTGTGGTCTCGTAAGGGGTTACGGCCACAAAGAGATCGCATTGCGGCACCTTGGCGGTTTTCAGTATCGTCATGGATGTCGGCGAACCTGTCTGTGTGAGTATGTTGCAGGTTGAATCAAGCTGAGTGAGTCGTTCTTCATTCTGATCAACCAGGATAATATCCTGATTTTCTCGTGACAGAAGGCGCGCCAGATGGGCGCCTACTTCACCGGCACCGGCTATCACTATTTTCATAGCGAGTTAGGGTTTATAGAGTTGACTATGGCGGCATATATGGCTTCCGAGTCCATTCCGCACAGATGCATGAGTTCGGCTATTGAACCGTGGGGGACAAACTTGTCGGGTACGCCGATTCTGTGAACGTCACGTTTAATACCTCTCTCTGCCAGCCATTCCGTCACGGCGCTTCCCAGACCGCTCTTTACCGAGGCATCTTCCACCGTAATTATTGGTGTATCTGATTTAGCCACTTCCTCAAGTATGTCGTGGTCTATGGGCTTGAGGAACACCATGTCGTAATGGGCCACGGAGTAGCCCTCGTTCTCCGCACGCTTTATGGCCTTCTTTACCTCTGTGCAGATGGTGCCGAGTGAAAGCACTGTTACCTGATGCCCGTCTTTAAGTTTGCGCCCTTTCCCTATCTCCAATGCCTTCATGGGCGTGCGCCAGTCGGAAGTGTCGCAGTGTCCGCGGGGATAGCGGATTGCCATAGGCCCTTTCTGTTGTGGCAATTGGGCTGTATACATGAGGTCGCGGAGTGTTCCGGCATCTGCCGGAGCGCTCACAATCATTCCGGGGATTTCGCTAAGATAGGCCAGGTCGTAAAGTCCGTGGTGGGTAGCTCCGTCCTCTCCCACAATTCCGGCGCGGTCGATGGCGAACACCACCGGTAGCTCGGGGAGGGCAACATCGTGGATTATCTGGTCGACGGCACGTTGCAGGAACGACGAATATATAGCCACAAAAGGTCTCATGCCGTCCTTGGCAAGACCGCCGGCAAATGTCACGGCGTGTTCCTCTGAAATGCCTACGTCAAAGGTCCGGTCGGGGAACGCTTTCTGCATTCTGCTTACGGACGTACCGGAAAGCATGGCGGCCGTGATGGCCACAATCCTGGGATTTGTCGTGGCGAGCTCCACGAGGGTATCGCCGAAGATATCCTGATACTTAGGCTTCTCGGAATTGTCGGGCATTCTTTCTCCGTTGGACGGATTGAACTTGCCCGGCGCGTGCCACTGGGCCGGATTGAGTTCCGCGGGCTGGTAGCCTTTGCCTTTCACTGTGCGCAGATGCAATATCCTCGGGCCCTCCATATTCTTTATTTCCTCAAGCACTTTTATCAGGCGGGGAAGGTCGTGGCCGTCAAATGGCCCGAAATAGCGTATGTTCAGCCCCTCGAATATGTTCTGTTGGCGTGTCAGAAGCGATTTCAGACTGTTGTTGAAGCGCAGGATGCTTCCTCTGTTCTTTTCAGAGATAAACCTGATTTTACGCAGGAAATTATATGTCTTGAGTCTGAAATTATTGTATGTCCTCGATGTGTTCAGGTGGGCAAGATATGTGTTGAGCGACCCTACATTGGAGTCAATGGACATATCATTGTCGTTGAGAATAATCAGCAGATTGTTGCGCGAGTTGGCAGCATTATTGATGCCCTCGAACGCCAGGCCACCGCTGATGGAGGCATCGCCGATTACGGCCACAACGTTGCGACGGGGTTCATCGTGTTTAAGTGAGGCGGCAACCGCCATTCCCAACGCAGCCGAAATGGAATTGGACGCATGGCCTGCCGAGAAAGTGTCGTATTCGCTTTCGGCAGGAGAGGGGAATCCGCACAGTCCGCCAAGTTTCCGGTTTGTATGGAATCGCGATGCCCGGCCGGTGAGAAGTTTGTGGCCGTAGGCCTGATGGCCCACGTCCCAGACAATGCGGTCGTATGGCGTGTTGAACACAAAATGAAGGGCCACAGTAAGTTCAACCGCTCCCATTGAGGAGGCAAAATGGCCGGGATTGGTAGATAAGGAATTTATGAGAAAATCACGTATCTCGGTGCACACGCGTGGCAATACATCTTCATTGAGCTTCCGCAAGTCGGCCGGAGAATCTATGGCTGACAATAGCGGGAATCTCCTCGGGTCAAGAGGGGCTGTCGAGCGGTCGGGAGGAGCTTGTAGTGTAGCCGTCATTTCTTATTCTTACGGTATTTCTTATAGAGGGGAACGAAAACTATGATTCCGGAAGCAACGATTACAAAAGCCACCCACGCGGTGAATGGCCGGGTGGTAACCACAATCCAGCACAATACGAGCCATAAGGCGACGATAAAAGCCAGACGTATTTTTTCGGATGTTGTCATAGTCCGTTCATGGATTATTACGTGTTAACGCAAAGTTATGATTTTCTTGAAAACCATGCAAGCGATTACACTTTTCCGGGGCCTGCGTGCAATCTCTTTATCGCAAGGATAAGGGCGGTGTTTGAAGCGCGTGAAATCACCCTCTGCCGGTCTCCCGGAAAGTGCATTGTCCACGTATGGGTGCCTGTGGCATCGGCCACAGCCAGGCAGACAGTTCCGACAGGTTTCCCCTTTACGGCACCGCCGGGGCCTGCGATTCCGCTGGTGGCTACGGTGATATCGGCGCCGGTGACGCGTCGCGCTCCTTGTGCCATCTGTGCGGCCACGGGCTCGCTGACAGCGCCGAATTTGGCAATGTCAGCCGGATTGACGCCCAGAACGTTTTCTTTCACAGAGTTGCTGTAGCTGACAATTCCTCCGAGCATGGCTTCGGAACTTCCCGGAATCATGGTCACGAGATGAGAAATGTTGCCGCCTGTGCAGCTTTCGGCCGTGGCAAAGGTAAGATGCCGCTCTTTAAGCATTTCCAGAAGGATCTCGGCCGGTGTCAGGTCGCGGTCATAAAGAAGATGCTTTCCGCAAAGCCTTTTTAATTTGGAGTGAAGGGCGTCGGCTGTCTTGCATATTTCCTTTTCATCTTCTCCGCGTCCGTCAAGACGCAGACGCAGATAGCCGTTGTTGGGAAGATAGGATAGATGGAAGCCCTCCGGCCGCGCGCATTCAAAATCGCGCAGATGCGCCGAATGATC
>VSPV01000151.1 GCA_009775605.1 Paramuribaculum sp.
CGGTCGAACCATACGGCATGCCAGCCTGCGCCGAGAGCGCCTGCAATGTCGGTGGTCGGATTGTCGCCTATAAGAAGGTTGCTGTCGGGTTGCTCTGAGGCGGCCATGCGCGCGGCGTGTTCGAAGAGCCGGCGGTCGGGCTTGTTCACATCTATGTCGTCGCTCAGCACCGTCAGGTCAATCTTGTCCTGAAGTCCGGCATTGCGAATCTTGCGGTGTTGCACATCGGCAAACCCGTTTGAAAGCACTCCGATGCGGATATCAGGCCACCTGTTCTTTATGGCGTCGATAAGCTCGATGGCGCCCGGAATCAGATTTTTCTGCTCGGCAAGGCGGTCGAGATAATAAGTGTCGAGGAATTCCGACAGGCGGCGTGCTTCCGCGTCAGTCATGCCGGCTTCGGCGAGTGGAAGGCGGAAGCGCTCCATTCTCAGGGTGTCGCGGTCTATTTCTGCGCGGCTGTATTGGTCCCATAGCCGGTGGTTATGGAATTCGTAGCGCTCGGTCCATGCTTCGGCATCGGCAAACAGTAGTCGAATCGGCTCCACGCTGTCATAGACAATGCGAAGGGCCGCACGCGAGTTGGTGCGGAAGTCAATCAGGGTGTCGTCAAGGTCGAACCATACGGTTTTTATCCTCGAGCCTTCGTAAATCATATTTCGCTTATCTTCCACCATTTATATGATTGGGTAGTATCGGTGCGTGTGGCCGGAACACCTTCGTGGTTGCGCAGTATCCTGACTACTTTGATTGTGACAGGAAGCACGAGAATCTCGTAGACGGTTTTCAGCAGGGCCTGGGTGACACAGAGTGTGAGTATCACGTTCCAGGGAAGAGTGCCGGCGAATGCCAGCGGGAAAAATATGGCCGAATCCACGCCTTCGCCCCAGAGGGTGCTCATTATGGCGCGGAAGGAGAATCCGGCGGCCGACGACGGCCGGGCGCTGCGCGATTTCATGCGGCTCATCACATAGGCGTTGACCATCGACCCGCAAAGGAAGGCGGTGAAGCTGGCGGCGAATATGCGGGGAGTGGCGCCGAACACTATCTGCATCGCTTCCTGATGGTGCCAGGTGGCGTGGGAGGGGAGAGCGAGGCCAAGCTGGAGCAGGAGGGTCACAAGCAGGTTCATGGCGAAGCCGAGCCATATCACGAACCGGGCGCGGGAAAAACCGTAGATTTCAACTATGCAGTCGGAGATGATGTAGCTCAGGGGAAATACCACGAAGCCGGCGGTAATGGTGAGCGGGCCAAGCTCCACGGTTTTGATTTCCATAAGGTTGGCCACAATTATACACACGCAGAAGAGCACTGCCAGAAGCAGAAACACGGGTGAAAATACAGTCTTGTTTGTCATTGATCTTGTTTTTAACGAGGTAGCAAGCACTCGGTGAATTGTTTTTCTAAGTTTTCTGACTGCAAATTTACTGCTTTTTCTTCATTGGCACAACCCCTATTGGAGAAGGTGATAGTACACGGGCTTATGATTTGGAAGAAGGTCGGGGTGAAAGGCTTTAATCATGTCGGCCAGAAGAACGTCGGGAGTCAGTGGCAGATTCTCGTAGAGAGGAACTTCCTCAAGATTACAGTAAATCACCTTGCGGTTTCTGAAGGCTTTGAAGTCGGCATACCGTGCATCGGAGGCTTCGAGGGCATCATAGCTGAACTCCCCGTGATAGGCGTTCATGACACGCCAGAAGTCGGCATCGCAACCTTTGGAATATACCTGTTCGAATTCCATCAGGGTGGCGTCAGTACCGGTGTCGCTTTCCATGAAATATCGGGCTCCGGCGTCACGGAACAGTTTCCCGTAGAAACTGTTCCCTCCGGGCACATACCAGGTGCCGCCACGCATTTCGCCACTCATGACTGACGGTCGGTCAGTCGCGCCCGCGGCAAGAGCCTTGAGGCGGTTATACCTCTCTTCTATACCGTGAAACACTTCAATAGCCTTTTGCTCTTTTCCTATGAACATGCCGGTTATTTTAATCCATTCGGAGAGACCCAGCGGTGTTGTCTCGCTGAAGGCCCAGAAAGGAATAAGGGGTATGCCAAGATTTTTAAGTCCGTCGTAGCCGCCGCGACGATGTGGAGATATGAAAATCACGTCGGGGTCGCAGGCAAGAATAATCTCCTTGTCGAAGTTGCCCTCCATGCCTATTCGGCTCACGCGGCCATCGTCAAGGCGCCTGAGCCACTCGGGGTTGCGTGTGCGTTGGGTGTTGCTCGTAGCCACCACCTTGTCATAGCTGTCAAGTGTGGCAAATGCTCCGAGCTGTGTCATGGTCATGCACACAACGCGCTCAACCGGTACGTGTATCGGGGTATATCCGTCAGGAATATCGATAGGCTCGGTACCTTTTGGAATCAGTGCGAAATGCTGAGGGACAGCGTTGGTATCGGCAGGGTGGCGCATAGTCACCAACCGCACTCCGTCGGGGCGTTCGCTGACGCTGAAACCGAGAGCGTAGGCAGGCGACATCTCCGAAATGGAATCGGAACTCCCGGCTGTCTCGCTCTGCCGGCTGCCGCCACCGGAGTGCCGGCAACCCGAGAGTAAGAAAGTCAGAAGTGTGACTGCAAGGGTAAGGCAGATTCTCATTGTCTGAATCGGATAACCAGGCTTGCTACCACGGAGCATCCGGGAGTAAGGGTGGCATAGTTGCTGTTGTACGGACGGTCGTCGCGGTAGTTGAAGATGTTTTCAACGCCGAGTGCGGGCTCGAGAATCACGCTGCGCAGTCTGAATGTGTGGCGCGTGGTGAGGTCCCAGGTCTGGAATGCGGGCGAGTCGCCGTAGCTCTTTGACCAGCGTGTGCCTTGATATCGGCCGTTGATATTGACATTGAGCGTATAGTTGTCCCAGGTGTGGTTCCAGTTCCCGAAGAAGTTCCCTGAGTGGCGGATGCTGCGCTCGAGCCATGTATCGTCGCTGATGTTGCGGGCATGATTGTAATTATAGCTTATGCCTAAGGCGAGGCCAGTGAGCGGGCGGACGTTGATGCCGGCGTTGATGCCGCGCACACGGGCCTTTCCTACGTTGTGATATTCGGCTTTGCGGACTATACCGTTGTCCTTGTCTTCCTGGGTGAGGTCCACTGTCTTTGTCTCGATTTTGTCGCGAAGATCATTCTGGAACACTGATGCTGTAACTGTAATCCAGCGATTGATGTATTCGAGGTTTATATTGTAATAATTGCTTTTCTCGGCTTTGAGGTCGGGGTTGCCGATTGTAATGCGGCCGCGGTTGTCGGAAATCACATACATCTGTTGCAGCGTAGGGGAATGGAAGCCGGCGGCATAGCCTGCGCGTATATTTAAGTCGCCCAGACGGTACATCACATTGGCCTTGGGGGTAACCACACCTTTGAATTTCTCGTTGTAGACATAGCGCAGGCCGCCAACGAGGCTGAGGCTGTTCCAGAGCTTAAACTCATCCTGCGCATATGCGGCCAGGGTGTAGACGTGCTGAATCTCGTCGTTGAGCATCTGGCTCGGCTCAGTGGGCTTAAGGCTTTCGTAAACATAGTTCGTGCCGGCAAACAGGGTGTTGTTCTCATGGAGGCGGAAGACGCCGCTTAGTTTAGCTTCCGTGTAGGTCTGGTTCTTGGCAAGTACCTCATCGCCTTTCTTATGGGTCTTGGTGTCCTTGTTGTAGTCGTACCATGAACGGAAGTTGGTAGTGTTGACCGAAGCGTCGATATAGGATGCCTTCATGGGCAGAAGATAACGGGCAGAACCGCCTATGGTATAAGTCTGGTGACGGTTGTCGTAATCATAGCTGTCGAAACGGCTGTTGTCGCTTATGAAGATAGTGCCTTCAAGACCTACGCGGAGCCTGTCGGTTACGTCGTAGTTAAGGTTCTGGGTGGCGTTGTGGGAGTATCCTTTATACACGGCCTGTTTCTTTGTCTCTACTTTCTCGTCCTTGGAATTGATTTCGAAGGGGCTGAGTTGCCATCCGCCTGTGTGACGGTAGTTGTAGTGTGTCACTGATGAGAGCTTCCCGCCCTTTGCCTCGGCCGTCACGCCCTCGGAAACTCGCTGATGAGAACTGATACGGGTGTTTGAAGAGACTGAAAAAGGTGATTTCGCTCCTTCAATGATGATGTTGATAACGCCGGCAATGGCGTCGCTGCCATAGAGCGCCGAAGACGCGCCGCTGAGCACCTCGATACGTTTTATGGCGTCGAGGTCAATTCGGTCGTAATCAATGCTTCCCGAATTGTCACCGGCCATCTTCTTGCCGTCGACGAGAATGAGCACATATTTGTCGGGCAGACCGTTGAAATACATAGTGCTGTTTTGAGTGCTGATTGAGGCTGAGGTCACCAGACGTGTCAGTGCGTTGAGGAAGCTCGACGGGTCGGCGTCACGGATCGCTTTGCCTGATATAACCTCTACGGGCGAGGGGCTGTCTTTTAGCCGGTGGTAGGTGCCGGTGCCGGTGACCACTACCGGGTTGAGAGCGTAGCTGGTGGGCTCCAGGCTTATTGTCATGTCGCTCCGGCTTTGGTCAATCGGGATTGAAACTGCCGAATAGTTAAGGCAGCTCGCCACGATGGTGTAGCTTCCGTCTTTGAGATTAGTGATTGTGAATTCTCCATTCGGGTTGGTGGCACATCCTGCGGTTGTGTGCTGGATTCTTACACTTGCTCCTTCAATACCTCTACCGGTAGAAGCGTCAACAACTCGGCCGCTGAGATTGATCTGAGCGGACATACTCAATGCAATACAGCCGGAAAGCATTGCCAGCCTGCATTTCTTTTCCATAAAAATTGGTTATGAAAATGTTAATAATCAGCTCTCCTGACCCCGGGCGAGCAAGTTATCTGTTGAAATGGCAGGTTTCCTGACTTGCCCCTCGGAAAAAACGCCTTCCCGTTGCCTGATAACAGTGGCTTCAGTTTTTTCGTTCGGCAGGGTTTACAGTAGCGGGCACTGTTCCGGATTTACACCGGATTCCCTTTTATGGACGGCATAGGGCCGCTCCATCACCATTTCAGCTGCAAAAATACGAAAATTTCATGGAACGCGACGAAGAGCTTGTAATTTTTGGAAGAGAGGCTTCTTCACCGGCGCAACACTTTGCGGTAAACCTTGAGGGTGTGCCGCGCTATTTCGTCCCAGTGGTAGGGAGTGAGGTCGTAGGTGCGGGGGGAGGGAAGGGTGCGCGTTGCCTTCATGACGCGGGCCATTGCGTCGGGATTGCCGGGGGGGAAGAAGCTGTCGCGGTGCAGACCGGGAAGACGGTTGGC
>VSPV01000152.1 GCA_009775605.1 Paramuribaculum sp.
CTTCGGCAGCTTCCTGGCGGGCGAGAACCGACGAGTAGTCGGGCACGGGGTTGAAAATCAACCTTTCGAGCAGCGCCTGCTCACGTTCATCTATTTTGCCATAGGTGTCGAGGAAAGTGGCGATGGCGTCGTCGGTGGATGGTGTATTGTCTGTCTCCTCCTGCGGGTAGAGCGAGGCGAGGCGGTCGCCGTCGGGGTCAATGAGCCGCATGAGCGAGGTGCTGTCGGGGGCGTTGAGGGCCACGCAGGCCGACAGGCGCGCGCGGCGTTCCTCCGTCATGGTCTCGCGGCTGCGTTTCAGTTCCATTGCTGCCGGAAGAGTGAAGAAGGGATACAGCTCGAGCATGGCGTCGGTGAGTCCGGGATCGGGGGCGGCATCGGAGCGGAGCGTTTCCAGAAACTGCTGTAGGGTGGGGTTGATGGCCATTGCGGTGGAGGGAGAAGAGGGGGTTACCAGTTGCCGAGGGTGGCGTTGAATATCAGCTGCACGAGTTCCTCGCTTATCTGCTGGCAGAGTTCGTCCTGCACGTCGGTGAGCATCTGGGAGCTGTCGAAGTCGCGGTAGGCGGTGAAGCTCTGGTCGATATCCTTGTTCTCGGCTTTGTTGTCGGTATATTTTATTCTCACGCCGATGGTGAGGCGGGTGCGCGATGCGTATGCGTCCTCGGTCACGGCCTGGGGCGTGAGGTAATACTGCGTTATCTCGCCTTCAAGCACGAGGTCGCTGCGGCCGTCGACGGTCTGGAGGCGGGTGTTGGCGGATATGTAGTCGAGCAGCTCGTTTTCAAACGTCTGCTGCAGCGGAGGATACACGAGGGCAGCGCGTATGGGGAAGTTGGCTACGTGGATGGTCTTGTAGACGCTGTAGTCGAGCGCCGAGCCGTTGAATGTGTAGCGCGGCACGCATCCGGTGAGGGCAAACAGCAGAGCCGTGCACACCGGCAGAAGCAAAAGCAGTTTCTTGATCGGTTTCATTATGGCAAATTTACTCATAATCCCTCTATTTGTCAAATGTGCGGCAATGACGGCAGCGGCGAGGGGAGAGCCGACAGTATGCGCCACGGGCGCGGATAGAGGTTGTTGCAGCGGTTGCCTATGTTTTTCACGAATCCCAGCGGGAGATCGCGATAGGTGAGAAGTATATGGCCGCGCGGGGTGCCGGAGGGGAGTTGCGGAGCTTCGCCGCGCAGATACATCAGGGCCGACATGCGGTCCACCTCCACTTCCGGGAAAGCTCCGCGGCGGTAGATGCGGCTGAAGGCGAGCTGCTGCGATGGAATGGCGTCGCGACCTTTGACTGTGCCGACTTCAAGCGACGGGTGTGTTCCGGCCACAGACTGCGGGAAGACGGCCATGATTCTGTCGCCATCGAGCGTGAGCGTGGCGCCGCAACCGGGCATCAGCCATGATTGCGCTTCGGCAGGCACGGGAGCCGGTTTGCTTCCCCGCCGTTCTTTACGGGCGCTCTTTCCGCCGGATTTGTCCGCGGATGGCTGTGTGGTGAAAGCTTCGTCGCCGGGCTTGCGGAGCACGGCGAGAAACAGCCCTTCGCCCTCTGTGCGGCCGGGGATGAAGCGGCATGCATGCATGTCGCTGTCAAGTGCCGGGGCTATGCCCCATGCGTGGTTCACGGGTATCTCCACTGGCTCGGCATTACAGGTTTCGATGAGCCAGCGCACGTTGTCCTCGTTTTCGCGGCGGTTGAAGGTGCAGGTGCTGTAGATAAGGAAGCCTCCGGGCCGCAGGGCAGGCCACATGTTTTGCAGTATGGAGCGCTGCAGCTCCGCGCACTGTGCGACAAGGGCCGGACTCCATTGCGCCACTGCTTCAGCATCCTTGCGCATCATGCCTTCGCCTGAGCATGGCACATCGGCGGCAATGATGTCGAACGAGGCGGGAAGCGCGGCGAAACGCGCGGTGTCGCCGGTGGTCACTATCGTGAGTGGGTAGCCTTTCTTGGCAAGGTTCTCGCGGAGCACGGCGGCGCGCTGGGGCACGTATTCGTTGGCCCACACCACGCTTCCGGGCAGCAGGGCGTCGATTGCCGCGCCGGTCTTTCCTCCCGGAGCGGCGCAAGCGTCGAGATAGGCCACGGGGCCGGAATGACCTTCGGTGATATGTCTTACCGCGTGGCCGAGGAACATCGACGAGGCATCCTGCACATAATAGGCGCCCTGATGCATCAGGGGATCGAAAATGAAGGCCGGACGGGACGGGAGATAACGGCCCGAGGTTTCGGCCCACGGCACGGCGCGTGCGTCGTCAGCCCAGCCTCCGCGCGGGGTTTTGCCCGGGTCGATTCGCACCGACACCACAGGGTCAAGCGACAAAGCCTCCGGCAGCCCCGCGAAAAGCGGCGCGCCGGAGCCTTGGCTTAGCGATTCGATAAATCCTTCGGGGAGATTCATCCTGTATTATATCGACAGGCGACGGAGCGTGTCGAGGAGGGTGCGGTTGATGGGCTTGTCGTTCTTGATGGCCTTGGTGAAGGGAACGTAGACAATGGTGTCGTTCTTGATGCCGATCATCACGTTGCGCTGGTCGTCAAGCAGGGCGTCGATAGCGGCCGCTCCCATGCGTGATGCCAGGATGCGGTCGTGGGCTGTGGGCGAGCCGCCGCGCTGGAGGTGTCCGAGAATCGACACGCGCACGTCGTAGCCGGGATACTCGTTCTTCACACGCTGTGCCAGACCCATGGCTCCACCGGTAACGGGACTTTCGGCCACCAGTACTATCGAGGAGTTCTTGCTCTTGCGGAAGCCGTTCTGGATAAGTTCGGCAAGCTGGTCGACCTCAGTCGAGATCTCGGGGATGATGGCGGCCTCGGCGCCGGAGGCAATTGCTCCGTTGAGCGCGAGGAAGCCTGCGTCGCGTCCCATCACCTCGATGAAGAAGAGGCGTTCGTGGCTGGTGGCGGTGTCGCGGATTTTGTCCACGCACTCCATAATGGTGTTGAGGGCGGTATCGTAGCCTATGGTGGAGTCGGTGCCGTAGAGGTCGTTGTCGATGGTTCCGGGAAGGCCTACGATGGGGAAGTTGAATTCGTTGGCGAAGATGCGCGCGCCGGTCAGGGAGCCGTCGCCGCCTATCACCACCAGGGCGTCAATCTCCTGCCGGCGCAGATTGTCGTAGGCAAGCTGGCGTCCCTCCTGAGTCTGGAACTCGGGGCAGCGGGCGGTCTTGAGTATGGTTCCGCCCATCTGTATGATGTTCGATACATTCTGAGTCTTGAATTCCACTATTTCGTCGGATATCAGGCCTTTGTATCCGCGATAAATGCCTTTGACTCTGAATCCGCTGAAAATGGCCGAGCGGGTCACGGCACGGATGGCAGCATTCATGCCGGGGGCGTCGCCTCCGGAGGTGAGGATGCCGATGCATTTGATTTCTGACATAACTTCTTGTTGGTATATGTGTTTGTGTGATTACAATCGTAGAGTGTGGAGAGGGGTCATTCCGAAACTATGCCGGTGATGACCGAGGTGGAGCCACCGCGCCAGGGGAGAGTGCCGTAGAAGCGCTCGTAGCTTACGGTGACGGGGCGTCCGGTGCCCTGGAGGGCCTGCAGGCGGCGTGCGAGGGCGTCGTCGGCCACTGTCATGGAGCATTCGCGGGTGTAGACGCGGGTGGTGTCGGCGAGGGCGTCGCGTGTCACGATCTCGGCCTCGAAGGTCTTGAATATCAGTCCGCGTTTCTCCACGGAAAGCACCTGGCCCGTTAGCCGGGCGTCGGTCACGTAGGGGTTGAAATAGCGCAGATAGAACGTCAGGCCGAGTGCCACGATGGCCAGGGTCACGAACCATATCAGGACCTTGCGGCAGCCGTGGCGTTTTTTCCGGGTATCGTCGTCGGGTGTGCCGGGATTTCCGTTGCCTGAGTTCACGGACTGGTTTCCTGCGGATGGTGCGCCGGAGCCGGGAATGTCGTCGGGGCTGAACGTGATCCGGTTGGACGACGTCGCTTCAGAGGGCTCGCCTTCGGTGGCGGTGACTGCGGTCTCCTGCGGGTTCTCGTCGGGGTCGCCGGAGTAATAGTCTTTGACCTGGAGAGGATTTTTCATTGCTTATGTAGTTGTGGCGTTGCTGCGGAGCCGTGGCGCTTCTGCACGGCGATGCAGATAAACGTGAAGATACCCAGCAGGATGAGCAGCAGTGTCTGCGAGCCCATCACCAGATTGGCAAATGAGGTGGCGTAGCCCTTGGTAAGACCCGGCACGGCGTAGAGGCTCAGGCCGAATATTACCGCCCACTGCCAGGGCCCGATGCCTCCGTTGGAGGGAACGCCCATGGATAGGCTCGAGAACATGAAGCACACCAGCACGGCCGTCGCGCCATAGGTGTGCACCACATCGGCGGTCAGCGGGAATGAGAAGAAGGCCACGTAGAGCTGGGTGAAATAGCATCCCCAGATAGCCACAGTGAGCAGAAGCCAGCGTCCGCGCCCGGGCATTGTGGCCACTACGGCGAATCCCTGCCAGATGCCAGTGAGGAAGCTCTTCACCTTCATCACCACTCGGTTGTGGGGGAAACGGATCTGAATCACGACTATCGCGGCGATTACGGCTGCCACAGCCACCCAGAGCCAGGGCGAGAGCATAAGGTCGACAAGCTTCTCGTAGCTCTCGGTATTCTGCATCAGATAGGTGTGAAGCTGATGGCCTGCCGCCAGGAATGTGATGCCGCAGAGCAGAAGCACGGTGAGGGTGTCGGCCAGGCGGTCGGCCACCATCGAGCCGAACACGGTGGAGAACGGCGCGTCCTGCCGCTGGGCTATGTAGCCGGTGCGCCAGAGCTCACCGAGGCGCGGAAGCACCAGATTCACGGCATAGCAGCCGAAGATGGAAAGCACCAGATTGAACAGCGGAGGGCGCACGCCCACGGCGCGCAGCTGGATGCGCCAGCGCATCGCCCGGAAAATGTGCGAGAATATGCTTATCACCAGGGCCAGCAATATCCACCAGTAGTTGCAGTTGTCGCGGATAATGGCGGCCATCTCGTTGAAGTCCACGCCGGTGAACAGCAGATAGCACAGCCCCACGGTAATCACAAGCGGCACGCCGTATTTGAGCAGGTAGCGCCACCAGGGCTCGCGTTTGCGCGTGGCGGTTGCTGCCTCGGTCCGCGACCCGTCTGTTTGCTTTTGGTTTGTCATTGTCGGAACATTCTTTAGCAAAGTACAAAGATAATCTTTTATTGCCGAAACGCCTCAAAGTGGTCTCCGTTTTTTTCGGTTGGCCAAATTATTGCAGGGTTGTAT